>DASYLE010000145.1:0-144424 GCA_036009745.1 Luteibacter sp. | reverse complement strand
GATGCCGGCGTGCACGGCGTTCGACCAGTTGCCCGGCCTGTACCAACGCGCACCCCCATACCTGATGAAAGGAGGGTAGCAGGCCACCTCCTGTTTGCACCTAGCGCCAACGACGCATGGCCAAACGGCAGAGTTGCATATCCGGCGCGATGCGCGGAACGTCCTTGGTAAGCTACTTAATATATATTTATCATATGATTACGTGAATTTCCATAAGTTAATTCTAGATTTGCAAGCGAGGCGCGGTCAAAACCCTGCCTTCGCGTGGGCTAGAGGCCGCTTGAGGTGCGCCCGCTAAGCCATGCGAGAATGCGCATCCCCGTGCCGAATTGACGATTCATGCCAGTCCCGCAAGACGCCTACCGTCGTTTCCAGGAAGAACTCGCCGCCCTCGATCGCCAGAAGGGCGAGCCGGCCAAGCCCGTCGCGCCAAAAGACCGCATGGCCCTGGCCAAGGACGATTTCCTTGTCCTGCGCCGACGCTATGGCCTGACCGTCGCCGATGTTGTGGCCTTTTTCCCCGAAGAAGAAGGCATCGCCTATCTTCAGCAACTTATTGCGGCCGCCGAAGCGAAGCCGCCCCGCCGCGTGAAGAAGACCTGAGGCTTCCAGTCACCGACTGGCTCCCTAGGTAAAAGTCCTACAGACGTTTCTGCTTATCGGGGCTAGCTTTTTACAAGCTGATGAGTCCGCTGGCAGAGCCAGCACGTCCTGGGGAGATGATCGTTGGAAAATGGATCGCGAATCGTCGTATACGACGCACCGGATCGCACCTTCCTGGTGGCGGAAATGTATCTTCACGGCGAATACCTCGGTCTGGTCAGGCAGGAGGAACGGCGGGGCCAGTTCGCCTTCGTGCCCGTGCCGCCGCGCCAGCGCAAGAGCGCCGTGTCGATGCGCACGTATCTCGACCTGATCACTACCGCCATCGACCGGCTGGGCGCGGCCGCCTAGGACGAATGCCCGAATCGCTTCACAGCTCGCGGTGTACGCTTGGCCGAACTTCCCCGAGTGCGACGATGACTACCGATGGCCTTGAGACACGCGCCAGTCCCCATGGACCGGGCGAAACCGCGGACAGGCTTGTCGCGTCGCTGGCGCGTCATGGCCTCGTGCTGATGGCGCGGATCGATCATGCGGCTGCCGCGAGGCAAGCCGGGCTCGATCTGCGGCCCACGGAAGTCTTCATCTTCGGCAATGCTAAAGGTGGCACGCCGTTAATGCAGGTCGCGCAGGCGGCGGGTATCGATCTTCCGCTGAAGGCCCTGGTCTGGCAGGACGAACAGGGCGCGACGTGGCTGTCCTGGAACGATCCATCGTGGATCGCGCAACGGCATGGCATCGGCGAGGCGGCGAGCAAGCCCGTCGAGGCGATGGCCAGCGCACTGCGGGCCATCGCGACGGATGTCACCGGCCGCTGATCAAGCGACGAAACGACCCGTTTTCCTCACCGACGAAAGCGATCGAACACGTGGGCTGGCCTGGCCGCAAGCCTCTACTTGCCTGTGCCAGTCTTCGGGAAAAACACGATATCCGGCAGGCCGTCGAAATGGGCGTCGCAGGTAAGCAGATCGGCAGCTTGCTGGCGTGCCGTGGCATAGACGATCGCATCGGCGGTAGCCAGCTTGTACTCGCGATGCAGGTCGGCCGCGAGGACTGCAATGGTTGTATCGAGGGGAACGACGACGCATTTTTGGGTATAGGCGATGACCTGATCGGCCTTGTCTTCACCCACTTCGCGAACCAGCCATTTCGACAATTCAAGCTGCACGATGGTTGGTACGACGCAATAATCCTTGTCCGGGAAGGCACGGCCGAGCTTCTTGCCAAGGCTGGAGCCGGAAAGCCATTCGATCCACGCCGATGTGTCGACGACGCGAAGCGCCGCCGCCATCAATAGCGATCCTTGCGGTCGCGATATCCCTCTGTACTGGCGCCCTTGGCGATGCCGGCCAACTGTTTCAGCTCAGGCACGGGCATGACCAGTACCCCTTTCCCCTTGGGAATGAAGACGAATTCCTGGCCCGCTTCCCAGTGCTGCTCTTCGCGCACGGCCTTTGGAATGGATATCTGGTATTTGCTGGACAACGTCGCTGTGGCGGACATATTCATACACCTTGTTGATCGATGCACACATGGTAAGAATACATCATGCCTCGGAGTCATGCACCGGTCGCCGCGAATGCCGGTTATCTCAATGAACGTGGCGCGAGGACTGTGTGCGTCGCCAGGCGGACGGTGGCGCACCAAATTCGCGGCGGAAGGCGCGGCTGAAGGCGGTGTCGGTCTGGTAGCCGACGTCTTCGGCGATGCGGGCGAGTGGGGCGTTGCTGTGGCTGAGCAGGTCGGCGGCAAGCAGCATGCGCCACTGGGTCAGGTACTGCATCGGTGAGCTGCCGACCAGTTGCTGGAAGCGCTCGGCGAGTACCGATCGCGAGGTGCCGGCGGCGCGGGCCAGTTCCTCCAGGGACCAGGTGTGCGACGGGTGCTTGTGCAAGGCATTCAGCGCCGCGCCGACGATACGGTCGCCGAGCCCGGCCAGCCAGCCGGTGCGATCGTCGGCCTGCTCGTTCATATGCAGGCGCAACACTTCGATGAACAGCACCTCGGCCAGCTTTGCCAGCACACCGGCGCCGCCGGGCCGTGGCGAGCGCGCTTCGGCCAGTGCGTAACGCACGGACGACTCGAGCCAGATGCCGGCGTTCGAGCCACGCACGTTGACGCGAAGCACCGGCGGCAGTCCTGTGAGCAACATACGCGCCAGACGTGCATCGCAGGCCATGTAACCGCAGACCAGGCGCGTCGTCGCACCACCGCCGCCGTAGGCAAGCTGGCGCGGCCGACGTGACAGTACTTCGTCGAGGCGTGAGCCCTTCGCTGGCGGAAGGCCGGGCTGGGAGCTCATCAGATGCGCATCACCTTGCGGAAAGATCACCGCGTCGCCGGCGTGCAGATGCAAGGGGGGCTGGCCCTTCATGCCGACGTAGCATTCGCCCTCGGTGAGCAGATGGAAGATCACCACGCGCTCGGCGCCGGGCTCGAGCAGGGGCGCGGCGGTGTCCGCGCTGGGTGACTGGTAACACCAGGGTGCGGTGAACCGCGCATGGATGAAGATCGCACCGGTCAGGCGCACGACACGAAGGATTTCGGAGAGTGCGTCCATCAGGTGGCGTCGATACGCAAGTCCAGCGGCACGATGTTTTCCACGGCATTGGGCATGGGTGAGCAGTGGCGGCACGCCTCGACCAGTGCGCGCAACCGTCCAGGAAGTACGCCTCGGGCCGAGATGCTTACCTGCAAGCGCATGTCCTGGGGACGCGCGCTCACCGTCTCGCCATCGGACCCAGTCATGCGCAACAGTCCGCGCGTATCCGAGCGACTGCCTGCGCGAACTTCGAGCGTTGTCAGTTCGATGCCTTCGGCGGCGGCTGCCATGGCAATGGTGGTGGCCAGGCACGAGGCGATGCCGGCACGAAACAGCCAGCCGGGGGTAACCTGGTCGCCGCTGCCGCCGAGTTCATCCGGCATATCGGTCGACATCGTCGTGCCGTTCGCGTGGCTGGCGAGGACGCGGGTGCCCCCCTGCCAGAGCGCCGTGGCTGGCGCATCGTCATGCAGTCCCATGTCGGGACGTCGCCGCAATACCGTTTCGACACGCCGCATGGCCGCGGCAACGTCGTGCATGGCCATGGCATGGCCCTCCGCATCGTTGGTGCCTCATTCTGGTCGCCCCGGCGGGACTGACCAATAGGCAAGAAGCAAGATGCCGGGCTGACGGACGATCGGGCAGGAATCGAGGACGAGCGGCACAGGACCGATGCCAACGGGACGATCGGTCAGTCCGGGACGACGCAGGGACAGGACGCGGGAGTGGGGGAAAGCCACATTGGCATCACCTTCCTTCAGAGCACACATCCATGAGCGCCGTCATCGATCTCACCGCCGTCAAGAACCGCCAGCAGACCGCCTGGGCCAGCGGTGACTACGCCGTCATCGGCACCACCTTGCAGATCGTCGGCGAGCAACTGGCCGAAGCCTGCGACCTGCACTGGGACGAGCGCGTGCTCGACGTCGCCGCCGGCAACGGCAATGCCACGCTTGCCGCGGCAAGGCGTGGCTGCAAGGTCACCTCGACCGATTACGTACCCGGCTTGCTCGATCTCGGAGCCGAACGCGCCGCCGCGGAACATCTGGACGTGGCGTTCCGGGTGGCCGACGCCGAGGATTTGCCGTTCGCGGACGCCAGCTTCGATGCGGTGCTGTCCACGTTCGGCGTGATGTTCTGTCCCGACCAGGCCCAGGCCGCCGCCGAACTGGCGCGCGTATGCCGCCCGGGTGGAACGATCGGCCTGTCCAACTGGACGCCGGAAGGTTTCGTCGGACAGATGTTCAAGACCCTGGGCCGCTATCTGCCGCCGCCGGCAGGCGTGCTGCCGCCATCGCTCTGGGGCGTGGAAGCGCATCTGCATGCCCTGTTCGGCACGGACGCCGCGAAGCTTTCCGTGACGCCGCGGATATTCAACTTCCGCTACCGCTCGGCCGCGCACTTCATCGAGGTGTTCCGTACATGGTATGGACCGGTGCACAAGGTGTTCGGGGCCTTGCCGGTGGAACAGGCCGAGGCACTGGAGCGCGATCTGACCGACCTGCTGAATAGCCGTAACCTCGCAGGCACGCGGGCGCTGGTAGTGCCCAGTGAATACCTCGAAATCGTCATCACGCGCCGCTGAGATGAACCCGAAGCTGCAGCGGCGGATCCAGCGTTACGGCTGGGACCTGGCGGCCGACGACTATGAGCCTCTGTGGCGGGCGCAGTTGGCGCTCGCGCAGGACCTGTTGTTGTCGAGCGCATCGCTGGTGTCTGGCGAGCGCGTGCTGGATGTGGCCTGCGGCACGGGGCTGGTGAGTCTGGCTGCCGCCCGGATGGTCGGACCGCATGGCCAGGTCCTTGGCACCGATCTGTCGGGCCACATGGTCGAAGCGGCGAGGCAGCGCGCACGTGAGCAAGGCTTCTCGAACACCCGCTTCGCGCGCATGGATGCCGAAAACCTGGCCTTGCCCGATGCAGGCTTCGATGTCGTGCTATGTGCCCTCGGCCTGATGTACCTGCCCGATCCCGAGCAGGGCCTGCGTGAAATGCATCGGGTCCTGCGACCGGGCGGCCGGGTCGCGCTGGCGGTATGGGGCGAGCGATCCCGTTGCGGCTGGGCCTCGGTATTCCCGATCGTCGATGCCGAGGTTGCCAGTGAGGTGTGTCCGCTGTTCTTCAGGCTCGGCGGGGAAGACGCCTTGGCGCTTGCCTGCGTCGAGGCGGGCTATGTCGTCAGTGCGCATCAGCGCATTTCAGCCACGTTGGATTATGCCAGTGCCGAGGAGGCCTGCCATGCAGCGTTTGTCGGTGGTCCCGTTGCGTTGGCCTGGTCGCGATTCGATGAGGCGGCGCGAGCTCGTGCGTGCGCGCGATATCTCGAATCGATCGAGCCTTGGCGACGTGGGCGGGGGTATGCCGTACCTGGGGAGTTTGTCGTTGTATCGGCATGCAGGATGGCTTGATCGCGGAGGCCCTGGGCACGTCGTTTGGAATACCCGCTGCCGCGGGCATGAGGCCCTGTGGCGTCCGGCTCCAAAGGACTCGCGAACAGGGTTCGCTCCACAAGGTCGCGGCAACCTGCTCCTGTGGGCGAACCCTGTTCGCGAGTCCTTTGAGGCCAGACCTGCAAGCTGGCAAAAATAAATACGCGGCGATCAGCCGGTTCGTGATCCCGAGTCCCGCTGGCCGCCCGATGGCACGCGACCGAGGTGGCCTCCCACAAGGTCGCGGCAACCTGCTCCTGTGGGAGCGAACCCTGTTCGCGAGTCCTTTGAGGCCAGACCTGCAAGCTGGCAAAAATAGATACGCGGCGATCAGCCGGCTCGTGATCCCGAGCCCCGCCGGCCGCCCCGAGGGCACGCGACCGGGGTGGCCTTCTTTGCTTCCTTGCCCTTCGGGTGAAACACCGGCGCCATAGGCGCCGACCAGCATGCGATGCAGCGGATCAAGCAGCCGCTGGCGTCAAAGCTTGGCGATGCCGAACCAGCGCCTCCCTGACAATCCCCGACATCGCAACCTCCGTACTACCATCCGGAAGATCGAGCGTCGCCAGGATGGCGCGGCGCATCCGCGGTTCCCAGAACCGCCGGATATGATCGGCGATGCCGGTCAGCGCTTCCTCGTGATCCGGCATGGACTCAAAGAAATCGCCGATCCGGTTCGCCATGTCGATCAGGTTGTTATCGTCCATGGCTCACTTGCCCGGGGCCGTCGTGGCCAGTTCGCGATGCTTGAGCAGGTCGAGCTGTTCTTCGTTGAAGCGCGAATACTCCTGCTGCCACGCCGAAGGCTGCTCGACCGGACTGACCTGAACCGCGGTGACCTTGTACTCAGGGCAATTGGTCGCCCAGTCCGAGCTTTCCGTGGTGATCACGTTGGCGCCCGATTCGGGGAAGTGGAAGGTGGTGTAGACCACGCCGGGCTGCATCCGCTCGGTGATCTTCGCGCGCAATACCGTCTGCCCCGCACGCGACTCGATGCCGACCCAGTCGTCCATCTTGATGCCGCGGTCCTCCGCATCGTGCGGATGGATCTCGAGGCGATCCTCGTCATGCCAGCGCACGTTCTCGGTACGCCGTGTCTGCGCGCCGACGTTGTACTGGGAAAGAATACGGCCCGTGGTCAGCAGAAGCGGGAACTTGCGGGTGACCTTCTCCGGTGTCGCGATGAACTTGGTGATGACGAACTTGCCCTTGCCACGCACGAAGGTATCGATGTGCATGGTCGGCGTGCCATCCGGTGCCGCCTCGTTGCACGGCCACTGGATGCTGCCGAGCTCGTCGAGCTTCTTGTACGAGACGCCGTGGAAGGTCGGCGTCAGGCGGGCAATCTCATCCATGATCTGCGAGGGATGCGTGTAATTCATCTCGTAGCCGAGCGCGCGGGACAGCAGCACGGTGACTTCCCAGTCCGCGTAGCCGGCGAGCGGCGCCATTACCTTGCGCACGCGCGAGATACGGCGCTCGGCATTGGTGAAGGTGCCATCCTTCTCGAGGAACGAGGAGCCCGGCAACAGCACATGGGCGAATTTCGCGGTCTCGTTCAGGAATATATCCTGCACGACGATGCATTCCATCGCCGACAGCGCCGCGGAGACATGGTGGGTGTTCGGATCGGACTGGACGATGTCCTCGCCCTGGCAGTACAGGCCGAGGAAGGTGCCGTGCACGGCGGCATCGAACATGTTCGGGATACGCAGGCCCGGTTCGGGCTGCAGGGTGACGCTCCAGGCGTCCTCGAACTGCCCGCGCACGATCGGGTCGCCGATATGACGATAGCCCGGCAACTCATGCGGGAACGAGCCCATGTCGCAGGAACCCTGCACGTTGTTCTGTCCGCGCAGTGGATTCACACCGACGCCTTCGCGGCCGATATTGCCGGTGGCCATCGCCAGGTTGGCAATGCCCATGACCATGGTCGAACCCTGTGAGTGCTCGGTGACGCCAAGGCCGTAATAGATCGCTCCGTTGTGCGCACGCGCGTAGATACGGGCCGCGTCGCGGAGGTCCGCGGCCGGGACGCCGGTAATTTCCGCCGTGGCCTCCGGTGCGTTCTCGGGCAACGAGACGAAGTCGCGCCACTGCTCGAAGGCGCGCGTTTCGCAACGTTCCGCGACGAAGGCTTCATCCAGCAGGCCTTCGGTGACGATCACATGCGCCAGTGCATTGATGACCGCGACATTGGTACCGGGGCGCAGTTGCAGATGGTGGATCGCCTTGACGTGCGGCCCATCGACCAGGTCGATCACGCGTGGGTCGACAACGATGAGCTTCGCGCCTTCGCGCAGGCGACGCTTGAGCCGGGAGGCGAATACAGGGTGACCGTCGGTGGGATTGGCGCCGATCACGACGATGACATCGGACTTCTCGACCGAGGCAAAGGTCTGCGTACCGGCCGATTCACCGATCGTGGTCTTCAGGCCATAGCCGGTCGGCGAATGGCAGACGCGCGCGCAGGTGTCGACATTGTTATTGCCGAAGGCCGCGCGAACGAGTTTCTGGACGAGATAGGTCTCCTCGTTGGTGCAGCGCGAGGAGGTGATACCGCCGATCGAATCGCGACCGTGCCTGGCCTGGATGCGCCGGAACTCCGAAGCCGCATAGCCGATGGCCTCGTCCCAGCTGACTTCGCGCCAGGGATCGGTGATCTTCGCGCGGATCATCGGCTTGGTGATGCGATCCTTGTGCGTGGCATAGCCCCAGGCGAAGCGGCCCTTCACGCAGGCGTGGCCTTCGTTGGCGCCGCCGTTCTTCTGCGGCACCATGCGTATCACCTGGCTACCCTTCATCTCGGCTTTCAACGAGCAGCCGACGCCGCAATAGGCGCAGGTCGTCACGATCGAATGCTCGGGCTGGCCGAGCGAGATCACCGATTTTTCCTGGAGCGTCGCGGTGGGGCAGGCGGCCACGCAGGCGCCGCACGAGACGCATTCGGAGCCCATGAAGGACTGGCTCTCGCTGGCGGCCACGCGCGATTCGAAGCCACGCCCGCTGATGGTCAGCGCGAAGGTGCCCTGGGTTTCCTCGCAGGCCCGCACGCATCGGTTGCAGACGATGCATTTGGACGGGTCGTAGGTGAAATAAGGATTCGATTCGTCTTTCTGGTCCTTCAGGTGGTTCGCGCCATCGAAGCCATAGCGCACTTCGCGCAGGCCGGTGACGCCGGCCATGTCCTGCAGTTCGCAATCGCCATTGGCCGGGCAGGTCAGGCAGTCCAGCGGGTGATCGGAGATATACAACTCCATCACGTTGCGGCGCAGGGTCTGCAGGCGGGGTGTCTGCGTGTTGATCTTCATGCCTGCCTCGACCGGCGTGGTGCAGGACGCCGGATAGCCTCGCCGGCCTTCGATCTCGACCAGGCACAGGCGGCAGGAACCGAAGGGTTCCAGTGAATCGGTGGCGCAAAGCTTCGGGATATTCACGCCGATCTCGGCCGCAGCACGCATCACCGAGGTGCCGGCGGGTACCGTGATGGGCTGGCCGTCGATCTCGAGCGTCACCGCGACATCGCTATGTCTCAACGGTGTGCCGTAGTCGGTATCGTCGAAGGGCCCGCGTGCGGTGCGCAGTTCCGCCTGGGTCTTGCATGCGCAACTTCCGGAGCCGCAGCCGCCGGCGGGAGAGGGGAGAGGCATCGTGGACATGGTGGGCTCCATGGTCATGCCGCCGCCGCTTTGGACGCGGTGTCGAGACCGAAGTCTTCAGGGAAGTGGTCCAGCGCGGAAAGCACCGGGAAGGGTGTCATGCCGCCCATGGCGCAGAGCGAGCCGGACACCATGGTGTCGCAGAGGTCGCGCAGCAGTTCGACCTGCTTCGTGTCGCCCTTGCGGATGCGCTCGATGACCTCGACGCCACGTATCGAGCCGATCCGGCACGGCGTGCACTTGCCGCAGGATTCGATCGCGCAGAAGTGCATGGCGTACTGGGCGAGTTCGGCCAGGTTGGAGGTGTCGTCGTGCACGACCAGGCCGCCATGGCCGACCACGGCGCCGACGGCCGCGTAGGCCTCGTAGTCCATCGGGATATCCCACTGGCTCTCGGGGAGGTAAGTACCCAGTGGACCGCCGACCTGCACGGCGCGCGCCGGCCGGCCGCTGGCCGTGCCACCGCCGTAGTCGAACAGCAGTTCGCGCAGGGTTACGCCGAAGGCGAGTTCGACCAGGCCGCCCTGTTTCACATTGCCGGCGATCTGGAAGGGCAGGGTCCCGCGCGAGCGGCCCATGCCGAAGTCCTTATAGAAAGCCGCGCCGCGCGCGAAGATGATCGGCACGGTGGCCAGGGTGATCACGTTGTTGATGACGGTGGGCTTGCCGTGGAGGCCGGAAAGCGCCGGCAGCGGCGGCTTGGCGCGGACGACGCCGCGCTTGCCCTCCAGCGATTCGAGCATCGCGGTTTCTTCGCCGCAGACGTACGAACCGGCTCCCTTGGCCACGAACAACTCGAAGCGCTTCGCCGAGCCGAGCACGTCGTCGCCGAGCCAGCCAGCTGCGCGTGCCTTGACGATGGCGGCTTCCAGGGTGGCGATCGCATGCGGGTATTCGCTGCGCACATAGACATGCCCGACCGTGGCGCCGGTGATGATGCCGGCGATGATCATGCCTTCAATCAGCATGAACGGATCGCTTTCCATCACGAGGCGATCGGAGAACGTGCCCGAGTCCCCTTCGTCCGCATTGCAGACGATGTATTTCTGGTCGGCCGCTGCACCAAGCACGGTGCGCCATTTGATGCCGGCTGGGAAGGCCGCGCCGCCACGGCCGCGAAGCCCCGATTCAATCAAGGCTTCGCAGGCGGCCATGCCGTCGGCGACCAGTGCCTTCTTCAGGCCCTCGAGGCCTCCGTAGGCGAGATAGTCGTCGATCGACAGCGGATCGGTGATGCCGATGCGGGCGAAGGTCAGGCGCTGCTGTTTCTTCAGGTACGGGATGTCGTCCACGATGCCGACATGGCGCGCGTGAGCCTTGCCCTCGACGAAGCCGGCATCGAACAACGAGGCCACGTCGGTTTCCTCGACATTCGCATAACCGACGCGTCCCGCGGGCGTCTCCACTTCGACCAGGGGCTCCAGGTACAGCAGGCCACGCGAACCATTGCGAACGAGTTCGACCGGCATGCCACGCCGTGAGGCCTCGCTGACGATGGCTGCGGCGATGGCATCCGCGCCGAGCGCAAGCGCCGAGGAGTCGCGGGGAACGAAGATACGCGTCATGCCGGTTCCTCCATGCGCGCCACGGCGGCGGCAAGCAGGGTGTCGAATTTCTGCGATGTGACCCTGGCATGCAGGACACCGTTGATCATCATGGACGGCGACAGCGCGCATTGGCCCAGGCAATACACCGACTCGAGCCCGATCGCGTCCTCATGCCCGCTGTCGAAACGGCAGCCCGTGCGCGCTTCGATGTGTTTCGCCAGCGCCTCCGTGCCCATGCTGCGGCACGCTTCCGCGCGACACAGTTCGATGGTGACCGGCGCGGCAGGATGCGTTCGAAAGTGGTGGTAGTAGGTAATGACCCCGTGGACCTCGGCGCGCGACAGGTTCGTCGCCTTCGCCAGGGGTGCCACCACGGACTCCGGCAGATAGCCGACATCGTCCTGGATGGCATGAAGGATCGCCAGCAGGGACATGCCCGGTCGGGCATGACGCCCGACAAGTTGCTCCGGTGCGATGGCGGTTGAATTGTCCATGGAGGCACTCCTCATGACTCGAATATGCGCCTGTCTGACCGAACGTGCAGCAACGGCACAGGGGCTCTGTATACATACGGTATACACGATGCCCTCGCGAACGAACAATGGGGAAGATATTGCGATCGCCGAGGTAAATATTATTGTAAAACAACATATTGAATTAGTTTCCTGCATTCCTTTAGACCAAGGTCGGTGCCCCGTCGCCCCGATATGGGTGATCGTGCCGCGCAATCTGGGGGGATTTCCCGATGTCCCGCCCCCGCCGGCCGCCTACATTGGTCCCGCAGGCCGCCTCCGGTCTGCCCACCATCGAGGAGATTCCCATGCCACGCTATATCGTTGAACGTCACTTCCCTGACGGGTTGGCCTTGCCGACCAGTACCGCCGGCTCGGCACTTTGCCGCAAGATCGTCAAGGCGAATGCCGAGGAAGGGGTGACCTGGCTGCATTCCTATGTGAGCGCCGACAAATCCCGGACCTACTGCGTCTATGACGCGCCCACGCCCGAGGCCATCCGCGAAGTGGCGCAGCGCAACGAGCTGCCGGTGAACGCCATCAGCGAGGTATCGGTGCTCGACCCCTACTTCTATCTCAACGCGGAGCGTACAAGCCGGGTTTCGGCCGGTCCCGCGGGGTATCGCGCGCCATGGAGGCCGTTCAAGTACTTTCTGTAAACCCTGCGAACAGGCGATGGCCTGAACGAACCCCGGCGTACGGTGCGACAATGGGGTGAGGTTCCCAGGAGTCCGGATGGTGGAACTGATCGAGCGCGGCTACGCCTTGCAACGCCTGCTGGACGGCGTCGACCTGGCCCGACAGGGCAGCGGTCGCACCGCGCTGGTATGCGGCGAAGCGGGGATCGGCAAGACGTCGCTGGTCCGGCATCTGGCTGCCAGTCACGATGGGGGCAGGGTGCTGTGGGGTGGATGCGAAGCGCTGTTCTCGCCGCGTCCACTCGGCCCACTGCACGACATGGCGAGCGCGTTCAGTGCGGACATGCGCACCATGCTCGGCCTGGAAGGGCATCGCGCGGAACTGTTCAGTGCCGTGCTCGCGGAACTGAATGAAGCGCCCGGCACGACCCTGCTCGTCATCGAGGACGTGCACTGGGCCGACGCCGCGACGCTGGACCTGATCAAGTTCCTCGCGCGCCGCCTGCACCGGGTGCGCGCGCTGATGGTGTTGACCTACCGTGACGACGAACTGGGCGAGTGGCACCCCCTGCGCCTGGTTTTCGGCGACCTTCCCGCGGATGCGGTCGTGCGGGTGCCCTTGATGCCATTGTCGGAGAGCGCCGTGGTCGACATGGCGTTGCAATCCGGGCGCCCTTCCGACGGACTTTTCGCCGTGACCGGCGGCAATCCCTTTTTCGTTATCGAGGCGCTGCAGGTGGATGGCGTGCCCGCCACGGTGCGCGATGCCGTGCTGGCTCGCGCCGCGCGCCAGACGCCGGCGGCGCGCCAACTGCTCGACCTGGTGGCTATCGTGCCGGGTCGGATCGAGGCCGCCATGGTCGAGGCGATACTCGCCCCGGCACGCGAGGATATCGCCGCGGCGCTGGCCTCGGGCCTGCTCACCGCGGAAAACGGGTTCTATGCATATCGCCACGAACTGGCCCGCATCGCGATGGAGCAGGCCCTGTCCGCGCCCGTGGCAACCTCGCTGCATGCGCGGGTGTTGTCCTGCCTGGAACAGGGCGGGGCCGACACGGCGCTGGCTCGCCTGGTCCATCACGCCGCCGGCGCCGCAGATTCGTCGGCGGTGCTCATGTACGCACCGCGTGCGGCGGCCGAGGCGGTGTCGCACGGCGCGCACTGCGATGCGGCCGCGCTCTATGCGAAGGCGCTCGGACATACCGTGGGCCTCCCGGCCGAGGCGCATGCCGATCTGCTCGAGCGGCACGCCTACCAGGGGTATCTCACCGGCCAGATCGATCCGGCGATTGCCTCGAGCCTGTCGGCCCTGGCGATCTGGCGTGCGCTGGGGAACCGGCGACAGGAGGGGCATACGCTTCGCTGGCTTTCACGGCTGCACTGGTTCGTCAGCCGCAATCGCGAAGCGGAAACCTACGCGGACCAGGCGGTGCAACTATTGGAGAGCCTTCCGGCGGATGGCGAGCTTGCCTGGGCGCTGAGCAATCGCGCGCAATTGCATATGTTGGCCGGGCGGACCGACGAAGCGGTTGCCTGGGGCATGCGTGCGATCGCATTGGCGGAGGCGGAGGGCGACGAGGAAGTCCTGGTCCACGCGTTGAACAACGTCGGCGCGGCACGCTACTCGGAGGGCCATGCGGAGGGCAGGGCCATGCTCGAGCAAAGCCTGGACCTTGCCCTGGAGCACGGTTATGGCGAACACGTGGCCCGCGCCTATGCGAACCTGACCAGCACGGCCGTGGTGATCCGCGACTATCCCGCCGCCCAGCGCATGATCGCTGACGCCGTGGCGTATTTCGCCGAACGCGACCTGGATGCCTGGTCCAACTATGTCCTGGCCCAGCAGGCGCGGCTGGATTTCGAACAGGGGCGCTGGGACGCCGCGGCGCGCCTGGCCAGCCAGATCATCGCTCGCCCGGCGGCAGCGCCGGTGGCGCGCATTCCCGCCTTGACCGTACTCGCGCGGATACGCTTGCGTAGGGGCGATCCAGGCACGGACGAACTGCTCGATGAGGCATGTGCGCTTGCCCGCGCGACCGGGGAGTTGCAGCGACTCGCGCCGGTCGCTGCCGCACGGGCGGAGGCGGCGTGGTTGCGTAACGATGGCTCGGGCGTCGACGCCGAATTGCTGCGGATCTGCGAACTGGCCGAGCAGTTGCACGATCCCCGGGCGCTGGGCGAATTGCGCTTCTGGTGTCGCCGGCTCGGCATGACTTGCGAGGATTCGCGCGATATCGAAGTGCCTTACGCCTTGCAGGCAGCCGACCAGTGGCGTGCCGCTGCTACGGCATGGGAGCGGCTGGGTTGTCCTTATGAGCAGGCGATGGCCCTGCTGGATGGCGACGAGCCGGCCATGCTCGAGGCACTGGACACACTTGGGAGATTGGGTGCCTCGGTGACCGTCGACCGTTGCCGGGCGCACCTGCGCTGCGTCGGCGTGCGTGGCGTGGCCCGCGGTCCCCGCGCGACGACGGCGGCGCATCCGGCGGGACTGACCACCCGCGAGCGACACATCCTGACCCTCCTGGTAAAGGGATTGTCGAACGCGGAGATCGCCGCGCGGATCGTCCGTTCCGAAAAGACCGTCGAACACCACACCTCGGCGATCCTGCGCAAACTCGAGGTGCGTTCGCGGGGCGAGGCCGTCGCTGCCGCGACGCGGCTTGGCCTTATCGAGCCGGATTGACTGGCTCAGGCGCCCGACAGATGGGCGGTTTCGTTGAATGCCTCGACGGTGAAGCGGCCCTCCGCATAAGTTGCCACACTGATCCCGCAGGGCGACGGGGCAAGCAGCCAGTAGCTGGCAAGGGGAAGCCCCATGGCGTGGCAGAGCAGGACACGGATGACGCTGTCATGGGTGACGATGGCAACCGATGTACGAGGCGTCGACAGAATCGCTATCAGTGCATCGACGGCGCGCGCGGCCACGGCCTGGAGCGATTCGCCGCCAGGCACATGGAAGGCATGGGGCGTGCTTTTCCACATGGCCAGGTCTTGCGGCCAACGCCGGTCTACTTCGTCCCGGCTCAAGCCCGTCCATTCGCCGTAGTCGATATCCGTCAGGTCGGCTTCGGGCATGGCCTGCAGGCCAAACGCTTCGCCAAGCGTATTCGCGGTGCGCACACAGCGACCGAGCGGACTGCAGTAAATCGCATCGACTGGCCAGCGCGAATGGATCGCGTCGCGGGTCAGCGCGGCCTGCTTTTCACCACGTCCGGTGAGCGCGAGTTCGGCGCGCCCGCGAAAGGTCGGTGGATCGATGCCGGCGACTTCACCGTGACGAACGAGGAGCAATCGGGTCATGCGTGAACCTTGTTCATCACGGTGGGGTCGGTCAGTTCAGGACCGTCGTCGGCACGGGACTGTCCGTCGTCAGCGTGCGCAGCATGCGCGCGTTGGCCGAGGTTTTCTCCAGCGTTTCGCAGTTCGCCACGACCAGGTGGTCGATCTGGTGCGTCTTGATCGCTTCACGGATCGATTCGACGGTCGGCGCTTCCAGGTAACTTCCATCCACCGGAACACCCATCTGCGAACCCAGCCGGACGAAGGCGATCAGGTCGTCGTTCAACTGGCTGGCGACGGGAATCGGGCCGGTCGAATCGGGTTCGTCCGGCGTCATCGCCAGGACGTACAGACTGGCCTTCTCTTCGCGTGCCAGGCGCAGGGCGGCTTCCACTGCCGTATCGGCACACACGGAACGATCGTAAGGAACAAGGATGCGCTCAGCCATGGGAAAGCTCCTGTGACTGGCCGCGAAGGGAAGAACGATGCGTGGACATGACGGACTCCGGAAGTACTACGTGGGGAGGGCGCGCCCGCGGTCCGGATTTTTCGAGGGGAGTCTTACCCACCAAAGCATCGCAAGCCGGATGGCGCGTTCCTGGCAGGCATGTCAGCCTGTGGCGTTCTGCTCGGGCTGGGGGATATGCCGTTTCACCGCCACCACGGTAGCGCTTCGATCCGCCACCTTCAAGATCGGATGGCGGCAGATTCGATGAAATACGGTGAAGCCGTCTACACGCAGGTTTCGCCTCGACTATGTCAGCGGATACGTCGGCGCAGCTTCGCCAGCATGGCTTCGCACTCCTTGATGCGTAGCAGGAAGGTCACCGCGAAGTAAGCGATGCCATAGCTTCCCAGCACGAACATCGCGGTAACGATCGGCCCTTCCGCCGGTCCGAAGTACTCGGCCGTGCAGGCGACCGATGCGGCGAGTCCAGCGGCCAGCCAGAGTTTGAGCATGGTCGAAGCACGCACGCCGGTGGCGCCGAGCTTCGCGTTCATCGCGCGACGCAACAGGTAAAATTCGATCCAGCCGGCGATGCCGGCGGACGCGGTCAGGCCGACGGCGCCCCATTGTGGCGCCACGCCGAATGCCCCCGGTAGCCACAGGGCGCAGGCCAATCCCGAAACGACCGTCGCCACCAGCCTCACGAGTGCGAATCGCAGGGGCGTCCGGGTGTCGCGCATGGCGTAGTACGTGGAGGAATAAAGACGACCGAAGGTCGAGGCGAGCAGGCCGACGCCGGAACCGGCGAGAATGGCCCAGACGTAGTGCGAGTCGGCGCTGGTGAATTTGCCGGACTGGTAGAGCGCCGCAACGATCACGTTGCCGAGCGCGAAGAACGCCATGGCCGAGGGAACGACGAAGAAGGCGATGCGCTCCAGTCCGTCGTTCAGCCGCGCGGAAAGCTTCGTCGTCGTCGCGACGTCCAGGTCCTTGCCGACCATGCGCGACAGCTCCGGCAACTCGGCCGCGGAGATCGCCATGCCGAACAGGCTGACCGGCAGCATATTGATCGACGAGGCCGTGGTCATCGCCGCCACGGCGCCACTGCCCAGCAGGGTCGAGATCGACTGGTCGACGAAGGCGCTGATCTGCACGATGCCGCGGCCCATCGCCACCGAGGCGAAATTGCCGGTGACCTGGCGGACATGCGTACCGCGAAGATCCAGGCGCAGCCACATCCGTGGCGCGCTTTTCAGCACCGGGCCGAGCTGGACGAGGAACTGGAGCAGGCAACCGAGGACGGTGCCCCAGGCCAGGTACACGATCAGGGTCTCGGCATCGCGGTTCCTGAACACGAGGATCGTCGCGATCATCGAGACGTTCCAGGCTACCGGGGCCGCATAGGAAAGGAAGAAGCGCCCATGGCTGTTGAGGATGCCCAGGCACCATGCCGACCAGACCAGGATGCCGGTGCCGGGAAACAGGATCCGCACGATCAGGATGGTCAGTTCGCGTTTATGGCCTTCGTAGCCGGGTGCGATGACCCACAGGAGATAAGGGGTCGCCACGACGCCGATGGCGACGATGACCGAGATCAGCAAGGCCAGGATCGAGGCGATCGAACCGGCCAGCCGTCCGGCTTCCTCGCGCCGGCCTTCGGCGAGCAGTCGCGCATAGACCGGGATGAACGACGCCGAGAGGACGCCTTCGCCAAACAGGTTCTGCAGGAAATTGGGCACGCGCAGGGCGGCGCTGAAAATGTCGGCCTGGTCGGAAAGTCCGAAGTAATGGGAGAAAATCCGCTGCCTGACCAGCCCGATCAGGCGACTGCAAAGAATGCCCGCGCCGACCATGACGGCATTCTTGCGCCCCGCTTCTTTCGACATGCCAACCCTTCGATCCAGACCGTCAACCCGGCCGATACCGCGCTGGCCGCGCACAATGGCGCATATTACCGGCTATCGGACGAAGGAAGATGGCGCTCGCGAACGCCTGGCTCAAATAGCAGTCCCACACCCAATCACGCGATGCGCATCCTGACGGATTTACCCATGCGTGTCGCGAATGTCACAAGCATGTCGAGACTGAACTTCTCTACCTTTCCGCGTTTCAGGTCGGAAACCCGGGCCTGTGTTACCTGCAGGATGCGCGCCGCCTCCGTCTGGGTAAGCCTCTGCGCCTGGATCAGCTTTTCGATCTCGATCATCAGCTCCGATCGCATCCTGTGAACGGTGGCCTCCGGTTCTGGAAAACCGAGATCGGCAAACACGTTGCCGCTTGAGACAGTCAACTTGGTGTCATTGTGTTGGCGGCGGGTCATGAAGGTTCCAGATTGAGGCTTGCACGAAGGGCGCACGGTCCAGTGGTCTGAAATATCTGGGTGATCGATCCGCTCCTGATCAAAACCCGCCGCGCGCGAACAGCCAGCGGCCGTCGGGTTGCCTGACCATGCCGAAGGTGCGGTCGGCGCTTTCGTTGCTGTCGTCGGCGACGAACAGGACCCTGAAGGAGAGCGTGTCGGCGGAGGCCTGTTGCACGGAACTGATGCGACGGATGGTCAGGCACTGCGAGCGGTCGTGATAGTGCGTGGCGTTCATAGCGGCAAGATAATAAGCGTTGCCGGTACCGGGAACCTGGTAGTCGCCGAGGTATTTCCAGGCGTCCCAGCCGGGGTAGCAGCTGAGGTAGAGCAGCACCTCGGTCATGCTTTCGCGGCCCTGCTGGAAGATCGGTCGCACCGGCGCCGGGATCGACGGCCCATCGAGCAGTTTCGCAAGCTCCTGCCGCTGCGCGGCGGTGGGTTGCGCTGCCGCCGGACGGTCCTGCGCGCCGAGGGCGAGCAGCGGCAAGGCGCCGAGGATCGCCGGGAGCAGCACGGTACGGAGGCTTTTCATGGCGTGCCTCCGATGGTGGCGCTGATCGCCTGCGCACTACCGGCAGGAAGCTTCACGTAGGTGACGTCGCCGAATCGATCACGACCAGATGCCCAGCCCCGATGGTCCGCGGCGGCAAGGGCGGCCAGATCCTTATCGCGCGGGAGCTGTTTTCCTTGCGCATCGGCAACCGCCGAGGCGGCGCCGCCATGGATCTTCACCATGTAGTAGCGAAGCGCCGGCCGATACGAGCCGGAGTGGTCGGTGAGGGAGAAACCGATCGCGTTGCCGTTTCGCTGGCTGGTCATCGACTGCTGGAAATAACGGTCTTTCTCGTAGTCGTAGGTCGTTCCGTCATCGTCGTAGTAGTCGAAGCGTGTCGTCGTGGCTGCGGGAAACACGTCGACCTCCACCATGGTCAAAGGGTGCTCGCCGACGTATTGCACCGGCCCTTCGGTCGGGATGATCGCGCCCTCGCGCACGAAGAGCGGGATATCGCTCCAGTGCGCGCTGTCCAGCGGATAGTCGATGGCATGGCCGCCGTCGTAGACCTTGCCGGTGGCATAGTCGGTCCAGCGGCCGGCCGGCAGGTAGATGTGCTTGCTGGTCTGCCCTTGCTCGACCACGGGCGAGACGAGCAGGCTGTCGCCGAACATCCACGAGTCGATGCTGTTGCGCACGTTCGGATCGTCCGGAAAGGTGAAGGCCAGCGGACGAACCAGGCCCACGCCCTTGGCGAACGTACTGCGTTCATAAGAGTAGATATAGGGGATCAGCGTGTAGCGCAGGCGGATGGCCCTGGTTGCCGCGGCCTCCGCATCGGCACTGTAACGCCAGGGTTGGCGTTTCTCGAAATGCTGGCCGTGCACACGGAAAATCGGCGTGAATGCACCAAATTCCACCCAGCGTGCATAGTCCTCGTTACCAGGATGGCCTTTGAAACCGGCGCCATCCATGCCCCATTTCCATTCGCCGAGCGAGACCGCACTGAGCATGCGCTCGCGCTGGCTCGCCATGCTTGCCCAGCCGGTATCGATATCGCCGGACCACATGCCATAGGCGTAACGCTGGGAGCCAAGATAGAAATTGCGGTTGAGCGACCATACCCGCAGCGGTGAGTGCGCGCGTTGACCGTCGTAAAGCGAACGCTGCATGTTCATGAACTGGGTATCGTCGCCGGTGTCGTCGGCCTCGTCGTTCCACCAGCCGACGATGCCGGTATCGAAGGAATGCTTCAACGTGTCGTTGAAGAACCATGCACGCGCCTCCGGTTTGTCGAAATCGATATCGCGCACCGGTTTGTGTGAGAAATAGTCGCCGATGGCCGGCTTCGCGTCATACCAGAGGTGATGTTCGGTCGCGTAGCGACCCTGCACGGTATCGACGTGGATACGCGGTTTCATGATGCCGGTCAGATGCATGCCGCGCTTGTCCAGTTCGGCTTTCAGCTTGCCGTTTGGACCGTCGGGGAAATTGGCCGGATTCCAGCGGAATTCTCCGTAGTTATCCTCGCCCCAGCCTTTCCAGTCGAAATCCAGGGTGACATTGTCGATGGGTATGCGCTTGGCGCGATAGGTGTCGACGATGTCCAGCAGTTCCTTCTCGTCGATGCCCCATTGGCTGTTGGTAAATCCCATCGCCCATTTCGGGAACAGCGGCGCGGGACCGCTGAGTCGGGCCAACGCGGCGAAGACCTCGGGCGGCTGACCGACGATCAGGAAATAGTCGACGCCCTTGCTGGGGAAGCCATCGACGGTCAGGCGGTCCGTTTGCAGATTGAAGCGAGCGGGCTCGGCATCGACCAGGACCCCGTAGCCGGCCGTGCTCCAAACGAATGGCGCACCCGCATAGCCTTGCTCGCCGGCCTTGGCGACCTGCACGCCGCTGCGCAGCAGGCCGGCCCCGGAGGGTTCGGTCGCGTAATAGCCGCGGATACCGTATAGCGCGTCCGCTGTTCCGTGCGACAGGACGATGCGTCCTTGGGCGAGCGCCTCGAAGTCGGTCTGCCTCAGCAATGTTCGCTGGTGCGCATTACCGATCGACAGTTCGGCCTTGCGTTTGTCCCAGTGGACGACGAGCCGGTCCGAACTCATGGTGATGCCGTCGGCATCGTCGCGAACTTCAACCGTTTCGTTCGGCACCAGCTTCGCCGAAGGATCGAGGACCGTGGTGGACGGCGCGTCCGGTTGTCCGGTGGACTGCCGACGCACGCGCAAGACCGCGGGAGCGACCAGCCTGATCGTGAACGTGCTTCCATCCGCCGTAATATCGATGCCTCCCGTGGCCGGTTTCGCCACGGCGGGCGAAGCGAAGCAGTACGCCGGCGCGAAGCCTATGACGAGCAGCAGCGTGAATACCGTCCTGAGGCGAGAGATTGAACGTCCCATCGATCGTCCCTTGGGTTCGTGGCGGAAGTCCCAACGATAGGCGATGCACATCGCGCGGTCGAGCGGGCGGGGGGCATCTTCATCTACGCGCCCGGGTCCCCTCGGCGGGTGAATACGCTGGAGTGGCCGCTCATCCATAGCGCAAGTTCTTTCAGCATGTACTGGGACGGGAAGACACGCCCATAACAGAGCACGCCGATCGCAAGCGCGACGCCACCAAGCACGGCGATGCGCCACGTCGACCTGTCGGACCGGACAGGTCGTGACTGTATCAAGCCATGCAGGAACCACGCGGCTACTGCCACCCCAAGCGCGGCGCCCATCCAGACTTCCGACGGACTATGCACTTTCAGGGCAAGTCGCGACATGCCCACACAAGCACCCACGAGACCGCCCGCGAAGGCGGCGATCGCTTGTCCGCGTGATGAACGGCCGCTCGCCAGCAGGCAGGCTAACGATGGCCATGCCAGCAAGCTCAGCGCGGTATGTCCGCTGAAGCCCGTGTAGTCGAGCCCGGGTGGGCCGATAGCCCAGGCCATGAACAATAGTTTGGACACGGCCACGCCGCCGCCACACAAGGCGACGGCCACCAGCCAGCGCGCGACGTCGTGCCAGCGAGGCGGGCGCCATGAGAGCCAGATCGTGATCCAGGCGACCAGGGGTAGCAGCAGCGCGCTGTCGCCAAGGCTGGTGATGGCATGCCACGACGTCATGCGTGGCGACCGGGCCGATTCATGGGAGCAGGCATCGTGTCACGGAGTTCCTTGCAATGGTTTCAGTTGCAACCGATGCCTTCGAATGCGTGCATCATCGCATGGCGCGCATGCCCGTTAGTCTATGATTTCACCGGAGTGCCCGCGTTTCATGCCAGGAGTGATGAAGTACACATGTTCGAACGGATCCTGATGGTTTGCGTGGGAAACATCTGCCGAAGTCCCACCGCGGAATACCTGCTGCGCCATCGGCTGGGCGGCGATAGTGCGATACGGATCGCCAGCGCGGGACTGAGCGCCCAGGCCGGTCATCCCATCGACTCCACGGCATTGCAGTTGTTGCATGAACACGGCATCGATGGCGGGCAGCACAGCGCGCGGCGGATCGACGCGGGCCTGCTGCGCGAATCCAGTCTGATCCTGGCGATGGAGCGAACTCACGTTGCGGCGATCGTGCGGATGGCGCCGGAAGTCAGCGGCAAGCTGTTCCTTCTCGACAAATGGCTTGAGGCGCGCGACATCCCCGATCCCTACCGGCAGCAGCGGCCGGCCTTCGAGCACGTCTATACGATGATCGACCGAGGCGTAAGCAGTTGGTTGCGATTCCTTTAAGAAAGCGAATCACGTCACGCTACGCAGCATTGGCGTGGTCCCAGTCAGTTTTCAGTAAAACTCCATGATGTAGTGTCGTTGAACCGGTGCCTGGACGAAACCGGATTCATGACGTGCCGTCCTTGTTGGGTCTAATCGGCAACGCAGTCAGTGCTCTTACCATCCGACCGGACCGACAACAGATCTTGGCTTTGCCCGTGACACAACGCGCGTCTATCGCGCCACGCTTCCCATCTCTCGGTGGCCTGATACTGGCGCTGGCATCGCTCGCCGGTTGCTCGTCGGTATCGCGCGGCAGCCTGGAAACCATTCGTCTCGCGGTGCGGCGCGACAATGTTGCGCCGACCGTGGGCTCGGTCGCGGCGACGCCTTATTTCCAGGTGCAGGTCAACGCGCCGGGCGGCGAGGCGATCCTGATTCTCGCGCGGGTGGAGCAGGGCCGCCTGGGTTGGTATGGCGCGAGCCACGATATCGTGTTTACCCGCGACGGCCTCGTCGTCAAGACGGTCGGCCTGGTGCAGAACCTCGACGACTCGGCGTTTCCCGAGGCCGATCCATTCAGGACGGGCCTGCAGCGGTTGAACGCGCCGCTGGATTATTCGCGGCGCATGGACTGGTCGCCAGGTTACCGTTACGGCGTCGTCATGCACGCGCATATCGAGCCGAAGGGGCTTGAGGACGTCGATATCCTCGGCACGGTGCGCCGGTTGCGCCGCTTCGATGAAGAGCTTTCGGCGCAGCAGCCGCGGGTGCGCCTGAGCAATCGCTACTGGGTCGACCCGGCAGACGGCTTTATCTGGAAGAGCCGGCAATATGTGGCGCCCGGATTTCCGCTGGAACTGATCCAGTTGCGACCCTATCGGGAGGGTGGCACGTGAGGCGCGCATGGTGGGCGCTTGGCCTGCTGGCCTGCCTGCGCGCAGGCGCTTCGATGGCGCAATCGCCCACGACGATCCATGTTGGCGTGGAGGGTTCGGTAAATCATCCCGGCGCAGCCGTCTATCCATCCGATGCCCGACTGTCAACGGTGGCGCTGGCCGCAGGCGTGGATCCGCTGGCTTACATGCTGGGCGCGGCCTGGCTGCAACCCACGCTGCAGCGCGACCAGCTGCGCCTGCGCGCCGGATTGCTGTACGAACTGGGCGCGATCCACGGGCAGGCCATGGTCGCCGGAAACCTGCCGCTGGCGAAGAACAGCGGCGCCTTGCGCGCCTTGCTGTCGCAGCTGCCGGTGACCGGTCGCCGTCCCGGGGTGAACCTGGACCCGGATCGGCTGGAAGTGACGCCTGCCGATGACTGGCCGGTCCACGATGGGGACCGGTTGTCCTACCCGCGCCGGCCGACCGGCGTGCGCGTCGTAGGGGCGGTCGACCATGCCTGCACGTTGCCGCACGTGCCAATGCAGGACGCACGACGCTATCTGGCCGCATGCCCCGCATCGGCTGCCGCCGAACAGGATCTTGTGTACGTGGTGCAACCTGACGGCAGCGTATTCGCGCAGAACATCGCCTTGTGGAATCGCGACGCGCCACGCCCCCTGGCGCCCGGTGCGTGGATCTACGTACCACTGAAGCGAAGCGCCATCGCGGGCGCCGCGGACGATAGCTTCAATCGGGATGTCGCCGATTTCCTCGCCACCCAGCCGTGGGACGACGCCGGATGGCAGTGACCGGCACGCGTTACCGGCATGGCCTGTGGCCGGCCATGGCGCTGCTGGCCTGTGCCGTATCGGCGACGCTGCACGCGCAGGAAACCTATACACAGAGCGACTTCGGCGGCGTGGGACTGTTGCAGACGCCGACCGCGCGCATGGCCCCGGAGGGGGAGTTCAGCTTCGTGCTGAGTCGTACCTCGCCATATACGAATTACAACGTCTCCATGCAGCCGCTACCCTGGATGGAGGTCTCGTTCCGTTACACCAATGTCAGCAATCGGCCCTACGGTCCGGCGTCGCTCAGCGGCAGCCAGACCTACAAAGACAAATCGATCGACGGCAAGGTACGACTATGGGAAGAGAGCCGCTGGCTGCCCGCCGTGGCTGTGGGCGCCCGCGATATCGGCGGTACCGGCCTGTTCTCCAGTGAGTTCGTGGTAGCCAACAAGCGCGCCGGCCCATTCGATTTCAGCCTGGGCCTGGCCTGGGGTTATATGGGTGCCCGCGGCGATATCGCCAACCCGCTGGATTTCATCAGCGATCGTTTCGATACACGTCCTTCGCAAGGCACCGGCACGGGCAAGTTCAGCACCAACAAATTCTTCCGTGGCCGGGCTGCGTATATCGGCGGGGTGGAATACCAGTCGCCGTGGCGTTGGTTGGTACTGAAGGCCGAACTGGACGGCAACGACTACAAGCATCAGCCGCAGAATAACAATCAGTCGCAGCGCACGCCGGTCAATATCGGTGCGGTGCTCCGGCTGAACCGGAACGTCGACCTGACCCTGGGTTACGAGCGCGGCGAGATTGCCACGGCGGCACTGAACCTGCACAGCAACCTCGAGCATCATGTGGATACGCCGAAGGTGGCCGATCCCGCACCCGAGCCGGTGGCGTACAAGACGGTAGCCGCCGACGCGGCATCTTCCACGGCCGATGCGAAGCGCAGGCCACCCGAACAGGTGGACTGGGCCGAAGTAATGCGAACCCTGCACGACAACGCCGGTATCGACGTCAGCAGCATCGGGCGTCGTGGCCAGGAACTGGTGATCCATGGCGAGCAAAACCGTTTCATCTATGCCGGAGAAGGTGTGGGTCGCGCCACCCGCATCGTCGACAACCGCGTCGATGACAGTATCGGCTGGTTGACCGTGGCGAGCGAGCGCCGGGGGCTGGAGACGGTGGAAACCAGTGTCCATCGACCGCGCTTCATCGAATTGCTCGATAACCGCATCGATCTGGACACCTTTCGTCGAAGCGTGGAACAGGATCCGGTCACCGCTCGTGACGAGGAACTGCTCTATCGTGCGCCGTTGAAGCGCTTCGAAGGCGGCGTATCGCTGGGATACCAGCAGAACATCGGTGGGCCGGACGCCTTCGTCCTGTACCAGATCTACGGCGCGGCCTCGGGCAGTATCAACTTCACCCGCAATCTCTGGCTCGATGGCGTCGTCGCGGTCAACCTGCTGAACAATTACGACAAGTTCAAGTACGACGCACCGAGCCTGCTGCCCCGGGTGCGCACGGATATCCGTGAATATGTGACCAGTTCCACCGTGACGATGCCCGACTTCCAGCTCACGGGAACCCACCGCCTTGGCGAGGACCTCTATGGACTGGCCTATGCCGGCATGCTGGAGAGCATGTATGGCGGCGCGGGCGGCGAAGTGCTTTACCGGCCCTTTGGCGAGCGATGGGCCGTGGGCGCGGACATCAACTGGGTCAAGCAACGTGGATTCGACCAGGACTTTTCCTTCCGCCGATACCATGTAGTGACAGGACAGGCGACCGGATATTTCAACACCGGGTTCCACGATGTCACCGTCGCGGTCAGCGTGGGCCGTTATCTTGCGGGCGACTGGGGCAGTACGGTCGACGTCTCACGCGAATTCGCGAACGGCGCGCGCATGGGTGCGTACGCCACGATCACCAACAAATCCGGTGGCGGCGGCTACGGCGAAGGCAGCTTCGACAAGGGCATCTATGTCTCGATTCCCTTCGATATGCTGTTGCCGCACTCCACCCGAAATCGTGCCACCTTGATGTGGGAGCCGCTGCTTCGCGACGGCGGCGCGCGGCTGAACAAGCGCTACACCCTTTATACGCTGACCAATGACCTGGATAGCGATTTGTTCGACAAGAACCTGGAAAAGATCAGCCAGTAAATACTTTGGGAAGGAGCCGGCACCCGGGTGTGCCCGGACCCGACGGACTCGCGCACGCTGTGCGCGAGTCCTTTCGCCAGGTGTCCGGGGCTTGCGGCTTTAGCGCTGCAGCGAGCGACCGCGACCGATACCGTAGTAAGCGATACCGGCCTCCTCGACCACCTGGGGGTCGTACAGGTTGCGGCCGTCGAAAATGGCCGGGCTGGCCAGTGCTTCCTCGATGCGGGAAAAATCCGGACTGCGGAAAGCCTTCCACTCGGTAACGATGGCAAGGACATCGGCGCCCTGGAGTGCCGCGTCAGCACTGTCGCATAACGTGAGATCGGCACGTTCTCCATAAATGCGCGCGGTTTCCCCGCGTGCCTCCGGGTCATAGGCGCGAACTTTCGCGCCGGCTTCCCATAACGCCTCGATCAGGCGTCGGCTCGGTGCCTCACGCATATCATCGGTGTTCGGCTTGAAGGCCAGGCCCCATACGGCAATCGTTTTCCCGGCGACGTCGCCACCGAAATGTCGCAGGATCTGGATGAACAGCCGGCTCTTCTGCTCATCGTTGACGGCCTCGACCGCGTTAAGCAGGCGCGCGTTGTAGCCATGCCCACGCGCGGTACGCTCCAGCGCCTGCACATCCTTGGGGAAGCACGAGCCGCCATAGCCCGCACCGGGATAGATGAAGTGGTAGCCGATGCGTGGATCCGCGCCGATGCCCTGGCGCACGAGTTCGACATCGGCACCGACGCGCTCGGCGATATTGGCGATCTCGTTCATGAAGCTGATCTTCGTCGCCAGCATGGCATTGGCGGCGTACTTGGTCAGTTCCGCCGAACGCACATCCATCACCACCATCCGGTCGTGATTGCGATTGAACGGTGCATACAGCTTGCGCAAACGCGCCACCGCCTGTTCGCTGGAGGCACCGACGACGATGCGGTCCGGGCGCAGGCAGTCCTCGACCGCATCGCCTTCCTTGAGAAACTCGGGATTGGAAACGACATCGAACCCGACGTCCGAGCCGCGCCCATCGAGTACTTCGGTCATGGCGTCGCGTACGCGATCGGCAGTGCCGACCGGTACCGTCGATTTATTGACCACCACGGCATAGTGATCGAGGTGCGTGCCGATGGTACGGGCCACGCTGAGTACATACTTCAGGTCGGCGCTGCCGTCCTCGTCCGGCGGCGTGCCGACGGCGATGAAGATGATTTCGCCGTGTGCGATCGCCGGCGCCGGATCGGTGGTGAAATCGAGCTGGCCATGGGCATGATTGCGATTCACGATGGATTCCAGGCCGGGCTCGTAGATCGGGATCACACCGCGCTTGAGACCGTCTACCTTGGCCTGGTCGACATCCACGCAGACAACGTGATTGCCCATTTCGGCGAGACATGCACCGGTAACCAGCCCTACATAACCGGTGCCGAAAATAGTGACCTTCATTTATGCCGCCTGTTGACTGGATGGTGGAGCGGGGCGCGCCGGGCGCCCGGTTTTCAGGATTAAAGCTGATTGGCGCGGAGCAGGTCGTACTGGGTGTTGGCCGCGTTGCTGATCAGGCCCGACAACGGCAGCACCTGGCTGAGGAAGCGGTTCCAGCGAGTGATGCCGGCCGGTCCGACATAGATCACATCGCCTGGCTTGACCGAGAATTGCGCGGCGACGGCGAAGGCGGCCGGCGAGGTGGCGTCCAGCTGGAAAATCGACGCCGGTTGTTTCTCCATGTCATCGACACCGCGGATCACATAGACCGATTTGCCCTTGGAACTGGTCTGGTTGAGCCCGCCGGAGCGGCCCAGCGCCTGGGTCAGGCTGAGGTCGCTGGTCTTGAAGGAAATAGCCTGGGGCCGCAGCACTTCGCCGAGCACATAGGCTTCGTGACGGTCGTTGTAAGGCAGGTAGACGTTGTCGCCACCCTTCAGGTACACCTCTTGTGCACCGCCAGGTGCATGCGACAGCGCGTCCAGGTCGATGTGATAATCGTGCCCATCGCGTCGTAGTACCACGTCGGAGAGGTCAGCCAGCTGCGCATTGACCCCGGCGGTACCTACCGCCTGCGCGAGTGTCAGCGGGGTGACGGTGATGTCCTGTGGATCGGTCTTCACAAAAGCACCGCCCAGTGTGACTTTCTGGCTGCCATAGCTGACGATGCTGATGTCGACCTGCGGCTTCTCCACGTACTTGGTCAAGCGGTCCGTGATCGCCACGCGCAGTTCCTCCACGGTCAGGCCGGAAGCATGCAGCAGGCCGACATAGGGGTAGAACAGGGTGCCATCGGGACGCACCAGGCGGCCGTTCGCGGCGGTCTGCTGCTGCGAGCCGGCCGGCGAGGTCAACTCCGGATGCTCCCATACGGTGATGTACAGCGAGTCGCCAGCGCCTATCCGATAGGAATCGGGGCGATAGCCGGATAGCTCGGCATCGATGCCTGGAACAATCGCACTGGCGTGATCCATCGCAATGAGCTTGGGCGTGATGGGAATCAGCTGGTAACGGCTACCCGTCGCGCTCTCCTTGTCGTTCAGCTCGTCCGTTTTCATATGCTGGCCGGGAGCCAGTACGCATGCGTGCAGTAACAGGCAGCAGCCGGCGAGGCCGAGCGTCGGCAGTAACTTCATCGTGAGCAGGGTCCTTCATTCGGCTCGTCGTGGGGCGACAAGCCATCGATGTACTAGAAACTATCGAACGTTAACCGTTCCGGAATGACCTGGGTATTTAGACGTCTAAATTACGTCGGGTGTAAAAATTGAGACTTCCATTCCCTACGGAAGTCTCAATGAACGGTTGGAACACCTCATCAATGCGTCCCTGTCGTACCGCCGGTGCCTCCCGTGCCGCCGGTTCCACCCGTACCGCCTGTTCCACCCGTGCCGTCGTTACCGGTACCGTTGCTGTCGTTGGCGGTGGCACCGGAAACGGCTGCCATGGCGGCTGTTCCAGGCCCGACGCGCGCCGACGAAAGACTGTCATGGGATGCCCTCGCGGCCTGGGCCGGAGTCGCCACGCGAGCGTTCTGCGGGGCGGTCTTCGCGTTATCGGAGGGTTCCGGCGTGTTCGATGAACGTTGGCTCTGCGCCCATAACGGAGCCGCTACGGCGAGAATCGCGAACGCTACAAATAGACGTCTCATTGTCGTGCCTCATTGGTGGCTGATACAGGGATGTCGCTGCGAACATGAACGAAAAACACCTTGCGCAGCGCACTCCATTCACTGCCTTCCGTCGATGATGGTCAAGCGAATGAGCTGAACGACACTCATAGAAGTTTTTTTTTGTGACACGTACCGCAAATCGACAGTGGACTGATTGCTCGATTCTTCGTCGCGTTGCAGCATGGACCGATAACAGCAAGCAACAACGAACACTCCGCAAGTCGAGCTCGCGTTCGGTGAGTTCGATTGAAAGCGTGTCGGGTCGTGCTGATTCCGTTATCGGACAGCAAGACCCTACAGGGGGCACGTACCTGAAGACGCCGGCATACCCAACCGGCGTCCCGTCGATAGCAAGGTACTGTCATGCAATTGACCAAATTCAATGCTTTATTGGATCTGGAACTGCGTACCAGCGATCCGCTCTGCGTGATCGCGGCAGGTCATCTGGCGTACCTCATCCGTTTTCACACGGTCCAGATGAGTAGTACCTACGCCAGCTCCCTGGTCATGCTCGTACTCGTCTCGGTCATGGCATTCGCGGTCTTCCGGGTCTACGACAAGCCACCGGGCGAGCGCTTGCTCGAGCAAATCTGGTGCATCGCAGCATCATGGTTTGTCGCCTTCGCCGTGCTGATCGCGCTCGGCTACTTGCTCAAGGTCGGTGAACTCTTCTCGCGCGGATGGGTATCGCTGACGTTTGTCATCGGTCTTGCCCTACTTTTGATTGCGCGCGCGGTTGCGATGATGGCCATTCGACTTCTGCGTCGTCGCGGTATCGGCATGCGACGTTGCCTGTTGATCGGCGCCACCGACGCTGGCATGCACATGCTTCGACAGGCCGAGGCCAACCAGGGGCTCGGCATGACGATCACGGCGTATGTCGAGACGAGCTACGACCAGAAGGCAACCCCCGGCGTACCGTCGGCCGGTACGCTGAAACATATCGACAGAATCCTCAAGCGCGGCGACTGGGACCAGGTATTGGTGGCCTTGCCGGTGCGCGCCAACCGCGCGATCAGTTACGTGCTGGACCGTATGGAGCAGCATGTGATGACGGTGAAGTTCGTGCCGGATATGTTGGGACGGCAGCTGATCAACCATCGTATGGAGGACTTCGCCGGCGTGCCGGTCGTCACTTTGCGCGAAAGCCCGTTGCTCGGTCACGCCTGGATACTCAAGGGCATCGAAGACCGCGTGATCGCGGGCGTCATCGTGCTGATGATCAGTCCCTTGCTGCTCATGCTGGCGGTCGGCGTGAAATGGTCGAGTCCGGGGCCGGTGTTGTATCGCCAGCGCCGCGTGGGCCTGGATGGCAAGGAATTCGAGATGCTGAAGTTCCGCTCGATGCCAGTGGACCTGGAGCAGAGCAAGGCGGTGCAATGGGGCGGCGCACAGTCGAAGACCACGACGCGCTTCGGCCGCTTCATCCGGCAGACCAGCCTTGACGAGCTACCGCAGTTCATCAATGTACTGCGTGGCGACATGTCGATCGTCGGCCCGCGGCCGGAACGACCGATGTTCGTCGAGAAGTTCAAGGGCGAAATCGCCGGCTACATGCACAAGCACCTGGTCAAGGCCGGCATCACCGGGTGGGCCCAGATCAACGGTTGGCGTGGCGATACGGACCTGGTCAAACGGATCGAGCACGACCTTTATTACATCAATCACTGGTCGCTCGGCTTCGATCTGCGCATCATCTTCATGACTGTATTCAAGGGCTTCGTGCACAGCGAGGGAGCGACGGCGGCCGTTTCGATGGCCAGTCCCCCGATGCCTGTTTCCGCGGCGTCCATGGTCATGACGCCCATGGCGCACGCGACGATCGCCGAGCCCGTGAGCGAAGAGCAGGCCTAGACATCTCCTTCGTTGTTACCGATGCAATGCTTTCCTAGTGAACCGGGGCGTCAGCTTGAAGTTTCTGATTTGTGGCGGTGCGGGTTACGTCGGTTCGCATATGGTGAACTACCTGGTCTCCCACCGGCATGAGGTGGTCGTCTATGACAACCTGTCGACGGGGCATCGCGAAGCCGTGGCGGCGGACGTTCCCTTCGTCGTTGGCGATATCGGCGATGCACCGGGCCTGGTCCGCCTGTTCGAGGCTCACCGGTTCGATGCGGTTATCCATTTTTGCGCGCACTCGCTGGTCGGCGAGTCCGTCGGTAAACCGTATCGGTATTACCGTAACAACGTCTCCAATACGCTGGTGTTGCTGCAGGCGATGCGGGAGGCGGGCGTGAATCGCCTGGTGTTCTCCTCGACCGCGGCGGTTTTCGGACACCCGGAGACCGACTCGATCGACGAAGCCCATCCGACCGAGCCGATCAATCCCTACGGGCGCAGCAAGCTGATGGTGGAGAAGATCCTGGTCGATGCCGCGCATGCGTACGGCTTGCGGTCGGTGGCCCTGCGCTACTTCAATGCGGCCGGTGCCGATCCGTCCGCGACCATCGGCGAGGCGCATGACCCGGAGACCCACCTGATTCCCAATGTGCTTAAGGCTGTCCTGGGACAGGGTGCGGGACTGAAAGTGTTCGGCGACGATTACGAGACGCGCGACGGCACCTGCGTGCGTGACTATGTTCATGTGAACGATCTGGCGTCGGCGCATCTGCTGGCTGTCGAGTATCTCGAGCAGCATGAGGGCGCATTCACCTTCAACCTCGGCAATGGCCTGGGTTTCAGCGTGCGCGAAGTCATCGCCGCCGCGGAGCGGGTGACCGGTCGCCCGGTACCGCACGAATTCGCCCCGCGACGCCCCGGCGATCCGGCAACCCTGGTGGCGTCAAGCGACCGTGCGCGTCACCGGCTCGGCTGGCAGCCCCGCTTTGTCAGCCTGGACGATATCCTCGCCAGCGCCTGGCAATGGCATCTCGCTCCGCGCTTCTGATCATGCAGGCAAAGCCGCCCCTCCAGCTCGACTTCATCGATGCGCTACGCGGCGTGGCGATCATTGGCGTGCTCCTCAGCCACGCACAACGGAACGTGGAGATTTACCAGGCCATGGGTCACGAGGCGTTGATGTCGCCGTGGCTCAGCCGTTACGCGGCCGAAGGCGCGCGCGGGGTGCAGCTGTTCTTCGTGATCAGCGCGCTGACCCTGTTCCTGTCGGCGGGCAAGCGGGCGAGTGAATCGAACGAATGGCTGAATTTCTACCTGCGGCGACTTTTCCGTATCGCACCGATGTTCTATCTGGCCTTCGGTGTGTACTGCGTGTTGCCGGTGCTGACGAAGGGTCAGGCGCTACCGCCGGTGGGCACGGTGCTCGGCACGCTGGCCTTCGTCAATGGCTGGAGTCCGAACTGGTTGCTTGGCGCCAACGACGTGGTGCCGGGTGGGTGGTCGATCGGCGTGGAGATGTCGTTCTACATCGTCTTTCCACTCGTGTTCCTGGCCCTGCGCGATTTCCCTCGCGCGCTCACGGCGTTGCTGCTGTTCCTGGTGGTCGACATCGCCGCATGGCCCTGGCTGCTGGGGCACTCACCGGTCGCCGATGCCGGATTGTGGGGTCGCTATGTCTTCGTCTGGCTGCCGAACCAGCTGCCGATCTTTCTCTTCGGTATCTGCGCCTATTTCATAGTGTTCGGCAATGCGGGTCGACTGAGCCACTTCTTCCGGCAGGGTGATCGGCGCTGGAACGCGTGCTGGTTCATGCTGGCGGTGGCCTCGCTGTTGATCGCACCGCAGTACATCGACGACGAGCGTGCCGTCTTCCTCTATGGCGCAGCCTTCGCCTTGCTTGCCCTGTGCCTCTACCGGCAGCCTTATCGCTGGCTGGTCAATCGTCCCTTGCAACATATCGGCAAGATCAGCTTCAGCGGTTACCTGACCCACTTCTTCATGTTGCAGGTAGCGCGCAAGATCCTGGCCACGGTCCACGCTGGCGATCATCTCGGTCCCGACCTGTACTTTGTCGCCACGGTATTGATCGCGCTGACCGGCACGGTACTGGCATCGACGCTGACCTACCGTTTCGTCGAAGTTCCCGGTCAGGCGCTCGGCAAGCGCCTGATCCAGCGACTGGCGGCGCGCAGGGCGCGGGTACGGGAAGGGATTCAGCCGGCCTGAGCCAGCTTGCCGATCAGGTCCAGTGCATTCGGCACCGGCTTGCCATTGACGAAGCAGGCCTTGACCAGGGCGTTCACCTCGGCGAGCGACGGGCGGTGCTGGCGGAATCGTTTCAGCAACTCACCATCGGCCGGCATCGACGAAGCTTGCGCATCCGCCACCTTCCCTTGCGAAGCATAGATACGGTTCTCGCCAGGCGCGTTCGCCGTGGCCAGCTGCATGTCGATACCAGGCGGCTGCGGCGAGAGCACGATGTTGTCGTGAATGGCCGTGCCGTTCGGTACGCCTTTCCAGCTGGCCGCCTTGAACACGGTGACTTCGGAGCCGGCGATCGGCTTCTCCGGGATGATGATGATGTTGTTGTAGATCTGGCTGCCGTCCACGGGTCCGGACAGGCGCAGCGACGCCGAGCCGGTCTTGCGCAGCGCGTCGTTGATGCTGACGTTGAAGCGAACGATGGTGCCGGTATTGCCGACATCGCCAGCGCTGCGGCCATCGTTGCAGACCAGGGCCAGGCCGCCGGCATTGTCGTGGCTGTAGTTGTACTGGATCACCGTATGCCGGCACTTGAAGTCGGCATCGTAGCCCTCGCCGTCGGCATAGGCTTTGTGGTCGCTGACCTCGTTGTACTGGACCAGCGTGTTGTCGCAGTCGAACGGCCATATGCCGGCGGCCGCCTCGCCGCGCGGCAGGGCAGTACAACGACTGACCGTGTTCCGCTCGACCAGGGCGCCGTCGCAGCCCTTGACCAGGATGCAGTCGCCCGGAACCTCGCTGATGCGATTGCCACGGACGATCACCCCGGTGGCAAGGCCCCCGTTTCGGCTGCCCGCACCGAGAAAGAGGATGCCGTCGCGTTGGCTGCGCTCGATGACGTTGTCCTGGATCGTCAGGTCCTGATACCGCGTGGCGCGAGTCTTGCCGGTTGCCTGTACGAGGATCGCGCTGCCGCCGCCCTGCTGCTTGACCGCTGAGCCATTGATGTCGTGGATATGCAGGCCTTGCAGCACGATGCCGTGGGCGATGCCGAAATCCTCGTGGAACAGATGCACGCCGGTCCGCCGCGGAAGTGGCTTCGGGCCCTGGTTGGAAATGGCCAGATTGCGCAGGGTCCAATACTCGACGTTGTGCAGGCCCACCGTGGAAGGACTGTCGCCGTCCGCATGGAGATGGGGTGGCGTACCGCCGCCGTAAGCGTCGACGACGATCGGCGCGGTCGCGCTGCCTGAACCCCTGGGCTGGAAAGCGCCCGGGTAGTCGCCGCCACGTTTGAACAGGACCTGGTCGCCCGGTGCGAAGGTCACCTGGTTGAGCCTTTTCAGGCTGCGCCAGGCCGTTCCGGCATTGCTGCCGTCATGACCATCGTCGCCGCCGTCGCTGTCGACATAGTACCGGCGACCGGCGACAGCGGCGAGGGCCTCGCCCAGCGACAGGCTGCCGAGTGGGATGAAGGCGCCCACGCCCCATAAGGATTGGCGAAGAAACTCGCGACGATGCATGAAAGGTCTCCGGTGTCAGCGCCGTTCACTCGACGAATAGCGATAGACGCCGCCATGCTTCTTCAGCATGTAGGCGAAGCCGGCAAGATGCTTGATGGTCAGCTTCGAGAACTTGCGCGTGCGCCGTTTGTAATCGTGCACGATCGAGATCCGGCGGCAGTAGTAGTTGCGCAAACCGAGCTTGTGCGTACGGACGCAGAACTCGGCATCCTCGGGGCCGAAGAAGATGCGGTCGTCGTAGCCCATCAAGAGTGCGGCGACGTCCTTGGTAAAGGTCTGGTTGGCGCCGAGCACATAGTCCACTTCGAACGGGTCGACGTCGTCGTCGAAGCGTGTATCCGTCATCAGGTGCCGCTCCAGCTCGCGCCGCACGAAGCCAAGCTTGCGGCTGGCCGGAATCCGCGCGGCGATCGGCTGGTAGAAGCGCGGGAACCGCCGTGTCGAATCCTGCCGGCTGCGGTCGACGTTGAGCAGCTGGAAACCGACCACGCCGGCGTCGGGATGGGTCTGGAAGAACTGCTCCACGATCGAACCCGGATCCGGGGTAAGGAAAATGGTGTCGTTGTCCAGGGTCATGCAGTACTTGCCGCGGGCCAGGAACAGTCCGCGGTTGCGTGCCGGGCCGACGCCGAAATTTCGCTCCAGCGGGAAATAGCGGATCTGCGGCAGGCTGGCGACGAACTCGGCGCTACCGTCCTTTGAGCCGTTGTCGACGACGATGACTTCGTCGCGCTCGAAGTCGACCTTGTCCAGCAAGGAGTACAGGCAGCGCTCGAGGTTCTCCCGCTCGTTCCAGGTAATGATGACGATCGACAATCGCACGTCTGCCGAGCTCATGGGGATGCTCCTAAGGGGGCGTGTTGGGGAGGGGGGATTCGGTGTCGCCCTGGCGCAGCGAGGCGGGGGTTATGACGGCGTTGGCTTTCACGACGTAGTTGTCGGGTATGACGACCGGGCCGAAGATGCAGGCGCCCGTGCCGACGATCACGTTGTCGCCGATCACCGGTGTGCCGTCGCCTGGCCAGCGGTTGCCGATGCAGACGCGGGCATACAGCGTGCAATTGGCTCCGATCCGGGTCTTGCCGTTCACGATGACGCCGAAGGCATGGTAGATCACCAGGCCCGGGCCGATCGTCGTGGTGGTCGGCAGATAGCATTTGAAGACGAACTCGGCGACTTTCTCCAGCACGCGCAGTGGGGTGTGCAGCCAGGTGCCACGTGCGGTGGCGATCAGTCGGTAGGTGAGGATCACCCAGAAGGACTGGTCGAGCATCCACCAGGCCAGGCCATGGAAGCCGGGCTGGGACTTCAGGCGGCGCGCGTCGGCGCGAAAGTCATCGAGCATGGCTGGGTTCCGCGTCGGGCAGATCGGGAGAGGGGAGCGCGAGCGGACGTCGCCATTTGTTTCGCCTGATCCTGTCCGCGTCGGCGGCATCGCGCCGGACCTGGACGAGGCGCATGTCGTTGCGCGCGTAGAACATGCCGACGAAGAACCAGAAGTAGGCTTCGTAGCCGCTGAACTCGATGAAGGCGAGCATCAGGTAGCAGAGCAGGAAGGCCTTGATATTCCGTTGCTGCCCCTCGGCGGGTGTCATCACGATGTGCGCGGCCAGAACCAGGAACAGCAGCAGCGACTGCACGCCGCCCTCGAGCAGGAACTGCAGGTAGATATCGTGGACATTGTTCTCGACGAAAGTGAGGCCGGAAATCTGTTCCATCATCGGCACCCCGTTGCCGATGCCATAGCCCAGCAGGTTCTGCTTCAGTGCGCTGCCGGCGCTGGTCCACAACGCAAGGCGGCCGACGTTCTTGTGTTCGAGACTGGTCTCTGCCTGCAGGTTGAATCGATCGAGGACCGGAATGTCGATCACCGACGAGAGCACCATGCCGCCCATCAGGACGATCATGGCCACCGCGGAGAAGCTGTAGAAGTAGTAATGGCGTGTTTTGCGCATGCGCCAGGCCGCCATCAGGATCGAGAGCCCGGTGCCGACCAGGCCTGACCGGGACAGCATCATCGCGCTGGTCAGCAAGGCGATACCGGCGGCGATCGGGTAGACACGGGTACCGAGGAGCAGGATCGACAGCAGAGCGAGCAGGCTGGCCTCGATATTGCGTCCACCAGTGGACATGTAGAGCACGCCGGAAGCGCCCTCGCTACGCGCATAGACCGCACCAAGCTGGCCGGCGTACACCATGTCGCGCAGGATGAGGAAGGCGATGCAGCAGCCCAGCATCCAGGCGAAGATCTTGCGCAGTTCCCAGTCCTGCAATTTGCGCCCGAAGACCACCCCGAGGAAGTACGAGGTCGCCACGAAGACGACCAGCGAGGAGCGCAGGCCGCCGCCGTAAGTCGCCGCGGCGGCGAGCGAGGTCGCCACCATCGCCCCGATGAAGACGGTCGCAGGGTTCACCTTGATATAGCGCAAAGCCGGCACGTACAGCATCGGCAGCAACAGCAGGAGGATGTGATAGACGTTGACATGCGACTTGCTTGCCGCACTGTGGGTCAGCGGAATCTGCACGAAGATCATCGCCATCAGGGTGATCGCCATGGCACGTGTCTTGTTGATCAGCATGGCTCGTCTCCCACTCAGCCGATCGCCACGCCGAAGAACTTGTGCAGCAGCACTTTCAGCGTGGACTTGTAGCCGCCCAGCGAGACGTTCCGCACGATCTCGGCGAACGGTGCACGCTGCCCGTTCATGACGAACTGGATATTGCGGTGATTGCGCCGCTGGTCGGCGCTCATCAGTGCCTCGTGCTTGGCGATGAAGCGCTCACTGCCTTCGGCGCGCTTGCTGGAATTGCGGATGCGTGCGCGGGAGCGGTCGTCGTCCACGAAGGAAAGCAGGTGGCGCGTACGCACGGCCGGGCCGTAATGGTCGGCCAGGCGAATCCACATGTCATAGTCCTGCCAGGAAGGCATGGACTCGTCGAAGCCGCCGAGAGCCTTCATCCGGGACAGCTCGGTGAGCACCTGGTTGCCGGCCAGGTTGGCGTAGAGCAGGTTGGCCAGGGTCAGGGTTTCGATCTTGTCGAAGTCCTTCGCGGCATAGTGCCGTTCGCGCAGGTCCGCGATCCGGTCCAGCGTCTGGAAGTAGCGGAAACTGCTGCAGGCGAACGATGGCTCATGGCGGCGATACAGGTCGACCAGGCCCTGGACGCGCTGGGGATGGAACAGGTCGTCATCGTCCAGGCCGGTGACATAGGTACCCGATGCGCGCTCGATACAGCGGTTCCTCGCGCGGCAGGCGCCCTGCGGCGTGTCGTTGCGCAGATAGGTGAACTTACCGGGATAGCGACGGGCATAGCCGTCCACCACCTCGGCCGTATCGTCAGTCGAGGCTTCGTCGCAGATCAGTACCTCGATCTCCGGCCAGGTCTGCGCGAGCACCGAGTCGACGGCACGCCGCAGCAGTGCCGAACGGTTGCGGGTCGGGATGTAGACGCTCACCAGGGGCATGCTCAGGTACTCGCCGGATGGAGACGGTGGTTGAGGAACGCGTGCCGGCTGCGCCATGTCACCCATAGCAAGGGCGGTGTCGCCAGCGCGAAGCGCACGACGCTGGCTTTCCAGTCGTCCGCCGGGTACACCATCACCGCCAGCATCAGGAAGGCGTAGGGGAGGAAGGTTTCCAGCGTCCAGGAGCGGAAGAACTCGCCCGCGGTGAGCGTGATGATCTTCGAGGAAAAGAAGTAGTACGACAGCACCGTGGCAAGCACCTGGCTGATCGCCAGCGCCACCGCCATCACCTGGAGCGAGCGCGACATCGCGCCGGCCACGCTGACCAGCAAGGTCACGCCGCTGATCTTCAGGTTCCAGCCGAATTCGATGTCGGAGCGGCCAAGGCTCTGGCTCAATGCGCCGATCAGGGAGCCCAGCGGGCGCAGCATGCCAAACAACAGCATCAGCGGAATCAGGGCCGCTACGCCGTCGTAGCGATGACCATAGAGGAGGGTCACGGCCGGCGGCGCGAACACCGCGACCATGATGAAGACGCCTGCACTGAAGATCGCCACGCCACGAAGGCCGATCAGGTAGGCCTTGCGCAAGGCCAGCGGATCGTCCTGCCGGGTGGCCAGCCGTGGCAGGGCCAGTCGTTGCACCACCGGCATGATCAGCTTGGTCGGCTGGAGCACCAGTTCCTTGGCCAGCGAATACACGCCCAGCGCGCCGAGGCCGAGGAATTTGCCGAGGATGATCTGGTCGGCCTGGCTGCGCAGCTGGTTGATCACCTGCGAGCCGAGCTGGAAGGCGCCATAACGCAGGGCCTTTCCGATGATGCCGCGATCGAAGCTGCGCCCCGGGTGCCAGTCACGCTCGGCCGTGGCGACGAAGCACAGCAGGCGCACCAGGCTGTTGACGATCATCGCGTAGACCGCCGCCTCGATCGACGCGCCGAAGTTGAGCACCAGTACCAGCAAGGTGGCCAGACCGGACAGGCGGCCGATCACCTCGATGCGGGCAAGCCTCGGCAACTGGAAGTTCTTGATCAGGCTCGCCTGGTATTGCGCGGCGAGCCCGAGCAGGACGAAGTTGGCCGTGGACAGGCGCAACAGATGGCCGAGCACTTCCGAGCCATAGAGATCGGCCACGGCGAAGGACAGTCCGAAAAGCACCAGCGCGGAGAGCAGGCCGAGTGCCGCGCTGATCATGAACAACGAGGTGCGCTCGGGCCGGCTGATGTTCTGCCGGTGGATCAGGTAGCTGCTCAGGCCCATGTCCTGCAATAGCATCGCGATCGCGTTGACCACGTTGACGATGGCCAGCGCGCCGAGCAGGTGCGCATCGACATGATGGGCGAGCACGGAGATCTGCAGCAGGGTGCTGACCGCGCTGACCACCGCCGAGGCGGTGGTCCACAAGGCGTCGCGCCTGGCCGAAGGCATGCGTCATGCCTCCTGGTTCAGGTGCGCGGCCAGCTGGTCGTGCAGCCGGGTCTGGTTGAAGTGGGTTTCCACGGTGAGCCATGCGCATCGGGCGATCGCGGCCAGGTCGAAGTCGCCACGCTGGATGCCGGCGAGCTTGTCGGCCAGTGCCGCGACGTCGCGCTCGGGCACCAGCCAGCCGGAAATGCCATCCTCGATCAGTTCGGGAATGCCGCTATGCAAGGTGGAAAGACAGGGTACGCCACTGGCCATGGCCTCCATCAGGGATACCGGGATACCCTCCTGGTCGCCATCCGCCGCGGTGACACTGGGCAGCGCGAAGACGTCGGCGGAGCGAAGCGCGGCCTGCACATAGGCCTTGTCGCGACGACCCTGGATATGGATATGTGCGCCCAGCGCCTGCGCATTGACGAAGCGTTCCAGTTCCGCCTGCAGCGGTCCGTCGCCAATGATCTCCAGGTCGATCGATACGCCCTGCGCGATCAGCGAGGCCGCGGCCTCGCACAGGTAGCGCACACCCTTCTTCTCGACCAGCCGCGCCACGCTGACCACACGCAGCGGCCGGTTTCGCAGCGGCGACATATCGGCCTGCGGCCGAAGCCTGAAGCTGCCGAGGTCGACGCCCATGCGATGCACGAGGATCTTGTCCGGTGCGCAGCCCAGGGCGGCAAGCTTGTCCTGCCACACGGTACTGATCGGCAGCATGCGCTCGCCGCTGGCGAAAAGTCGCTGGTAGTCGGCGGCATGCCGTGCCAGCACGCTGCGACGCGACAGGTCGTAACCGTGGAATACCGTGAACAGCGGGCCATCGACCAGGCCAAGCGCGCGCAGGTTCGCGGCGAGCACGCCGGTTGGTCCGAAGTGGGCAATGACCGCCTGTGCCTTGAGTGGCTCGCGCAACCGCTGCACCGCGCCGGCCAGGATCAGCGTCTTCGCCGTGTGCCCATAGCGGCGTACCGACAGGGCGCGCCGTACCTGTGCACGGCGCAAGCCGGGCAGTACCTGGCCCGCGCGCCGCAACAGGACCTGCCAGCTTTTCGACGCACTGGCCGAGTGTTCGAAAATAAAGGTCGCGCGGTCCATCAAGCCGCGCCTGGCGACCACGTCGTCGGGCGCCGGCATGGGGCCACGGCTGATCGCGAGTATGCGCACGTCGAAACCCCGGTCGAGCAGGCCGACGATCTGGTCGATGACGAAGGTTTCCGAATATTTGGGGAACTCGGGAAGGACGAAGAGTACCCGCATGGTCAGGATCCTATCGCCAGGGTGGCGAGCAGGGCCTCCCTGGCAAAGGCTTTCTCGCGCGCCACCGCCGCCGCGACCCGTGGCCGCAAGGTCTCGTCGCCGAGCAGGACGAGCACCTTGGCCAGCAGGCTGCCATCGAGCAGGGAGCGCACCGGCATGGCCAGGTCGTCCACGCCGAGGCGCTTCATGATGCCCTCGGATTTGTGCTCGTAGTTGAGCGCCACCGACGGGGTGCCGAAGTTCATCGAGATGATCGCGCTGTGCAGGCGCGTGCCGATGGTCAGCACGCAGGCGCCCAGCCGGCGGCCGAGTTCGACATCGTTGAGCTCGTTCATCTCGACTTCGAAAGATTCCCGATGGCGCAGCCGCGAACGCACCTTGAGCGCGATCATGCGGTCGTCCTTGGGGTAGCCATCGATGGCGGTGCAGGTCGAGAACGCCACGACCCGGTAGCCAGCCTCGATCACCGCGTCCAGCAAGGTGGCGAAAGCGTCTTCGTATTCCGCCTGGGTCACCCCAAGGCGCTTGTCGAAGGGCGCCAGTTCGCGAAAGGTCACCGCCACGGTCGGTCGCGCGGTATCGACCGCGACAGGCTCGCCCGGGTGGACCAGCCATGCAGTGTCAGATGCCCAGCGCACCTTGTGTTGCGGGATTGCGCTTTCATACATATGCCGGGCGCTCACTTCCTCGCGTAGGGCCAGGGCATCGACCCGCGCCATCACCGACTGCGAGATCTCACGGAAGGACGCATGCTGGAACGGACCTACGCTATGGCCGATCAGGTAAGTCGGCCGTTCCGCGAGCAGGGCGCAACTGACTTGGTCGTATTGGGTCGAGCCATAGAGGTCGACGAAGAACGAGCCGCCGACCTGGATAACCAGATCGTAGGTCTTCAACGACTCTATATACGTGCGGTGATGCCGGGGCAGCCGTGCCCAGCGGCTCCACCAGCGTCGGGTCAGATGGCCATGCAGCAGCCGTGGCACGATCTTGCGCAGGAGCAGCGAGCGCAGCTGGCCGAACCTCTGTTTCCTTGCGCCTGTGTAGTAGCCGTTCAACGTATCGGGCAGCAAGGGGCGGCCGAGCAGGTATTGCGAACTGGTCGGGAAACGGCTGGTGACATCGATGCGACTTTCCGGAAGCACCTCTTCCAGGCACTCCAGCAGGCCGCGCAGGATGGCGCAGTCGCCACGGTTGCCGCAGGTGTGGTTTCCGACAATCAGGATGCGCGACATGGTGGTCGTTCCGCTCTTCGCCTGCATGGTCATGGGGAGGTCAGGCCGGGTCGGCTTTGTATTTGTAATAGGCGTACTCGGAATAACCGGCGGCACGGCGCTCCACGGCATTGAAGATGGCGCCCTTGATCTCGACGCCGTTCTGTTCGAAACGCTGCTTGGCCAGGGCCAGTTCGCGCGCGTTGTTCAGCGCGAAACGCGCCACCAGCAGGCTGGTGCCCGCGTGACGGCCGATGACCGCGGCATCGGTCACCGCCAGGATCGGCGGCGTATCGATGATGATCAGGTCGTAGAGGGCGCCGATGTCGCGGATGAACTTGGTGAAGTTCTCATGCATCAGCAGCTCGGAGGGATTCGGTGGCACCCGCCCGCGGCTGACGAAATCGACGTTGTCCACCGCGCCGTGCTGGACCACGTCGGCGAAGGCGGCACCGCCCACCAGGATGTCCGACAGGCCCTTGGCCGGTTTGATTCGCAGCACTTTGTGCAGCGTGCCGCGCCGCATGTCGCCGTCGACCAACAGCACGCGCTGGCCGGCCTGTGCAATCACCGCGGCGAGGTTGGCCGAGACGAAGGTCTTGCCGGCGTTCGGGCTCGAGCCGGTGATCATCAATACATTGTTCTTTGCCTCGAGCCTTGCGAAATGCAGGCTGGTGCGCAGGCTGCGGATCGCCTCGACGGCGAGGTCGGCCGGCTCGCCGATGGCGAGCAGGGGGCCGCGTCCGTTGTGACCATGGCGGTCCCTGCTCGAGCGCGCACGCTGGCTCGGGCTCATCGGGATCGACGCATAAACGGGCAGGTCCAGGTCCTCGATCACAGCGGGATCCTCGATGCCGCGATTGAGGATCTGCTTGAGGAAGACGAAGGCCAGCGAGAGGAAGCCGCCGAGGAAGGCGACGATGACGATGATCAGCAGCTTGCGCGGCTGGACCGGCTGGGTCTTGTCCACCTCGGACTTGTCGACGATACGGACGTTGCCGACCGTGCCGGCACGGGCGATGTCCAGTTGCTGCGCCTGGTTGAGCAGGCTCATGTAGGTCTGGCTGCTGACCTGGACGTCGCGATTGAGCTTGAGCAGTTCCTGCTGGGTATCCGGCAGGCCGCCGACCTGTTTCTGGAGCTGGTCCTTCTGCGCCTGCAACTGGCCCATCTGCTGCATCAACGCCTTATAGGCCGGATGATCGTGGGTGAAGCGCCGGTCGATGTCCGCTTCCTGCAGGTGCAACTGCTGGATGCTGGTGTCCAGGGCGACCACCTGGTCGAGCAGGCCCTTGGTCTGCATGCTGAGGTCGACCGAGTGGGATTTGGTCTGGAACACGCTCATCGCGGCCTGCGCCTTGTCCAGGTCCTGGCGCACCTTGGGCAACTGATCCTTGACGAACTGCAGCTGGCTGGCCGCTTCGGCGGAATTGCGATCGACGTTCTGGCGCACGTAGGCGGTGGTGACGCGCTCGAGCACCTGCCGGGCCAGTTCCGGATCGGCGTTGTTATAGGTCAGGTCGATGATGCCCGAATCGGTGCCTTGCTCCAGTGCGATGACATCCTGTTGTAGGCGGCCGATTGTCGTCAGTACCGGCTGCTTGACCACATCGAAGCGCGTCCCGGGATTGGCGGTGAGCTGCCTGACCTGGATCGTGATGCCTTTCGCGCTGGCCACCTGGCCGACCCTGCCGTGCAGGATCAGCGTGCCGCTCGGATCGTAAAGCCCATAGGTGCCATCGCCTTCGTTGCGCAACTCCAGCTTGTTGCCGAGCAGCTCGTCCGGTATCTGCAGCTTGAAGATGTCCAGTACCTCGCCGCCCCAGCCGTAACGACTCAATCCGAAACGAACCGGCCCGGGAAATCCGGGTGCATGGCCGCGCGAAAGGTAGTCGCCAAGCACCGGCAGGCGCTGCGGCTGCGCCTGGATATCCAGGCGCAGATCGTCCACGGCCTGGCCGATCACCAACCTCGAGGTGATCAGTGCGATCTCGGTCACCGCCTGCGATGCGGTCGTTCCCAGCGACTGGGTAAGGTCGCTGAGCCCGGGCAGGCTGGGCGTCTTCTGCTCGACCTGCACGATCGCCGTGGACTGGTAGATCGGCGTGGCAAGTAGCGTATACAGCACGCCGGCCACGCAGAAGAAACCGGTAATGGCGACGATCAGCCACTTGTGGTCGAGCAGTGTGCCGAATAACGCATTGAGATCGATGGTGTCTTCGTCGTGCGCCTGATCAATCTTCTTCGTCATGCGGCTGCAATATTCCCGTTTTTTCGTCTTGGACGGTTGGACGTCTAGACGTTTATATCGTGTCAATGATGAACGGTCGGACAAGATGCGAAACCGATTAGGGAGCGCCTCGCATATCGCGCGCAGCCGTACCTCGCGCCTGTTGGGGTGCCAGGCGTAGAGGCATCGCGTCGATGCTTTTTATTTGGTCAATGGAGGCGAGCGTCGACTTTCAGCGACGGGCATTGACGAAGCCCGTACCGACGCCATGCGTGGTTAACCACGATGTCCTTCGCCATCGTCAGGAAGCCCGCGTGCACGCGGGCTTCGCAGATCGATAACACGCCCTGAGCATAGACGTCGCGTCACGCAGGGCAAAGCCGCGAGCGTCAAATTTGCGACATGCGTCAAGTAAACGGAGGTGCGACCGTGAGATTCATGTAAGTTCGCTAACTTATCGTTAGTTGCAGTGCAGCATTTGTCCACGACACGCTAACATTCACGTGTTTGCGTCGCATCGGAGCTGCGACGCGGGCTTCGATGGTGACGTATAGTCCGGCCGTTGCGGCGAGGTGTTTCGCCGTCGGAGATCGCACCATGAGCCACATCCGCGCGGACCACCTGCGGTTTCAACGCGTTCACGACCATCTCGCGGCGACCTTCGGCAACGACACGTTCGCCCTCAAGGCCGAGGCGTTCGCCCGTTTCTTCGGTACGCCGACCTTCCTGGGCGCGCAAACCATCATCGTGCTGCTCTGGATCGCGGCGAACGTGAGCGGCCTGGTCAAGTTCGACGTTTATCCGTTCATCCTGCTCAATCTCGCCTTCAGCCTGCAGTCCGCCTATGCGGCACCGCTGATCCTCCTTGCGCAAACCCGCCAGGCGGCACGCGACAAGGCGCAGTCCGAGGCGGACGCGTTGCATCGCGAAGACCTGGCCACGGCCAACCAGGAACGACAGATCGCCGCCGCCCGCGACGCGGAGCGCCTGCTGGAACTGCTGGAGCAGAACACCCGCCTTACCGAGCTGACCAAGCAGCTGACCGAACGCATCGAGGGGCTGGCGATCGAGATCCACGAGCGGTTTCCGCATACCTGAGCATTCGTCCCCGGCCGGACACCTTTCGTCCCCGCACATGCCCCGCCCGTGACCGCGCTCCGTAAAGTGAACGCGGACACGAACCTGCCTGGAAGGGGCCCCATGACATCCCGCATCGTCAAGACAACACTCGGCGCACTCGTGGCGATCCTCGTCGCCGGTGCCGCGGTCATCGCCGTATCGAACCGGGAGCCGCTCCATCACGCCACCGCTTCGGTGAGCCGGTCGCTCTGCGGAGCGGTATTCATTTCCCATGTCGATCCGGATCGGCTCTTCCGGGAAGAGGCGTTACCCCAGATGCGCAGCATCGGCTGGGCCATGCGCTATCGCATCGATCGCGACAGGCGCGAGGTACGCACCACGGTGCTGGGCATGTTCACGTCGCGCGCGGCGTACCGCGAGGGACTGGGTTGCCTGCTGCTACCTGTCGACGACTCGCTGCCCGAAGCCATGGGCCTGAAGGATGCCGTCATCGCCGCGGCGCTTCCCGGGCCCGGGGTGGTGGAACCGGCGGATCCGGGTTTGCGCCACGCGCTCGACGCCGCCTTCAGCGAACCGGACCCGACGACGCCGCGCCTGACCAAGGCCATCGTCGTCCTCCATGACGGCAAGCTCATCGCCGAGCGCTATGCGCCGGGATATGGGCCGGAAACCCCGATATGGGGCCATTCACTGACCAAGTCGATCACCAGCGCACTGATCGGTATCCTGGTCCGCCAGGGCAAGCTTCGTCTGGACCAGCCGGCGCCGATCGCCGCCTGGTCGGCGACATCCGATCCGCGCCGCACGGTCACCATCGACCAGCTCATGCGGATGGATAGCGGCCTGCCTTTCGACGAAACCGGCGGCCCGGTCAATCTGGCCACCCATATGTGGTTCCGCGAAAGCAACATGACGGCCTATGCGGCGAAAGTGCCGCTCGAACATGCGCCGGGCACGGCCTGGGGCTATAGCAACCTCGGCTACATGCTGCTGTCACGCGTCGCCATGGACGCGGCCGGCGCCCATACCGCGGTCGCCGCCGAACGCTTCGTGCGCAGCGCGTTGTTCGCGCCGCTCGGTATGCGCAACGCGGTGATCGAAACCGACGTCGCCGGCACACCGATCGGCTCGAGTCACGTCTACGCCTCGGCCAGGGACTTCGCGCGCTTCGGCCAGTTCTACCTGGACGACGGCGTGGTCGACGGCCGGCGTATCCTGCCGGAAGGGTGGGTGGCCTATAGTCACTCGCAAACCCTGGATACCGGTTATGGCGCGGGCTTCTGGACCAACCTGGTCAACCAGGGCACCGTGCCGGTCTGGGATGCGCCCTGGGGCATGCCGAAGCTACCGAAGGACATGTTCTATGCGCGCGGTGCTTTCGGCCAGTACATCGTGATCGTCCCGTCCGAGAAGCTGGTCGTCGTGCGCATGGGTATCAGCCTGGAAGGTGGCACCGGCATCGGCGACGTGGTCGCCGGGATCATCGATGCGCTGCATCGCCCGTCGAATTAAGCCAGCACCGAAACCGCATCCACGATGAAGTGCGCGATGATGTTTACCCATAGATTCCGGCGCCACAGGTACAGCAGGGAGAATGCCAGGCCGCCGACGGCGACGATCAGCTCATGGCTCCAGCCCCAGGCGCTGACGTGGGCGAGGGTAAAGACGGCGCAGGACACGAGCAGGGCGACGACCCGGCTGCCCGACAATGCCTCGATGCGCTCCATGGCGTAGCCCCGGAACAGGACTTCCTCGGATACGGCAGCCCTTATGGTCGAGATGAAGCGCCACCAGAACGGGGTGGCCATCAGCGCACTCCCATTGGTCGTCGCGATCACCTCGTCGTTCAGATGAAGCGCGGGCAGGATGACCAGGTACATCGTGCCAAGCGTGACCGTGATCAGGACGCCGGCCAGGATACCGATGACGACGTTCTTCGTGCCTGGCCTGCGAAAGCCGATCGAGGACAGCGGACGCCGCTCCACGCGCCGGACATAGGCCAGCATCGCTGCCACATAAATCCACCAGATCGCCTCGTTGCCGATCAGGTGGCCAACCCCGGCGAACTCGTCGATCCAGTCGCTGAAGGGCAGGGAGGCGATGCCAAACGCAAGCACGAGGCCGAGGACGGTCAGCGGCCATCGGGCTTTTCCTGGCGCCGGTGCATTCATGGCGATGCCTCACTGGCAAGCTGTATGAAGCGGTCCAGGGCCTGTGTCGTGCGCCGGCGATCCCCGCTGCTCATGAGTTCGATGAACAAACCATCGAACACGGCGGTGCACAAGGTCGCCATGGCGGTGGTGCGCTTCGATGGCGACAGTGCGGCGAGCGCGACGTCGAGCCAGTTCGTGTTGTTCCGCTGCAGGTACCGCGCGTAGGTGGCCGGATTCTGGATCGCCAGGATCTGCAGTTCATAGAGCAGTTTCAGATAGGGATAGTTCTCCTCGGCGATCGCCCAGTGCCAGAACAGTTTGAGCGGCGGCTTCGGTTGCCTCCCGGCCGATGGCTTGCCCGACAGGTCCGCGAACGATGCGCGAACCCGGGCCTGCATCGCCTCCAGCACTTCGCCAAGCAAGCCTTCCTTCGAACCGAAGTGGTAGATCAGTAACCTCGCACTGGTGCCGGTGCCCGCGGCGAGCGGACGCAGGGACAGGTCGGCCAGCCCGTTTTCCAGCAGATAGGCGACCAGCGATTCGATGAGTTCGTCTTTTCGGGAATCCATGTAACGAACGTTACATGTAACGTTCGTTACATGTCAATCGTGCCCTGGTGCTTTACGTCATCCAGGCCAGCAGCCTTTCGGATACTTCCGCCCGCCGGAAAAAGCCCGTATGCATGACGCCTGCCTGCGGCGGAAAGGTCAGCACGTTTGCGTCGGCCAGCGGAAAGCCGGTGCCACCATTGCCGCCGGTGACACCATCCGTGGGTACCACCAGATCGTTGCCGGCGTTGGCGAAAACCCGGTCGAGGACACCGTCGGCCGCGCCCGAGACCAGTCCGCGCAATCCACGATCGACGGGTTCATAGTTCGATGCCACGGCAAAATAATCCACACCGGGCGGGCTCGGCATGTTGAGCGTCCGCAGGAAGGGTCCCCCGGGGTTCATGCTGGCCAGGCCACCCAGTCCTTTCAATGCGCCGTGCGCGAGCATCTTGATCGCCGTGATCAGTGCCTCGAGGGTTTCGGTCACCGGTCCGGTGGGCGACAGCGTCAATACGGTCGTCAGGCGGTCGATCATGTCGACCATATGGTCCGGGTCGGCCAGCGCGGTACCGCTATTGGGCACCCCGACGAAGGCGATGCGTCGCACATCGACACGCGAAGCGGTGGGGCCGAGCGCCGCCAGTCGCTCGGCGAGCACTCTGGCGACCAGGCCTCCCCGACTGTGGCAGACGATATCCATCTGCATCGTTGCCACGGGCAATTGAGCAAGCAGCCATTGCACGTTGTCCACGGGCGTGGAGGCGAGCGTCGGGTGATCGAGCGCGACGACGCGGCCGCCGTAGCGTCGATGCAGTTCGCGTACGGTCTCCACGGGCAACTCACCGAAACCGCCATGCGCCGTGCTGAAAGTGCCGTGGATGAACATCAGCACCGGCCCCCCGGTCCGCATCGATTCCAGTTCGGCGGGCGTCAGCAGGTGCGCGCCCGGCGCCGCAAAATTGCCGGGTGAGAAACTGCGCAGGCCATGGGGTCGCTTCTTCGCCTCCCAGCGTTCGGCGAAGTGCTCGCTGATCGCGCCGATCAGCGGGTCGGTAATAGGGTAGACCAGCACCTTGAGGACGCGCCTTGCCACGGCGCCAAAGATACTTCGCGGTGCCGCCCCGGGCGCGTCGGTCGCCTGTATAACGAGCGTGGCCGGAATCCGAAAACGCCGGGTTGCGCCCGCGCTTCGCGTGGAGGCGACGCCCGGGCCGTTGGCGCGGTCGTCGGGCAAGTGCCAGCGTACGGCACCGGCATCGTCGACCGATACGACGATCTGTCCCACCTCGGGACCGAGATCGGGGATTTCGAGCTCGACCTGCGGCTCGCCCTGGGAGCCACGCAGTGGCGCCGCGTCGGCGCGCGCCGGTCCCGGCTGCAGCGACAGGTCGATCAGCTTGACCTCGGTCACGTTCTCGCTGCGGAGCGCGCGGTCGAGCGAAGCGAAGCCGTCGTCCGGCACACCTGTCGCTGCACGTGTGGCCATCGACTCCGGCGGCGCGAGTGTCGCCTCGCCGCGCAAGCCCGGCGTGCGCAGTGCGTAACCGCCGCCGAGGGCGATGAACTGGTTCGAGCCATTGAGTTGCGTTGCCATGGAATGCTCTCCCGGAAGCCTGGCCTCACATGCGTTCGAGCGTCAGCCGCGGATGCCCGTAGTACACATAAGCCAGGTAAGTCGACACCGGCACCGATCCGGCGACGGAGAGAAATCGCGAACGTATATCGCGCAGGATGGCACCGACCGGCTCACCCGACCGTGGCGTGGGTGGCAGGGCGCGTTGCCAGAACTCCAGTGCGATGTCCCGTGCCACCGTATCGTCGACTTCCCAGAGCGCACCGAGTACGCCACCAAAGCCGCCGCGCAGCGAGTTGCCGGGAAAACCGCCCATGTCGCCGAGCAATTCACCGCCGATGCCCAGCATGCAGGCGTTGAGGAACATCAACGGTTGTTGTAAGCCGCCGTATTTCGCCGCACGGAACTGGTTCGAACGCATCGGCGTGCCATCCTCGAGAAACAATGCCGAACCGTCGGGACGGGTGGGATCGAAATCGCCGTGGCCGGCAAAGTGGGCTGCCTCCACGCCGCCGATCCGGTTGAACCCGCTCTCCAGTGTCGCGCTGAGGAACTGGCGCATGGACTGGGCCGATGCGGCGAGGGCGAGGCCCTGATGCTGCTCGACAATCGTCCTGGCCTCCTCTTCCGCCATCGGCAGCCGGCGAAGACCGGTTTGCGCCTTGTACCACGCGGCCATCACGGCGATGTTGCGTACCGCCAGCCTGGACACGGGTTGGGTCGCCGGACGCTGGATATCCTGGCCCGATGTGTCGCTCGCGTCGTTATCGCGCAACCAGCGACCAACATCGGCCTGGCAGCCGAGATAGGCTGGGCGTGCGTTGTCCACCGGATGCTCGACCCATGCGAGTTCCCAGGGCACGTAGGGCTCGGCACTGGCGATCAGCACTGCCGGCACGACCGGCGCGAGCTTCGTTGCGAGTTCGTGTAGCGCGTCGAATACCGTCCCTGGCAAGCGTTGTGCTACCAGCCGGCCGATGCCTTCGAGCGTGGTTTCCAGCAGTTCGCTGTTCGCGAACAGGCCGACCTCCTCGACGATCGCCTTGGCAAAGGTCTTCGCATCCTGCCCGAGATCCATCGGGAAAGGCCCGCGAGCGGCGGAAAGCGTATGCGGGGAGTACAACTGGCAGACGTACTGTCCACTCGCGGCATTGCGATCGGGCTTGGTGATTTCTATCGTCAGGTCGGGCGCCTGCGCGTCCGCGGCGAGAACGATGGATGCGGCGGGCGTTGCCATGGCCTGCCATGGTTCGCCGTAGCCGGGAGGGGGTGCTGCGACAGTGACGCTGGAATGGTTGATCGTCAGGGGACGGGCGGCAATGCCGCATACCGTTCCTCCCATCACGTAGCGTACTTCGAGCATCGTCAGCAGCGGATGCCATGGATCGGGACGCTCGCCGCCGACCAGTTGGAAGGTGACGGCTGCCGAGGTGACGTCGGCAAGCGGTACACGCATGACCCGGCTCCAGCCATCGGGTGCATCAACGCCCGGTGCCGCGGACAGTTCGACCGTGACGTCGATCGCTTCGACACCCGGTGCCGCGGTCAGCGAGACCTGGCCGCCCGCGACGCCAGCCCGCGGCGAAGCGGCGAAACCGACCGTGACCTCGAATGGCACGAGCGCTGGAATCGCTTCGGGTGCATCGACGCGGGGCCATGCGCGTTCCTCACGGACCGGTGACGGCGCTGCCGGCGGCGCTGCCGCCGACCGGCTCGGTGAAGGGGCCGCGGGCGGTGCCGCCGATACGCCGAAGGCTTCGGCCGGCGGGGTGGCCGTGAATGACACGGCTACCGGCTGGCCATCGTCCATCACCACGCCGGTCGAGAGCAGGGTGGCGCCATCGGGTCGAAGCCGCAGGGTGGGACTGGCGTCGGGTTCATGCAGGCCGAGGACATCGATCAGCAGCGCCTCGGGCGCAGCCTGTGCACACCGCTCGAGTACCTCCTGCAATTCGCGCGCATACCACAGCACTTGCGTACCCCACTGGCGTCGGATCGCCCCGGCGAAGCCGCGTGCATCGCGAAACAGCCTGCGGGCGATGTCGTCGACAGGCTTGCCCAGGCGCAGGGAAAGACTCTCCAGTCGCGCGCGCGCCGCGGGCTGGTCGGTGGCGAGCCAGAAGCCGGACAGGGCGAGGCGTTCGAGGACCGCATCGGCGCGCATGTCGGTATCCAGGGTGACGGCTGGCTTCAGCATCGTGCGCTCCGGCGGTTCATCCGCTTGCCGGTCCGGCGAACAAGGCCTTGGCGCGCGTCATCGCGCGAACGCCCTCGTCCGGCTCGATCAGGACGGTCGTGTCGACGGTGATCAGGCGACCTTCGCCAAAAATCGCCATGCCACAGGCAAGCGCCGTTTCCTGGTCCGGGAACGACGAGATGGCGACACCGTCGTAATGCCCGAACGAGTAGAAAAAGCTATGCAACTGGCCGCCGAACGCTTCGATGGCCACGCGAATGATCTCGGCGCGATCCTTGCCCTCGGTCAGCATCCGCCTGATGTGCTGGTCCTTATAGGTCCACTGGTGCATGTAGAACGGCATGTCTTCTGCTCCTCAAGGCATGGTGCGGCGTTCGGATGGAATGAACTCGGGGAGGTCGCGCCCGGTCGGCCTGCCCGCGACGATCGAGCCACGGGTCCGGATCGATTCGGGAACGGCATAGCCGAGCACGCCCCCGAACAACAGCGCGGCCAGCCACGTACCGATGGTCTGCGCGCCGAAGCTCGCGTCCTGGGTAGCAACCTGCAGGGGCCATGAGACGATCGAGGCCAGCAACCATGCCGCACCCCAGGTCGCGGCGTCGTACAGGCGGCGACGTTGTTCCGATGGCGCGCGATACCAGCGATGGTCCTGGACCAGCCAGGCCACGGTGCCCGCGGTGATCATCAGGGCAGGCAGGGCAAGCGATCCTTCGCGAAGCCGGTCGAGTGCACCGTCCACGCCACCGAGCAACACAGCACCGGTGCAAAGGTTGACCAGGGTCGCGAACACGGCGGCGCCGAGGGCCGCGCCGAGCACGAAGCTCACGGGCGTCTTGCGCCAGAGTCCGGAGTTGGCGAATCCCCAGCGCAGTTTCGGTACGATGGCGATCGCCAGTGCGCCGAAGACATTCAGCGCGATGACCATGAAAATGGCCTTGGGTCCGATCGAGACTTTCGGCGCGGGCAGCACCAGGAAGAACAAGGTGAGGCCCAGGATCAGCAGCATGCTGGCCCGGACGAGGAAACCGGGCAGCCTGTCACCGGTGTTGCGATCGAGCACGAAACCGAGGTCGGACATCAACCGGTCGCGGCCTTCGCGCGTCGATTTCATGGCCAGCGCGCCGCGCGCGGCCATGAGGCAGGCGTCGCCGTAGAACAGGCCTATATCGTCACAGCTCTCCGCGATCAGGTCGCCGACGATTTTGCGAAGCAGGTCGTCCGCCTTGGCGGAAACGGCCTGGGCATCCCCGGCAGGGGTGGCGAACAGATGGCGAAGCTCGCCAAGGCGTTCGATCGAGGCAAGCGTGCGCGATACGCGAAACGACATGCGATCGAACCTGCGCCTGAGCAGATCGATATCGTTCCTTGCCTCCAGCGCGAAGCCCGCGCAGCCAGGCGTGGCCTCCCACTTGCGCAGCTGGATGAACAACGCCGTCGCCACCAGCAATTGTTTCTGTGCCGACTGGACAATCGGCAGCCAGTCGGTGCCCACGTCGACACCCCGGGCCATCAACAAGGCACGTGCCTCGTTACCGACGACGGCGGTATTGAACTCCGCATTGAGCAGTCGGTTGGACAACCGCTGCGCGCAACCGGGGATGTCGGCCAGCCCATGCACCCAGCCGCGCAGCCTTCCACCCAGCGAGCGCATGTACTGGATGACCAGCGTCAGGCCGAGCGCGAGCCTTGCCGAAAGCAGCGATGCATGGTCGGCGGTGTCCGTGCTCCCTCGCCAGCCGTGAATAGCGAGCAAGATCCTGTAGACGATCAACAGGAGGACCAGGTAGCCGACGATGTAGGCGACCTGCGCGGTGTAATAGCTCGCCGCGGTGGTGAAGCTGCGCGACCAGCTTGGCCGGTTGAAGCCGATACCCGCGAACAGGGCCATGATCGCGCAAACCACCGCGATATTGGCCCATTGGCTGGCATCGATCATGATCACGTCGCTCCCATGGGAAAAAACATCGCCTCAGGAAAACAACCGCCTGAGTTCTTCGCGGGCGAGGGCATTTCCGCCGGCCTGCTGGGTTGGGACCGCTTGCGGCGAAACCGGTCCCTCGCTGTCGCGTGACTCGACCTGGAACAGCAGGCTGGAGCCCGACCGGCTGAAAAGCACGGGAATGCCCCATTCCAGGTTGGACCGGCTGCGCATGAACTGCCGCGTCGTGGTGAGGGCGCGCTCGACCGATTGCCCCGATACGATCGATTTATAGAATCGACCGGCGAAGTCCGCGGCTGCGTCGTTGGATATGGGGAACTGCATGGCCACCACCATCGGCAGATCCCAGCTGACCAGGGCAGCGCCCGCGCTGGAGAACGCGCCGCGCGCGCCATCGCAGCAATTGAGGACCGCCAGCCGCAGGCTGCCATTGCCCTGCAGCATCACGCCCAGGCGCGAACCGTAGACCTTGACGGCGCCGCCATGGCCGTCCTGCATGACCACGAACCCCCTCGTGCGCGTCTGCCCTTCCTCATCGATGTACTCGTCGACGCCACCGTGCCCGATGAAATGGAAAATGTGCCATGACCCTTCCTGGATGAAGTCGAAGAGGTCGTCGGGCGATCCGCCCGGAACCCATTTGAAATCGACGGTACCGGGAGGGACGCCTTTCAACGCGGTTTCGATACGCTCACGCTCCGCTTCCGTGTCGAGCTTTTCCCAGCCCGGTACACCAGGATTGGAGACCATGCCGAGGATCCTGAGCGGACCGTCGATCTGCAAGGTCGTATGCGGTCCGGCGACATCGAGGAATCGCACGAGTGGCGAGCGGTAACGCAGGCAGAGGTACGCGTCATCGTCGCGCAGCGAATTGTCGAACATGAATTCCCAGGGAAGCATCGCCAGTTCCGGCGGCTCGACATGCAACTTCAGGCGCAGGCCATCGATCTCCTCGGCCTTGTCGCGGACCATGTCCAGGCTGGATGCGAATTTCGTCGCGACCGACAACGTCTCCTGGAATACCGCGCGGAAGACGCCGGCGCCGAATTGCTGCAGGATCTTCTCGTCGCTCGACACGGGGCCGCCGCGTAATTCGTTCTTCAGGCGGGCCCGGATGACCGCGTTCTCGAGCGCGAGCCGTGTCGTTTCGAGCAGGTCGGTCCCGAAGGGGAAGCGTACGAGCGCCTTTTCAGCCGGGCCCGCGGGCGAGCCGCGCACTTCCGCGAAGTAGCGGTCGCCTTCCCGTGAAAGATAGAGATCGAAGTCGAGGTAGCCTTTCTGTGCTGCCATGTCGTGCCCCATGCAGCCCGCTGGATATCTGCGTCGCTATCGGCATCGGAACATCATGGAATCCCCGAATCAGCATATCACCGGCTTCGACGCGCGGAAGGAAGACGCGTGTACGCCATTGGACGTAAGTATCGACCAATCGGCCTAGGAACACTGCCGGTTAAGTAGTTTTACCGAGGCACGGCCGCATGCTTGCATCACAGGCGGATGCAAAGGCTGGGGTTCATTCGGCGTTCTTCGCCAGTGTGCGCGAAGACGGGACCTGCCGGCCGCGAACCTGGTTCATGCCGGTCGCGGCGACGAGGATCGCCGCGATACCGGCAATCTGCGCCGGCTGGAACCGGTGACCGAAGGCGAGGACATCCACGGCGATCGCGACAACGGGATAGATAAAGGTCAGGGAGCCCTGCAGATGCGTCGGCAGACGGTGGATGGCGTCATACATCAGTACGTAGACCAGTCCGGTATGGACGACACCGATCACGATCAGAATCGTCCAAATCCCCGGCTGCGTCGGCGGATGGGCGAGACTCGCGAAGGGAGCGAGCATGAGCGCACCCACGCAGACCTGGATGAATGCGATCAGATGCGGCGGTGTACCGGCCAGCCGTTTGGTGACGAGCGCGGCGACGGCCCACATGAAGGCCGCGCCGAATGCCATCAGCACACCTGTCAGGTAACCGGCTCCCCTGGCCGGCGAATCCGCACCGACCTGGACAATCAGCAGCAGGCCGGCGAAGGCGAGGCCAAGCCAGGCGAACCTGGCCAGGGAGAGTCGTTCGCCGAGGAATGCCGCGCCGAAGCCGAGGAGGATAAACGGTTGTGTGTTGTAGACCGCGGTGGCTATCGAAATCGACGTGCGCGAATAGGCGGCAAACAGCAGCAGCCAGTTCACCACGATGGCGACACCTCCCAGCGCCGATAACGCGAGGACACGACGCGTGATCCGCCCGCGCAGCACACCCATGGAGGCGCAGACGATAAACAGGGCCAACGCTCCGAAGAGGCATCGCCAGAACACGACATCCAGGACCGGTCGCCCGGAGACCACCACGAACCAGCCGATCGTGCCGGCGATCGCCATGGCGGCGGACATGCCGGCGGTGCCGCGTGCCTGGTCGTTCACTGTGAGCCCTCGTGCGAAGAGCGTCCATTATTCGCCGGGGCGCCAGAACGATCCATGGTATATCGCAGGTTGCAACAACCCATCTCCTTATAATATTAGGTGGAGTCCCCACGCAGGAATTTCCTTGATGATCGACGACACCGATCGCGCCCTGGTCGCCTTGCTTGCCCGGAATTCCCGTATTTCACTCAAGGACCTCGCTGTCGGGATCGGTCTTTCGTCGCCGAGCGCGTCGGAGCGGTTGCGTCGCCTGGAGGAGCGCGGTGTGATTCGCGGCTATACGGTCGAGGTCGAGCCGCGACTGCTTGGCCTTGATGTGCAGGCGATCGTCAGGATCAGCCCCTTCCCGGGTCGCCTGGCCCAGGTGCAAAAGCTGATCGAGGCGGCGTCGGAAATCGTCGAGTGCGACAAGGTGACCGGCGAGGACTGTTTCGTCGTGCGCCTCTTCGTCCGCTCGATGGAACACCTCAACGAGGTGGTTGGTCCCCTTGCCGACGAAGCCACCACCAATACCTTGCTGGTCAAAAGCCAGGTGATCCGCCGCCGCCTTCCACCGATGACGCCATAACGCGCTCCCTGGCGCGGATTGGCTATGCCTTTGCCCTCGATAGTGGCTATTGCGGCAACCCGGCGGCGCTTCGATCATCCACGCTCATCCCTCCCATGGATCGACGATGATCACTCGCGGATGCGTTCGAGCAGGCCTTTTGCTGTTTTTCCTGTTTGCTGTTGTCGAGCCGTTCCCTGGCAGGGCGCTGGAAAGTCCGGCTGCCCCCGGACACCGCGATGGGCAGCACGATTTCGACTGGGAAATCGGTAGCTGGAAGACCCAGTTGAAACGCCGCCTCCACCCCTTGACCGGTTCCGATGAATGGGTCGCATACGAAGGAACCACGGTGGTACGCAAGGTCTGGCAGGGCCGCGCCAACCTGGTCGAGCTCGATGTGCGCGGTCCGGCTGGGCATATCGAAGCGCTGTCGCTACGCCTGTACAACCCCGATGCCCGCCAGTGGAGCCTGAATTTTTCCAGCAGCGCCGGCGGCACCATGGGTACGCCGACGATCGGCGAATTCAGGAATGGCCGCGGTGAATTCTACGATCAGGAAAGCTTCAACGGCCGGACGATCCTCGTTCGATTCATCATCTCCGACGTCACCCCCGACTCGGCACACTTCGAACAGGCTTTCTCCGACGATGGTGGCCATACCTGGGAAGTGAACTGGATCGCCACGGACACCCGGTCGAAAACCCCATGACCGACCGCATCAGCCTCGCACAGGTGGCGTTCGCGCTGACGATGATCGGCCTTGGCGTCCTTGGCATGATCCACGGCGATTTCGCCCTGGTCTGGCAGCGGATTCCCATCGAGCATCTGCCGGGGCGCGAGGTGGTCGCCTATGCCTGCGCCGCGATCGAACTGCTGACCGGGGTCGGCCTGCTGCTTCGAGCTACGGTCCGGCTGTCAGCCAGTGTCCTGGTCGTCTATCTGCTGTTGTGGGACGTCCTGCTGAAACTTCCGGCGGTGGTGTTCGTGCCGCAGATGGAAGCGACCTGGCTGGGCTTCGGCGAGATCGCGATCGTCCTGGCCGGAGGCTGGGTCCTCTTTGCGATGCATGCCGGCGAATGGGCGAGGAACCGGTTGCGCTTCGCCGTGGGAGCAAACGGGGTGCGCAACGCCAGGCTGCTGTTCGCCATCGCGCTGCCGATGATCGGGCTTTCGCACTTCGTCTATAGCGAACAGACCGTCGCCTTTATTCCGACATGGCTGCCATTTCCGCTGGGATGGGCATACCTGACGGGTGCCGGGAGCATCGCCGCCAGTATCGGCGTGCTGTTCGGCATCGTTCCCCGGCTGGCGGCGACGCTCGAGGCGGCCATGCTCGGCATCATCACCTTGCTGGTGTGGGGCCCCCAGCTGGCGACGATACCGCCGGACCGCACCTCATGGACGGGCTTCATGATTTCCGCGGCGATCGCCGCTGGCGCCTGGGTCGTCGCCGAATCGTATCGCGGCATTCCCTGGCTCGCCCGAGGACGCACCGTCTGACAGATCAGTGGCCGGCTGCCGCTGCGCCGGCCTTCGCGCCGAACGGCGGCCTGGTCAGCCAGATCACGAAGACCAGTCCGAGGAAGATCCAGCCGAGCCCGCGGAACAGTTCGTTGAACGCAATCTGGTAGGACTGCTGGGTGATCATGCCGTTGATCATGCTCGCCGCCATCGGCGCATCGCCATGACCGAGTTGCGTCATCGCCGTTTGCGTCGTCGCGTCATAGGCGGTGATGTTTTCGGACAGGCGCTCATGATGCAGCACCGCGCGGCGATCCCACAGGAAAGTCGTGAGCGAGGCGGCGAAGCTGCCGCCCAGCGTACGCAGGAAGGTCGCCAGGCCCGAGCCCGAGGCGATCTCGTTCTGGTTCAGGTCGGACAACAGGATGACCGTGGCGGGCATGAAGAACAGCGCCACGCCAAGTCCCATCAGCAACTGCATCGTGGCGACGTGATCGAAGTCGATGTCAAGGTAGAAGCCCGAACGCAGGAAGCAGGTCGCGCCCATGATCACGAAGGCGATCGACGCCAGCAGGCGAAGATCGACGCGGGTCGCGTAGCGGCCGACCACGAAGGTCAGCAGTACCGGGATGATGCCCAATGGCGCCGCGGCGAAACCCGCCCAGGTCGCGGTATAGCCGAGGTTGCGTTGCAACCATTGCGGCAGCAGCAGATTGATCGCGAAGTAAGCCGCATAGGAGAGGACCAGGGCCAGCGTGCCGTATTTGAAGTTGCGATGGCGAAGCAGCTTCAGGTCGACGATCGGCTCCTTGTCGGTCAGTTCCCAGATCAGGAACACCGCGATGCTGATTGCCGCGACAATGCTGGTGGCGACAATGAACGTGGAGTTGAACCAGTCCTCGTCATTGCCCTTGTCCAGCACGACCTGTAGCGCGCCGACACCGATGATCAGGGTGACCAGGCCGACATAGTCGATCTTCGGTCGCTGGGTCGTTTCCAGCCGGCCCTTCATCTGCTGGGTCACCACGATGCTGGCGAAGATGCCGACCGGTACGTTGATGAAGAAGATCCACGGCCACGAGTAATTGTCCGTGATCCAGCCACCCAGGATCGGCCCGGCGATCGGCGCCACCACAGCCACCATCGACAGCAAGGCCAGGGCCATGCCGCGCTTGTGTTGTGGATAGATGCCGATCATCAGGCTCTGGGTGATCGGGTACATCGGTCCGGCCACCGCGCCCTGGATCGCGCGGAACACGATCAGCATGCCCATGCTCTGTGAAACACCGCACATGAAGGAGGCGATCACGAACAGCAGGGTGCACCAGACGAACAGCTTTACCTCGCCGAAGCGGCGAGTGAGGAAGCCGGTGAGCGGCAGCGAAATCGCCATGCTCACCGCGAACGAGGTAATGACCCAGGTGCTCTGGTCGCTGCTGACGCCGAGGTTGCCGGCGATGGTCGGCAACGAGACGTTGGCGATCGTCGAATCCAGCACCTGCATGAAAATGGCCAGCGAAAGACCAATCGTGCTCAAGGCAAGATTGGGTGGACGGAATTGGGCGGTCATGGTGGCTCGGTAAATCGATGGGTCTGACAACAACGCCGCGCGCCGGGCAGGGGAGTGACGGCAATCCGGGGCGGTTTACTGTGGCGGGTATTGTCGCTGCCTAGTATATAGTTGTCAAGGCAAGCATATGTCATGAAGAACGGTTCATCGTCGTCGAGGCCGTTCGTCATGTTGTTATATTGTAACTTCACGTCGCATACTCGGCCCCGCCCGGGCGGTGCGCCCGCGGACCGAACCGTCCTAGGGGAATCCATGTCCAAGCCATACCTGAAGCCACTCGCCGTGGCGGTAAGTCTCGCCTTGTCGCTATCCGCCTGCGGCAAGCACGAGGACGCGCCCATCGCGGCGAGCAACGCATCCTTGCCCGCCGCAAGTACCGCGCCCGCCGCGGCAAGCACGGCACCGACCAGCAGCAAGAGCGTGTTCGACGTCAGCGAGCTCGGCCAGTCAGCCGATGCCTGCCAGGATTTCAATGGTTTCGTCAACGCGAAGTGGGTGGCCGCCAATCCGATCCCCAACGACCAGACCAGCTGGGGCGCCTTCAATGTCCTCAACGAGGCCAGCCTGAAGACCCAGCACGATATCGTCGACGAGGCCAGCAAGAACGCCGACGGCGCCAAGGCCGGTTCGATCGGACAGAAGATCGGCTGGCTGTGGCGCTCGGGCATGGACGAGGCCACCATCGAAAAGAACGGCTTCGAACCGCTCAAGCCGAAGCTCGCCGCGATCGATCGCCTGACCAGCAGCGCCGATGTGGTCACCTTCATCACCGATCGTTATAAAGAAGGTGATGCCCAGGTTTTCCAGATGGGTTCCGGCGCCGACTTCCAGCATGCCGACATGCAGATCGCCTTCGCCAACGAAGCCGGCCTCGGCCTGCCGACCAAGGACTACTACAGCAAGCCCGATTACAAGGCGATCCGCGACGCTTACGTCGCCTATATCGCCAAATCGCTCGAGCTGACCGGCGTGCCCGCGGACGATGCGAAGAAGCAGGCGAGCGATGTGCTGGCCTTCGAAACCACCCTGGCCGCCGCCTCGCTGTCGCCGGTCGAGGAGCGCGACACCAATAACGAATACCACTTCGTGACCCTGAAGGAAGCCGACAGGCTCACCCCGCACTTCGACTGGGAAACCTTCTTCGCCTCGCAGGGCATCGCCATCGACAAGGGCTTCTCGCTATCGCAGCCGAAATTCTTCGCCGAGTTCGACAAGATGCTGGGCAGCACGCCGGTCAGCCAGTGGAAGGCGTACCTGCGCTTCCATGCGATCGACGATGCCTCGCCGTACCTCAGCAAGGATTTCCAGGACAACAAGTTCGCCTTCTACGGCACGACGCTGGCCGGGCAGCCGCAGCAGCGTCCGCGCTGGAAGCGTGTGCTTAGCGCCGTCAACGGCGGCATGGGCGAGGCGCTTGGCCAGCTGTACGTCGCCAAGGTGTTCACGCCGGAAGCCAAGCAGCGCGCCGAAGAACTGGTCACCAATGTGCGTAATGCGCTGAAGACCCGCATCGGGGACGTCGACTGGATGAGCGACGAGACCAAGGGCAAGGCGATCGACAAGTGGAACAAGTTCCTGCCGAAGATCGGCTATCCGGATACCTGGCGCGACTGGTCGGGCCTGGAGATCACGCCGGATAACTTCTATGCCAACGTCCAGGCCGCCGGCAAGTTCAATTATCGATACGATGTGGCCAAGATCGGCAAGCCGACCGACCGCAAGGAATGGGGCATGACCCCGCAGACGGTCAATGCCTATTACGACCCGGGCACCAATACGATCAACTTCCCCGCGGCGATCCTGCAGCCGCCGTTCTTCGATGCCAATGGCGACGACGCGATCAATTACGGCGGTATCGGCGCCGTCATCGGCCATGAGTCCAGCCACGGTTTCGACGACCAGGGCCACCAGTTCGACGGTGACGGCAACAAGAACAACTGGTGGACGGCGAAGGACGAGGCGCAGTTCAATGCGCGTACGGCCAAGCTCGTGCAGCAGTTCAACGACTACGCGCCGCTCAAGGACAAGCCGGAGATCCACGTCAACGGCGCGCTGACCCTTGGCGAGAACATCGCCGACCTCGGCGGCCTGAACGTTGCCTACGATGCGCTGCAAACGGCCTTGAAGGCCAAGCCGGCCGAAGCCGGGAAGACGATCGACGGCTATACCCAGGACCAGCGCTTTTTCCTCAACTGGGCGCGGGTGTGGCGTGGCAGCATGCGCGAAAAGGCCGAGATCCTGTTGATCAACACCAATCCGCACGCACCTGAATCGGTGCGCGCGATGGCGGCACCATCGAACATGGCCGCCTTCAGCACGGCCTTCCAGTGCAAGCCCACCGACCCGATGGTGCGGCCGGCGGACACGCAGGTGAAGATCTGGTAACCGCTCGTTAAAGCGCCTTCGTAAGGAAGGCGAGGACGGCGTCCCAGTTCGCTGCGGCGCCGGCCTTGTTCTTCGCGGTAATCAGGGTCGACGAGCCGTGCACGCCACCGGCGGTCGGCACGTACTGCACCTTGATTGCGGATGGTGACGCGGCAAGGATGCCTTTCGCCGCATCGATCTCTTCACTGGTATTCGCCGATGTCACGTAGATCGGTACCTTGACCTTCGCAGCCGCATCGCGGACCAGTGAAGGCTGGTCGAAGTACTCGCCCGGTGAAAAGGCCAGGACGGCTTTCACCGCGTCCGGTTGCTCCGCTGCCACCAGGAAGACCAGGGACGAGGAATAACTGCTTCCCCAGATGGCGACTGGCAGTTTCTGCTGGCCGGCCCAGGCAAGGGCCGCCTCCAGATCCTTCTTCGCCTCCAGGTAGCTCGCCTTGCGGCCGAGGCCATTGGCGGTCTCGTTCGAGCCGAAAAGATCGCCGCCGGAACGCTGGTCGATCGCCAGGGCGCTATAGCCTGCCTCGACGAGCCTGGGGGCGATGGACGCGTACTCTGCCTTGCTCGAGCCTGCCTGGTGGAAGAGCAGGATCAGCGCCCTGGGCTTGGGCGACTGGTAATAGAGACCATGCACGACGACGCCATCGTCGGCCTTGAGCGTCACCGGCGTCGGTGCGGAGGCGGCGACCGCGGGCGCCGCAATCGCAACTGTCAGAAAAACCGATGTCACCAGCCTGATCAGAAACCTTTGCATGGCTACTCCTTGGGGAATATCGCTGCGGGGACGGGGTTGCATATTACGTCACGTGGCGACGATCGGCGCTGGGCCCAACACATGTCGCCGGTTTTACGGACCTTCGCACCCATTTCAGTCTCCACGGATAAATAACGCTCCCGGTGACATGCTCCCGGAACACCCATGCCAAGCCCATCAGGAGCACGCCCCATGCACGAGAACCTCGAAAGCAATTTCCTGGTCTTCACCGCCGACGGTACCGATGCCGTCGGCTCGGTCCGCGATATCCGCAGGTCGTCCTCGGAACTGGTGATCTATATCGAGAACGCCGGCGACTTCGTGGTGCCGTTCTCGGCGATCGAGGCAGTGCATTCGGGCAAGGTCATCCTCGGCCACGATCACCTGGCCAAGGACCTTCGCGAGGCGATCGCGCACGCGCGGGATTCCGAATACCCCCACTGATATGCCCAGCCTATCGACAGGCTAGCCACAATCAATTGGCGTCGCGGCAGGCCCGGGGAATAGCCTTTGCCCACATGCAAACCGCCCACGATTTCAAGGCCGTCACCATCGACGGCAAGACGCGCACGCTCCGCAGCTATGCCGGCAAGACCCTGCTTATCGTCAATGTCGCTTCGCGCTGCCAGTTCACCCCGCAATACGAAGGTCTCGAAGCGCTCTACCGTGAGCATGCCGACGCCGGCTTCGAAATCCTCGGTTTTCCCTGCGACCAATTCGGTAACCAGGAGCCCGGTAGCGAGTCGGAGATCCAGAGTTTCTGCTCCCTGACCTATGACATCACCTTCCCGATGTTCGCCAAGGTGGCAGTCAATGGACCCCAGGCGCATCCGCTGTTCGCCTACCTCAAGCATGGTGCGCCGGGTTTGCTCGGCGCCGAAGAGGTCAAGTGGAACTTCACCAAGTTCCTGGTCGACGGCGGCGGCCGTGTGCTGCGTCGGTACGCGCCAGCTTATACGCCCGCTTTCATAGCGCGCGATCTCGAGGGTTTACTGCCGCCGAAGGCAAGGGCATGAGGGTGCGCCCGAGCATATAGAAAGGTTAACTTGCAAGTTATCCTTCCAAGATCTAAGGTCGCGTCATGGCCAAAACCGCGACATCCATAGAAGAGGGCGCCACCGAGCTTCGCGCGGCACTGGGGCTGCTGGTGCGGCGGATGCGCCAGGAGACCTCGACCCCCGAATCGCTCACCTGGACCCAGGTGGCGGTCATGCACCGGCTCGAAGCGGGGCCGGCAACGATCGCCGAACTGGCTCGCGCCGAGCAGATCAAACCGCAGTCCATGGGTGGCTCCGTGGCCATCCTCGAGGAGCAGGGCTTCGTCGAAAGGCGTGCGGATCCGGATGACGGCAGGCAGTTTCTTATCGCGCTGACGCCTGCCGGCATACAGGTGCGTACCCAGTCGTCCCTGGCAAAACACGCCTGGCTGACCCAGGCGATCGGCAAGCTGTCGCCGCGGGAGCGCGAGACCTTGTTGGCGGCGATGGGCGCATTGCGCAAGCTTGGCGAGCAATGAGCGTGGTGGGTGCGGCGGCGGTGTCCGACGCGTTCGCAGCGGGGCGCAAGCCATTCGGCTTCCGCCTGATGCTGCCGCTGTCGTTCGGCAGCATCCTCAATCCGGTCAACTCGACGCTGATTTCGACGGCCCTGGTACCGATAGGCCACGAGCTGCATGCGAGCGTCGCGCAGACCGGCTGGCTTATCGCCGGCCTGTATTTCGCCAGTTCGATCGCGCAGCCGACCATGGGCCGCATGGCGGACCTGGTTGGCGCCCGTCGTGTTTATCTGTCCGGGCTTGCCCTTGTTTTGCTGGCCGGCCTGGTCGGTGAGTTCGCCTCGTCGCTGGGAATGCTGGTCGCGGTCCGGGTTCTGCTGGGGGTAGGGACGTCGGCCGCCTATCCCGCATCGATGACCATCATCCGCGAACGGGCAACGCTCACCGGCTCACCGCCGCCACGGACCGCGATGAGCCTGCTGTCGCTTGCATCCCTGGTGACCGTGGCGCTTGGCCCGGTGCTGGGTGGCGTGCTGACCGGGCTGTGGGGCTGGCATGCGATTTTCCTGATGAACGTGCCGCTCGCGGGGATCGCCATGGGCATGGTCGCGTGGTGGATCCCGAAAGACACACGCAAGCCGGAGAGCGTGTCGCGCGTGCTGGGTGAACTGGACCTCGTCGGCATCGGCCTGTTCGCCGCCTTCATGTTCGCGACGATGCTGTTCCTGATGAACCTGCGCACGCCGATCTGGCCGCTGCTGCCGGTCGCGGCACTGCTGTGCGCGGCGCTTGTCCGGCATTCGCGACGCCGTCGGCAACCCTTCATCGATGTACGCATGCTGGCCTCGAATGTACCGCTCTCGCTGACCTACATTCGCAACGCCTTCGTCTTCCTGCCGGTCTACTGTGTGCTCTATGGTTTTGCCCAGTGGCTCGAGGCGGGGCCGGGTTTCAGCAGTGCAAAAGCCGGACTCATCACCTTGCCCATGTCCATCCTGGCCGCCGCCTCTTCGCTACTCGCCGCGCGCACGAAAGGCATTCGTGGGCCGATCCTGCTCGGTACCGGATCGATCCTCGCCGGTTGCCTGTGCTTCCTGTTCCTCGATAGCACGTCCGGCGCCATCGTCCTCGGCACCGCGCTACTGCTGTTCGGCATCCCGCAAGGCGTCCTGTCGACGTCGATCCAGGCCTGCGTCTACATCCAGGCACCGGCCGGCGAAATGGGCACTGCCGCCGGCCTGCAGCGGACATCCGGGTATATCGGCGCCATCGCCGCGTCGAGCCTGCTCGGCTTCGTCTATGGCGAGCGTCCCACCGACGAGGGATTTCATCACCTGATGATCGTCATGGGTGTCCTCGGCGCGGCCCTCGTTGTTACAACGTTCTTCGATCGCACGATTCCAACCCTGCAATCCGCTTCCTCACCCCCGAAGTAAAGGAGTTCTCCATGGCCACCCAACTCGATCGCAAAACCGCCCTCGTCGTCATCGACATGCAGAAGGGTATCGTCGGCCTGCCGATCGCGCATCCCGCCGCCGACATCGTCGCGCAAGTTGCGAAGCTCACTCGCGCTTTCCGTGAAAAAGGTCTGCCTGTCGTCCTGGTCAATGTGACTGGCGGCGCCCCCGGCCGTACGGATGCCGGCCCGCGGGCGCTACCGCCGGCGACGGACTGGGCCGAGTTCATTCCCGAGCTGGATCGCCAGCCGGGCGATCACATCGTGACCAAACTGCAGTGGGGTGCATTCCATGGCACCTCGCTGGACCAGTACCTTCGCCGCCATGGCATCACCCAGATCGTGCTCGCGGGTATCGCGACCAGCATCGGCGTCGAATCGACCGCACGCAACGCCTACGAATTCGGGTACAACGTCGCCTTGGTCGTCGACGCGATGACCGATATGAGCGCGGATGCGCATCGCAACAGTGTCGAAATAATCTTCCCCCGCCTGGGCGAACGGGTCACGACTGACGAAGTCCTCGGCCTGCTCAAGCAGCAAGGCTGATATCCTGCGCGCCTGGCGGCCGATGGGCCGCCAGGCCAAGAAGGGGATGCGGCCGATCGGCGCCGCCCGACCACAGGGAAAGTCCATGAGCGATGCGAAAACAACGAAAGGCCCCAGCGCAGGGGCAACGGCCTGGTACTTCGTCACGGCCGTACTGGCAGCCATTCCCCTGGCCTGGGGCATTGCCAGTCAGGTCGTCAAGCGACAGGGCGTGTCGAATTTCGAGGGAACATCCGGTTATGCCGTGCTGTTCCAGGCGCCGTTGTGGTTCGTCCTGCTGGTCGTCATCTTCGTCCTGGCCTATATACCGATGCGCCGCTCACGCGATGCGGTCGGCTTCGCCATCGCTCTTTTCGTGCTCTGCACCATTCCGTTGTTCCTGTTCGTGGCCTCCTTGTTGTAACGATGGCGCCGCCGCGAAACTGAACGGCGACAGCACGACTTCAACGGGCCGTCACGCCGCGCCGAGGATACCTGGGTCATCGGACTACCCGGGGGGCGCCGCGAATATGCCAAACAACCTGCAACGTTCGGGACTCATGACGGCTGCGCGATGGCTGGCATTCGGCGGGATGATCGTCCTCTGCAGCGCCTATACCCTGGGCCTGACCAGTGCCACGGGTAGCGTCGTTACCGTCTGGATCACCAACGGCATCCTGGTAGGCACCCTGATGCGATTGCCGACGAGGCGATGGCTACCCTGCCTGGCGATTGGCTATATCGCTCTTTTCGCCGCCCGCTCGATTTTCGTCGGGCCCTCGTTGTTCGCGCTGTCGATGGCCACGGCGAACATGATCGAAGTGCTGATCGTCGCCGTCGCGATCCGCCGCCGCTTCGTGCTGGTGACGGCGCAAACACCGTTTCTCGAGCTCGGTCGCGTCGCTACGGTAAGCACGCTCGTCGGCTGTGCGGTATCCGGTGTCCTCGCTTCCATCATCCTGCATATCGAAACCGGGGCATCGGTCTGGACCGTGCTGGACAACTGGTACCGCGCGCACGTACTGGGCATGGTGATCGTGGCTACGCTGACCCTGGTGACGCTCAGTGAAGGCCGACGCATGCTCGGTTTGCCGGGCAAGCGCCGGCAGTTCCTGCTTACCATGGGCATCGTTGTCGCCGTGACGCTGGTGGTGCTTTCGCAGTCGCAATCCGCCTTGCTGTTCCTGGTTTATCCGCCGCTGCTTTGGGCGGTATTTCGTCACCGTTTCTCCGGACTGGTGAGCGGTATTGGCCTGCTGACCCTGATCACCAGCGTCGCGGTCGCCGTGGGCGCGGGGCCCTTCGCCCCGGTACCCGGCACGCACCCGGCCGAGCATGCCCTGCTGGCCCAGTTGTTCGTCGGCGTGGCCTGCCTGATCACCTTGCCGGTCTCGCTGGCGCTCGCCCAGCGTGGTCGGCTCGCGGCAAGAGTGCGTGAGAGCGAAATGCGTTACCGCACGCTGGCAGCCAATGCCAGCGACCTGGTGATGCGTGTGCGCGCCGATGGCGCGCGCCTGTACGTGTCGCCCTCGGTCGAGGAACTGCTTGGCTGGACCCCGGAAGAGTTCTCGACGTCCCGTGACGACCTCATCCACCCGGATGACCATGCGCGGGTCATCGAAGCCATCGCCGCGCTCTGGCGCACAGGCGGACTGTCGACGACGACGTATCGCATACGTCATAAATCAGGCCACTACGCCTGGCTCGAGGCCCTGGTCCGCCGCGTTCCCAGCCAGGAACGTTCCGATGCATGGGAACTGGTCTACAGCGGCAGGGACGTCAGCAAGCGCATTGCCGCCGAACAGGCGCTCGCCGATAGCGACCTGCGCTTGCGTACGATCACCAACAATGTGCCGGCCGTCATTGCCCATGTCGATGCCGACGAACGCTACACCTTCGTCAACGACGACGCCCAGCGTATTTCGGGAAGCGACCCGGCAACGATGATCGGGCGCACCGTTCGCGAAGTCGGCGGCGAGACGATCTATGGTGAGATCAAGGGCCCGATCGCAACGGTACTCGCCGGCGAAGCCGTCATCGTCGATTACGAAGGCCAGCTTCGCGGGCAACATCATTATTTCCAGTCCAACTTCGTTCCGGACCGCGATATCGAGGGACATGTGCGCGGCTTTTATGCCCTGACCACCGATATCACCAGGATCAAGCTCGTCGAGCAGGAGCTGTCCAGGCTGGCGCGGATCGACCCGCTTACCGGGCTGGCCAACCGGCGCCATTTCGACGAGCACATCGCGCTGGCCCTGGGCCGCGCGCAACGCGTGTTGCTGATGATCGTCGATGTCGATCATTTCAAGACCATCAACGATACCTGGGGGCATGGTGTCGGCGACGACGTGCTGCGCGAGGTTGGGCAGCGCATCCAGGCCTGCCTGCGCAAGAACGACCTGGTGGCACGCATCGGCGGTGATGAGTTCGTCGTCCTCGTCGAGGATATCGATTCGCCGATCGCCGCCGATCTGCTGGCGCGCAAGGTACTCGCCGCCATGGCGCCATGCATGGCCATCGGCTCCGTGCAGCTGCCCGTTCACGTCAGCATGGGCGTGGCTTTATGCGCCGGACCTTCCACGGCCGATGAAATCATGCATATCGCCGACGGTGCACTTTACGTCGTCAAGGCGGCCGGCGGCGGATCTTATCGCCTGGTCGCGCGCGCCATGTAGGCCCCGGCCAGGTCGTTTTGTGACCCTGCGACTTCTCGCAGTCTGCTTGCGCATGAGCGCTCATCACATGGGTGAAACGCTCCGAAGCGCTGCCAGCCTCGCGCGGGCACGTCACCGGCATGAAATAGACCGGCGTCAACTTCATGGCACAGGACGTGCATGACCCCAGGTCTCCATCGCATGTGCAAGGAGTCGCATCGTGGCCAACGCAAACTTGATGAACAAACGGGACGAAATCGGAGCCTCCGGCACGCCGTCGGGCGGCATCACCGAATTCACGCGCAACGCGAGTTTCATGAACTTCGCTTACTGCCTCACCGTATGGCGATCAGGGGACAAGGCATGGTCGGTCAAGGTCGTTGCGATTGAAGGTCGGCCACCGATGCGGCAATTCGATGGTCCGAGCTTCGAGACCGAGCAGGAGGCTTTCGCCAGTGGCGAGATCATCGCGCGCACGGCCATTGGTGGCTGATCGATGTATAGCGCGGTTCGCCACGCGATGGTGGTGACCGGGAATCGCAAGAAATTCACCCCCCTGGCGTAAGGTTCCATAACGCAGGGGCCTCGGAGTGCCTGAGCCATGCCCGGACTTGCTTTCCCAACCGCCGAGGGGCTTCGCCGCTATCCGGCGACCAAGGGTTGTTTCGAGCGTGGCATGCCCGAGCTCGATGGCATGGACCGCCTGCCTTGCACCTGTACCGGAGACTGCAGCCGTCCCAATTGCTCCGGACATTGCGGTTGCGAAGCCTGCGCCCTGGCAACGGCCATCCTGCTCGATCAGCTAAGCATCGACAGTCCCGACGGACATGCCATGTCACTCGAAGAGGGGCGGACCCGGTTCGGTCCCGACTGGCCGAATATCTGAGGCTGTGCACTCGCCCTTGATACCGGATGCGCCGTCGATCGAGCGCCAGTGACTTCCCGTCCGGTGAGTCACGTCTCACTTCCTCGACAAACAGTCCTTGACAGCTGAAGCGGCACAGGCTTACTTTAAATTGTAGGACAAATACATCTCACCACGACGCGGGGGCGTAGCGGTGAATCCGACCTGTGCGCGTGACTATCTGAAGGATGACTTCCTCGATGAGTGCTCCTGTATTTGTATCCGTCGATCCGACCATGCCGCTTCCCGCCAATAGCACCTCGTTGAAGCGGGCCATCCGATCGCTACTGACGCGTGGAGCGGTGGCTTGTGGCCTGCTATTGATCGCTTCGACGGCGAGCGCGCAAGTGAATGGCGCCGCGCATAAACCCTATCTTGGCTGGAGCACCTTCAGTCAGCAGACGATCGATCCGGCCTTCCTCACCCAGGCCAATATGGTCACGCAGTCCGATGCGCTCGCGCGTTCGGGCTTGCAGGCGCACGGCTTCAACTACATCAACATGGATTCGGGCTGGCAGGGCAGCTTCGATGCGAACGGAAGGCCAACGCCGAATACGGCGACCTTCCCGGACATCAAGGGCCTGATCGATCACATCCATCGCAATGGCCAGAAGGCGGGCATCTACTGGATTCCCGGTGTCGAGGAGCCCGCGGTCCTGGCCAATTCGCCGATCCTCGGCACGCCGTACCATATCCAGGACATCCTCGCGGTGCCGTATACCGCCGGCAACGCCTTCGGCGCACCGGGAACCTCGCCGTACCACTACAAGATCGACTTCAGCAAACCCGGCGCGCAGGAGTACATCGACTCGGTCGTCGCCGAGTTCTCCTCGTGGGGCGTCGATTTCATCAAGCTCGATGGCGTGACGCCGGGTTCCTATAGCGACGACCTCAGCATCAACAACCTCGCCGATGTACAGGCGTGGTCGAAAGCGATCGCGAAGACCGGGCGACCGATCTGGCTGACGGTGTCATGGGCGGTCGACCAGGATTACCTCGGTACCTGGCAGCAGTTCTCGAATGCACGCCGTATCGACGACGATGTGGAGTGCGAAGGCCGCTGTGCCACGCTGACCGACTGGTCGCGCATCTACAAACGCTTCCGCGACTTGCCGGCCTGGCAGGCATCGGCGGGCCCGCAACTGGGATGGAACGATCTGGATTCCCTCGATGTCGGCGATGGCGCGTTGGACGGCCTGACCAATGAGGAGAAACGTTCCGCCTTCACTTTGTGGTCCATCGCCAATGCGCCGCTGTACCTGGGCGGCGACCTGACGAAGATCGACGACTTCGGCAAACGCCTGGTGACGAACGATGAAGTCCTTGCCGTCGACCAGTCCGGCAAGCCGGCAAAGCAGGTGATCGGCGGCGATACACCGGTATGGGTTTCCGACCTTGGCGACGGTAGTTACTACGTCGCGCTCTTCAATATGAACGCGACGCCTGCCGTCGTGCGATTGCCATGGCGGGAACTGGGTCTTGACGGTGCGCGGCAGGTACGCGACCTGTGGACGCACGACGAGCTTGGCCGGTCGGCGGGCGAGTTCAGCACGAAGCTGGAAGGCCACGACGTGCGACTGCTTCGGGTCTGGGCAACAGTGGGCCGCACGCCTCCGGTACCCTCGGCCAGCTACGAGGCCGAAGCGGCGACGCTGGCGGGCAGTGCGGTAGTCTTCGCCTGCACGGACTGCTCCGGCGGCAACAAGGTGGGAGGGCTTGGCCTCGGCGCCGGCAATACCGTCACCTTCCATAACGTCTATGCGCGTCGGACGGGCGTGTACCAGATGCAGGTCCACTCGATGACACTCGGTCTGCGTTCGTACCTGTACAAGGTCGGCGACGGTCCGTTCCAGACCTTCAACTCCGGCGGTGGCAGCTTCCTGTTGCCTTCGGCGAGCGCCATGCCGGTGTGCCTGAAGGCCGGCTATAACGCCATCCAGTTCGGTAACCCGACCAGCTATCCGCCGGACCTCGACCGTATCGTGGTCAGCGGCAATGGCGACGCGGCACTGCCCACCACGACGACTTATGAAGCCGAAGCGGCCACGCTGGGCGGCACGGTCACCGCCGGTTTCAGCAATTACGCATCCGGACTTTCCAAGGCAGGCAATATCGGCGGCGGTGCGGCGAACTCGGTGACCTTTTCCAACGTCACCGTGCCGACCGCTGGCACCTATCAGCTGGAGATCGACTACTTCACCAGCGGCGTGCGTACCCTGGTCGTGACCGTCAATGGCGGGACGCCGCGATCACTGGACCTGGACGGCAGTACGTTCGACGATCCGACGCCGACGATCATCCCTGTCCAGCTGAAAGCCGGAACGAATACGATCCAGATGGGCAATGCCACCGGCTTCGCCCCCGACCTCGATCGCATCGTCATCGCCCCACGCGTCGATTCGGGCTGGTCGTTTGGCGGCACGTCGCAAACCTGTGGACGACCGTAAGCGAATGTTTCGATGAGCAGGGACGAAGAAGCGCGGGTGCCGTCCAGCGGACGGCACCCGGAGTCGATCGCACGACGTCGATTCCTGCGGATGACCGGCATGATGACGGCCCTGCTGCCCGTGCTGGGCATGCCGGTGTTCGCGGCGGCCGGCACCGTCCGGCGCCCGGAGACGGTCCCGGCCAAAGGCCAACGGTTGGCGCTCTGGTACACGATGCCGGCGACCGAGTCGAACGTACTTCGCGAAGGCCTGCCGATCGGCAACGGGCGTATCGGCGCGCTGGTCGGTGGCGACCCCTCGCGTGACTTCCTCTATCTCACCGATGGCTCGATGTGGCTCGGCGGACGCAACGCCGAGCTGGATGGCGACGGCCAGTTCGGTTACACCACGGCGGACTTCGGCAGCCTGGTGATGCTGGCCCGGCTGTACCTTTCGGTGGAAGGCCACGACGTATCCGGCGTGACCGACTACCGGCGCGAAATCGACCTTGGCGACGGTTGCATCCGTGTCTCCTACCGCAAGGACGGGGTGACCTATACGCGCGAGATCTTCGCCAGTCACCCGGACGATGTGATCGTGATCCACCTGTCGCAGAGCGGCGGCGGCAGCTATAGCGGTTCGGTCGATCTGCGGGGCGCACATGACGAGACGACGCGGCACGGCGAATTCAGCGGCGTATTGCCGAATGGTCTCAGGTACGCCGCGAGTGTCAAGGCGACCAGCCCCTCGGGTTCGGTGGCGTCCGACGGTGCGTTCGTCAGCTTCCGTGACTGCAACGAGCTGACCGTCGTTTTCTGCGGCGGCACCGATTACGCACCCAACCTTGCGACGGGATACAGGGATCCGACAATGGAGCCTTCGGTCCGCGCAAGGGCCAAGGTGGAGGCGGCCTGCGCGATTCCCGCATCGTTGCTGCTGCGTACCCATGTCGCCGACCACCGGTCTCTTTTCGACGCCATGAGCGTGGACCTGGGCGAATCGAGCCCGGCACAGCGCGCCATGGATTCCTGGGCTCGCCTGCGGGCACGTGCCGAACCGGGTGCCATGCCCGATCCGGAACTGGAGGCGAGTTATCTCCAGTACGGTCGCTACCTCACCATCGCCGGGTCGCGCGACCGGTTGCCAACCGGCTTGCAGGGCCTGTGGCTGAGCGACAACGCACCGGCCTGGATGGCCGACTACCACAGCGATATCAATATCCAGATGAATTACTGGTTGCCGGACCGGGCAGGGCTATCGTCCTGCTTCGATGCGCTGGCGACGTATTGCCTCGACCAGGTCGGGTCGTGGACCGAGATCACCCGGAAACACTTCAACGATCCACGCAACGGCTTTCGCAACAGCTCAGGCAAGCTCGCCGGCTGGACGATAGCCTTCTCCACCAATATTTACGGCGGCAATGGCTGGTGGTGGCATCCGGCGGGCAATGCCTGGTTGTGCAACAGCCTGTGGCAGCATTACCAGTACGTCCCGGACCGCGATTACCTCGCGCGCATCTACCCCTTGCTCAAGGGCGCCTGCGAGTTCTGGGAAGCCCGTCTGCTCACGATAAGCGTGACCGACGTGGTGACGGGTGGCAAACGTGAGGTACTGGTCGACGACGCGGACTGGTCGCCGGAGCAAGGGCCGAAGAGCGCCCGCGGCAACACATACGCGCAGGAACTGGTCTGGGATCTGTTCGAGAACTATCGGCAGGCGAGCGACCTGCTGGGCCGGGACGCCGGTTACGCGGCCACCATCGGCCGGTTGCAGGCGCGACTCTATCTGCCCCAGGTCAGTACCAAGACAGGTTGGCTCGAGGAGTGGATGACGCCGGAGAATCTGGGTGAAACGACGCATCGCCATCTGTCGCCGCTGATCGGATTCTTCCCAGGCGACCGCATCCGTGCCGACAACAGCCCGCTGGCCCTGCTCGATGGCGTGAAGCAGTTGCTCGAAGCACGCGGCATGACCGGATATGGCTGGGGTTGTGCGTGGCGAGCGGCCTGCTGGGCACGACTGAAGGATGCCGGCAAGGCCTATCAACTGCTACTGACCAACCTGAAGCCGTCGACGCGCCACAGCAACGGTACGGCCCTTAATTTTTTCGATTTCTACAAACTCGACGAGCATGCCGATGCGTTCCAGATCGATGCGAACTTCGGCACGCCGACGGCGATGCTCGAGATGCTGCTGTACTCGCGCCCGGGTCTGATCGAACTGCTGCCGGCGCTGCCGCCGCCATGGGCGGCCCGCGGCAACGTGATCGGCATCGGTGCGCGTGGCGGATTCCGCGTCGACCTCAACTGGCGGGATGGCAAGGTCAGCGCCGTGACCGTGCACAGTGTCGGCGGTACGCGGACCACGGTCCGGTACGGCACGCAGTCGAAGACCATCGCATTGCGGGCGGGCGAGTCCGTTACCATCGTGCCGGAGCCTGCCTGAGGTTCCAGGAGGAGAGGCGCATGTCCGGGAAAGCGCGGTTACTGACCATGGTCCTGCTGGTCGTTGCTTGCGGCAATGTTGTCGCAAGCAAGGTGGAGCCATCCCACGATCGGCTGGTTGCCCTGTGGGCGCCGAGCATGACCCGGGGCGGACCGACCTTCCATGACCAGACGTTGCGCATGGTCGTGCATGCGAGCACGGGCGGAACGGCCGTGCGCGTGCGTCTGTCCAATTTGCGCAGCACGACGCCGCTGGTCGTGGGTCATGTTGTCATTGCGTCCCAGGCCCATGGCGCCAGGGCACTGCAGGAATCGTCGCAGGCGCTGACATTCGCCGGGGCCGCGAACATCGTCATTCCGGCCGGCGCGGAAGCGGTCAGCGATACCTTCCCCACGTCGATCGGCAACCAGCAGAACATGCTGGTCAGCATCTATCTGCCACGGGCCACGAGTTCGGCGACCTGGCACTCGGACGCATTCGATACCACCTATGTGTCCGGACCGGGGGATCACACGGAGGACACCGACGGCAGCGCTTACATCAGCTCGACGACGTCCTGGTATTACCTGTCGGGGCTCGACGTGCTCTCGACCGTCCCCGGTACGGTCGTGGCTTTCGGCGACTCCATCACCGATGGCTACAAGACGCCGACCGGGGTGTACGCCCGCTGGCCCGACGATCTGGCGCGACGGCTCGCCGGTGTCAGCCATCCCATGGGTGTAGTCGACGCGGGCATCGGCGGCAACCGTGTGCTTACCGACGTGCCGAATGCCTGGCAGGGGATCAGCGCGGTCAAGCGATTCGCCCACGATGCGCTCGGCCAGCCCGGCGTGCGCACGGTGATCCTGATGGAAGGCATCAATGACATAGGCAACGATGCGGGCGAGGCTGGTGCGCCACTGACGGCCGATGCCCTGATCGCCGGCTACCGGAAACTGATCGCGCAGGCACACCATGCCCGCGTCCGCATCGTCGGCGGGACCATGCTGCCGAACAAGGGCGCCACGTACCATACCGACGCCCACGAGGCGATTCGCCAGGCCTGCAACCGGTGGATCCGCGACAGCGGCGCGTTCGATGGCGTGGTCGACTTCGACAAGGCCACGCAGGATCCGTCCGATCCATCAGCCCTGCGCGCTACCTACGACTCCGGGGACCACCTCCACCCGAACGCCGCGGGCATGCAGGCCATGGCGGATGCCGTCGACCTTCGCCTGCTGGTAGGGCATTAGCCGCGTTTTATTGCGGGCACCCCTTATCCCAGCACCATGTGCGCGTCGCCAGGTCGAAGATGCCATTGTGCTCGCCTTCGGGGTTGTCGCTGGGTACGACGTGCGCCTTGATCGATTGATTGTAAACCTCGAGTGCAATGTAGCTGCCCTCCAATGCCTTTCCCGCAAGCGTAAGGCGCGCCGAATCGGGAAGCTCGAACCTGACGGATTGATACGGTTCCATGGTGTGCGAACGCAGGGATTGCGTGCTCGCATAACCATTGTCTTCCAGGGATTGTTGTACGACCGACCCGGCGGGCATGGGCACGCCATCGATATCGAATTCGCGTGAAAGCTTGCCGCTGATAACGGCAACCGTGCCCTTCGATCCAAAGGCGAGCTGCGCTTGTGCGCCCGCGGCCAGGGGGTATCCATCGAAGACCTGCTCGCTTTCGAGGATGCAGGTGATGCCGGCCTGGTAGGAAAAGTCGCCGCTCGCACAGGCGACACCCGCGGCATTCCACGCCCGCTTTGTTTCGCCGCTTATCTGCAAGGGCGGGGTTTCATTACTGTCGTGCGCGATAACGACGGTACTTCCGGAAGGAAGAGTGAGGCCAGCCACCCCATAGTCGGATGCAAGCGTGCACGACACCCGGTCGCGGCCACCGATCGCATCGTTCGACTGCTCCAGTGTCCCCGGGCCGCAAGGCACCCCAAGAACCTTGCCGGGTTGCACGAGGGTGGCCTTTGAGAGGTACGTCGTACTGTTATCTCCGCCCGAGCTTTCGACGCTGAATGCTCCCGCGACCTTCACCCCGAGCAGGGTCGTGCCGCCCGGCACGGTTCCGCCCGTGACCTCATGCGGCGCGAGTTTGTCTTCGATCACCACCGAGTGGGCAGGGAACAGCAAGCCGTCGAATGTCGTCGGCCTGACCAGTTCAAAGGTGTAGAGGCGCACCAGGGCATGGTCATAGGCATCTTCGATTTGCCGGTGCAAGAGGAATACCGGAACCAGGAGCAAGGTCAACGCGGCGATACTGGCCAGGCAGATGCGCCAGACCTTGCTTCGACGGATGGACGACTTGATCCCAAGCAGGGCAATAATCGTTGTCATGACGATGCCGAGCAGGAACAACGCGGCAATGAGCACCAGGTCCAGGTTCAAACATATTCCCCAATGGTCGGTCAGTCCCTGCACCCGAAGCGCGAATCATAGCGGGACTAAGCAGCGGGGAAAAAACCCAGGTATTCGAATGCCGCCGCATCCGTGCCCGTCACCAGGCTGCCGACGGCGCCAACGGCGCCCAGGGTAGCGACGGTTCCCTGCCGGTTCGACACGAACCGCCAATCCTGCAAGCCGTCATCGATCGTCTCCCGGCCACGCGCCTGTTCGAGGGCGGACAAGGCAAGATCGCGGTGCGGCGAATGGACGACGAATCCCTCGTTCGCAAGTGCTGCGACGTTGATACCGAGCAGCATGCAGGCCGCTGCCTTGACCAACGTGTCGGCGGCATCGATGCTGCGGGACTCCTCGATCAAGGCAAGCGTTTCGGCCCTGACCAGTTGCCCACCCTTGATGAAAATGGGATGGCTGGGCGACCACGCTTCCGGGGGACAGGCTTTCTGCTCCGGCGCCAGGGGGATGAACGGATTGATCTCGGCTGGATAGATCCGGCAGACCCGTGGACGTTCCTCATAGATCCCGCAACGCAGGTCGGGCTGAAGCTGGGGGCAGGCCCCCGCGAAGCTGGCGGCGAGAATCACCACGATACGGGTAGGCAGTTCGCCGCTCAGTGCGGGAAACGACCGGCGTTTCTTGTGCTGCGCCGGGAGATTGTCCGCGGCGGGCTCTTCGGGCCACGGCACCGCCTCGCAGAGGATCTGGATATCGTCGCCTCGCCTTAGCCAGGCCATCGCCTCGTCGACACTCAAAGGCAGTTTCAGGTCGTGGCAGCATTTGCCGCACATCGTGCAATCGAAGTGGATATCCATCGACTCTTTCAACGGCGCTCGGCACAGATGGTTGACGTGGGTGTCCGTCTTTCACAGTTCCATGGCGACGGCGGTCAACGTGGCCTCGAGCGCCGTCGCGGCCGGCGAGATGGCCACGGGTCGATCGATCACATAATCCAGCGATCCCAGGTCGGGCAGGCCTTCCTCCAGGCGGACAAGGCCCTGGGGAATAACGTATCCACCGAACGCGCTGATACCAAGGCCGGCCATCACGGCGGCCTTCAGCACAGCGATGCTGCCGCTGGTAATGACGACCTTGTAGGGTCGGTCCGCGGCCTTCAGCGCTTCCAGTACCCGTGAACGGGCAATGCTCGGTTCCGGGTGAAGCGCAAGCGGGAGCACCGCTTCGCTGCCGTCGATGATCGAATCCTCCCCGACACACCAGTGCAGGGGCTCGGCACGAATCACGCGGCCGCGCAGGCTTCCGCTCAGGCGCTTGGCCAGCACCAGGTCGTAGCGCTCCTCGTCGAGCTCGCGGAACAGGTCGCCGCTCAGGCCGGTGGTAATCGACAGCTCGACATCGGGATTGCGCCGCATGAAGCTGGCCAGCGCCGTGGTGAGCCGGGTCGAGGCGAAGTCCTCGGACAGGCCCAGGCGCACCGGACCGCCCAGCGGTGGCCCGCATACCGAAGCCACGGCTTCGTCCATGAGGTCCAGGATCCGCGTCGCATAGCGATGCAGTTCCTCACCGTGGCGGGACAGGCGGACGTTACGGGTATCGCGCTCGAACAGCGGGCGATCGAGGAGTTCCTCCAGGCGGCGCACGTGCTGGCTCACGGTCGACTGCGACAGGTACACCCGTTCCGACGCGGCGGTGAAGCTCCCGGCCTTGGCCACGGCGACAAAGCTGCGAAGTAGCTCCGGTGGAAGGGGACGCATGGCAAAACCCTCTGGCTGTTTCCGGTTGTTTTTCGAAGCATCCGCGCCGCTATCCGGCCTGCCGCAACGCTCATCGCGAACCCCACTGAATCGCCTCCGGCAACTTCATAAATCACCGGAGCCAGCTGGATTACGATCCTCCCACCCGATGGATACGGACCACCTGACGCCACACGAAAAGGCCCGGATGGACGTCACGGACACGTAGCCCTTTCATCTCCCGACTTCCCTCCCCGAGGACACCATCATGATCGGCAACATCAAGAAACTCGCACTGGCAGCACTCCTGGTCGGCTCCGCAACGGCTTTCAATCCCGCCATGGCGGCGACGCCGGTACATAACATCGTCCTGGTACATGGCGCCTGGGTGAACGGCAGTGGCTGGAAACCAGTCTACGATATCCTCGTAAAAGACGGTTATCACGTATCCGTCGCCGAGCATCCGCTGACCTCCTTCAACGATGACGTCACCGCCGTCAAACGTATTCTCGCCATGCAGGATGGCCCGACCATCCTCGTTGGCCACAGCTACGGTGGCGCGATCATTACCGACGCCGGCAACGATTCCCACGTGGTGGGGCTGGTCTACATCGCGGCGCATGCGCTCGACCAGGGCGAGACCGAGGTCGGCAATGGCAAGCGCTTCCCGAACGCGACCAAGGCCGTCAAGAAGACCGCCGACGGCTTTACCTATCTCGATCCTGCGCACTATCCGGCCGACTTCGCCGCGGACCTGCCCAAGGCGCAGGCCGAGTTCGAGGCCCAGGCGCAGGAACTGACCGCGGCATCGGTGTTCACCGTGCCGGCCGGTCAGCCGGCCTGGAAGACCAAGCCGAGCTGGTACGCCGTCGCGACCGCGGACCGGATCATCAATCCCGATCTGGAGCGGATGTATGCGAAGCGCGCGAACAGCCACACGATCGAAGTGCAGGGCGCCAGCCACTCCGTGTATGAGTCGCACCCGAAGGAAGTCGCGGCCCTGATCGAACAGGCGGCGACCCACGCCATTCCGTAAAACGATCGGAAAAACATCGGAGAGAACCAGATGACGGTTTGGGACAATGCACGGCGGGCAAGAGACTCGCGACTGCAGGCCGGCGCCCGCTTCGCGCAAGGCAAGCGCGTGGCCCGAGAGGACGCCACGGCCTTGCTGGAGGCCGTGATCCAGCCGGGCGATCGGGTCTGCCTGGAAGGCGATAACCAGAAGCAGGCTGACTTGCTGGCGGTAGCGCTGGCGGCCGTGGACAGCGGCAAGATCCACGACTTGCACATGGTGCAGTCTGGCGTGGTGCTTCCAGAACACCTGGACGTGTTCGAAAAGGGCATTGCCAAACGGCTCGACTATGCCTACTCGGGGCCGCAGTCCCAGCGAATCGCCCGGCTGCTTTTCGGCGGCCAGATAGAACTTGGCGCGGTCCATACCTACCTGGAACTGTTCGCCCGTTACTACGTTGACCTGACTCCACAGGTGGCGCTGATCGCTGCGGTGAGCGCTGATCGCGAAGGCAATCTCTATACCGGCCCCAATACCGAGGACACGCCGGCCATCGTCGAGGCGACCGCGTTCAAGGACGGCATCGTCATCGCCCAGGTCAACGAGGTCGTCGACAAGCTGCCACGTGTCGATATTCCTGGCGACTGGGTGAACTTCGTCATCGAAAGCGACAAACCGTTTTACGTCGAGCCGTTGTTCACCCGCGATCCTGCCGCCATCACCGAAACGCAGATCCTCACCGCGATGCTGGCGATCAAGGGCATCTACGCGCCCTACGGCGTCCAGCGGCTGAACCACGGCATCGGCTTCAATACCGCCGCCATCGAATTGCTGCTGCCGACCTATGCGGAACGGCTGGGCCTGAAAGGGCAGATAGCCACCCACTGGGCGCTCAATCCGCACCCGACCCTGATCCCGGCGATCGAATCGGGCTGGGTGAAGCAGATCCACAGCTTCGGTTCGGAGGTCGGCATGGACGACTATATTCGTGCACGTTCCGACGTGTACTTCACGGGGCCCGACGGTTCGCTCCGTTCCAACCGCGCGTTTTCGCAGGTCGCCGGACTGTACGCGTGCGACATGTTCATTGGCGCTACCTTGCAGATCGACCTGCAAGGCAATTCCTCCACGGTCACCGCCGACCGTGTCGCGGGTTTCGGCGGGGCGCCCAATATGGGTAGCGACGCGCGCGGGCGTCGCCATCCGAGCAAACCCTGGTTGCAGGCGGGCAAGGAAGCCGATCCCGATAGCCCTGCAGCCTTGCGCCGGGGCCGCAAGCTCGTGGTGCAGATCGGCGAGACCTTCGGCGAGAAGAACGCGCCATTGTTCGTGGAGCATCTGGACGCGCTGAAACTCGCCGAGAAACTCGATCTGGACCTGGCCCCGGTGATGGTCTACGGCGACGACGTCACCCATATCGTCACCGAGGAGGGCATCGCCAACCTGTTGCTTTGCCGCGACAAAGACGAGCGCGAACATGCGATTCGCGGCGTCGCCGGCTACACCGAGGTGGGTCGGGGCAGGGATCGAAAGCTCGTCCAGCGACTGCGCGAACGCGGTGTCATCCAGCGTCCGGAGGATCTGGGCATCGATCCGCTGGATGCCGATCGCAACCTCCTGGCCGCGCGCTCCATCAAGGACCTGGTCCGTTGGTCCGGCGGGCTGTACGCGCCGCCTTCCAAATTCCGCAACTGGTAAGGGGAGATCACCATGGAACAACTGAATTATCGTCATGTCGCCGCGAAGCGCGCGAAAGGCACCCAGTCCCAGGCCCTGGTCGGTGTGGTGGCCTCGGGCAACCTGGAGGTACTGGTGGAGCGCACGCTTCCCGACGACGAATGCGAGATCGATATCCGCACGGTGGTCGAAGGGTTTGGCGAGGTCTGGCGGGCCGTGGTGGCCGACTTCGTCGAGCGCCGTTCCCCCGGGGGCCTGAAGCTTTCCATCAACGACGGCGGCGCGCGTCCCGACATGGTCGCCTTGCGCCTGGCGCAGGCGGTCCGTGCCGTCGAAGGAGAGCGTTCATGAACATCAACGTGGCGACACCGGTATCGGCGAGCTGGTACGAAGCCAGCGCGCGGCAACGACTGTCAGGCCTCCTCGACAAGGACAGCTTCGTGGAATTCATTGGCCCGGAGCAGCGTGAGACCAGTCCGCATCTGTCGCTCTTCAACCTCCCGGAACAATTCGACGACGGCATGATCGTCGGCCGCGGGCGGCTGGATGGCGCACCGGTATGGATCGCCGCGCAGGAAGGGCGTTTCATGGGTGGCGCGTTCGGCGAGGTCCATGGTGCCAAGCTGACCGGTCTGCTGCGGGCCGCGCGCGACATCGGCTCGATGCCGCTGCTGATCCTGTTCGACACGGGCGGTGTACGTCTGCAGGAGGCCAATGCCGGCGAACTGGCGATTGCCGAAATCATGCGTGCCGTGATCGAGGCGCGCCTGGCCGGGGTGCCGGTGATCGGGCTGGTGGGTGGACGCGCCGGCTGCTATGGCGGCGGTGGTCTTGTCGCCGGATGCTGCTCGGCATTGGCCGTGTCCGAGCAGGGCCGTATTGGCGTCTCCGGGCCGGAGGTCATCGAGACCAATCGCGGTATCGAGGAATTCGATTCGAAGGACCGTGCCTTGGTCTGGCGAACGATGGGCGGCAAACATCGTCGCCTGATCGGCGGGGCGGAGCGCTTCGCCGACGACAGCGTGGACAGCTTCCGCGAGGCAGCCCGCTATCTGGTAGCACGTGCGCCGGCGATGAGCATGGCCACGCTGGAAGCGGAGCAATCACGCCTCGAACGGCGCATCGCGCGTTTTGGTGATCTCGACGACGCGCTCGATATCTGGCGTTCCATGGGTGCCAGGGATGCCGAGGCTATTCCAGGCATGACATACCAGGACTTTGTCGTTCTCGCCAACCAACTCGAGGAGCCGCGTCATGACGCTCGTTGAGATGCTCGCTTCGCTCTTTCCCAACGGTCACGATGTCGTCGTGGAAAAGAGCCTGATCTCAGGGCAGGGCCGCCGACCGACGGGCGCCACGATCGCCGTCATCGGTGTGGATGGGCGCTTGCCCGTCGGCATCGACGAAGCGGCCCGACTCTCCCGCGACGTGCTTGATATCGTAAAGCAGGGAGGCGGGACGCCGATCCTCGTGCTGGTCGACAGCGACAGCCAACGCATGAGCAAGCGTGACGAGTTGCTCGGGCTCAATGAGTTTCTCGCGCACCTGGCCAAGAGCCTGTTGTTTGCCGATATGCAAGGGCACCCGACCATTGGCTTGCTTTATGGCCACACCGCGGCGGGGGCGTTTATCGCCACGGCGCTGGCAACGCGCGCCTTGCTTGCCCTGCCGGGCGCGCAGCCTGCCGTGATGGATCTTCCTTCCATGGCGCGTGTCACCAAGCTGTCCATCGACCTTCTCGAGGAAAAGGCCAGGTCCACGCCGGTATTCGCGCCGGGTCTGGCCAACCTTGCACAGACGGGCGGCGTGGCCTCGATCCTGGATCCCGACCGATCCCTGGCCTCCCAACTGGACGTCGCGCTCGATGCTTTCGCACGGCCGACCGGGCTGAAGGACGTGCGCGATCGACAGGGAAAGGAACGAAACGGCCGTCCAAAGGCTGCTGACATTGCGGAGCGCGTCCATGAACTCGCCCTTGCTTCGCTTTGACTCGCCGTTTCGGCGCCATCGGCTGGTCCGCGTGCTTCCGGCGGCCTGGGATGCGCTGTTGGCCTCGCGCCCCGACCTGGCCGATGAGCCGCTGTTGCGTGACTGGGCAAATAACCATTGGCCGTTGATCGTGCGCAGGCCCATGCCCGGCGAGGAAGCTGGCCTGGCCCTCGGGCTGCCGCTGCCTCCTTCGGCGGGCAAACGTCGTATCGCGCTGCAATGCCAGCCTGGCGACATCGCCTCGGTGATGCCCTTGCCCGGCCTGGCCGAGGTCTTCGGAACCCCGCCGGAGAGCTGGTTGCCCAGTCTGCGGGAACTGCTCCTGCTCGCCGCGAAATACGAAGTGACGACTGGCGTTTTCGGCAGTCTAGCCTGGCAGTGGCTGACCGGCCTGACCTACCTTTCCCCTGGTTCGGATATCGACCTCGCCTGGGATCTCCCGCGCCACGATCGCGTCGATCGGTTCCTCGACGAACTGGCCGATCTGGATGCCCGTGCGCCGATGCGTCTGGATGGTGAACTGGTGCGCGCGGATGGTGCAGGCATCAACTGGCGTGAATTGCATGCCGGCGATGCCGAACTGGCGCTCAAAACCGCCACCGATGTCGTGCTGTATCCACGAAGGTCTTTTATCGGAGCGCCCGCATGAATGCGCTGGCATCGATCGGGCCGTTCGCCGCTATGTCCATGCCGGAGCGGATTGCCGCGCTGGCCGAGCAGAGCCTGCAGCTGGAAATCCATACGTGGCCGAAACCCGGCCTGGTCAGCCATGTGGATACCGGTAGCCACACCGATATGGACGCGGACACCTTCCTGCGCAGCGGATCGGCCATCCGGCCGTTCTTCACCGAACTGGTTGACGCCGGCATGCGCAACAGCGGGATGCCGGAACTGCGCAACATCGGGCTGCGTGCCGAGCTTGGGATGTTCAAGGCGACCGGCGGCGTCAATACGCATCGCGGAGCGATCTTCGGCATAGGCCTGCTGTGCGCGGCCGCAGGATTGCGACTTGCCGGCTTCACGGATGCGGAAGTCACTCTGGGCGAAGCGGTGTCGCGCCGGTGGGCGCGCGGCATAGTCGATGGGCCGCGCCTGTTGTCCAGCCATGGCCAGGCGGCGGCGCGCCATTTTGGTGCCGGCGGCGCACGGCAGGAGGCCGCGCTGGGATTTCCGAGTGTCTACCAGGTTGGCCTGCCAGCCTTGCGCAAGGCTCACCTGTTGTCACCAGACGACACGGAAGCGGCGAGGGTGCAAGCGTGTTTTGCCCTGATCGCCATACTCGAGGATACGAACATGCTCCATCGCGGCGGCCTTGCCGGTCTGCGCTTCGCACAACAGTCCGCCCAATCGTTCCTCGACCGTGGCGGCATCGGCCAGCCCGATTGGCGATCCGCCGCCGAGGCCGTGCATCGCGCCTTCGTCGAACGCCGGCTGAGCCCGGGCGGCGCGGCCGACCTGCTTGCCATGAGTCTGTTCGTCGAGGCATTCGAACCGATGGGGGAGGGCTGATGCGCCTGGCGATCCTGTGTTCGGGGCAAGGCCGGCAACATCGCGGTATGTTCGACCTGACCGGCGATGCGCCCGAAGCCGCCGCGCTCTTCGCGCATGCGGCCATCTGGTTCGGCCAGGATCCGCGCACGTGGGTGCGCACCGCCGGCGAAGCGGCGCTTCACGAAAACCGGAACGCACAGCTCCTTTGCACGCTGCAGTCCCTGGGTGCGGCCGCGGCCCTGGCGGAAGCCTTGCCCGCAGAACGCTGCGTCGCCGGTTACAGCGTCGGCGAAGTGGCGGCCTGGGGTGTCGCGGGTCTGGTCGCACCCGAACTGACGCTCGACCTTGTCGTCGCACGGGCCGATGCCATGAACGCGGCCCGTCAAGGCGCGCAAGGCATGCTCTTTGTCCGCGGCCTGGACCGCCCCGTGGTCGACGCACTGACCGCGTATCGCGAGGCCGCGATCGCCATCGTCAATCCGGGCGATGCCTATGTGCTCGCCGGCATGCGGCCGGCGCTCGAGGACATCGCCGCGGAAGCGACGGGCAAGGGCGCGTCACGGGTCGCTTCCGTCGGCGTGGAGGTTGCCTCGCATACCCGTTTCATGGCCGCGGCGTCGGCGAGTTTTCGCCAGCATCTGGCACAGGTGCCTATGGCGCATGCCCTGAAGTCAGGCACGCGCCTGTTCAGTGGTGTCGACGGCGCGGGTGTCTTCAATGTCGCCCAGGGCGCAGCGAAACTGGCCTTGCAGATATCCCATCCGATTCAATGGGCAGCCTGCCTGGACGCCTGCATCGAAGCGGGCGCGGACGCATTTCTGGAACTGGGTCCCGGGCGCGCGCTTGCCGACATGGTCGCGGGCACGTATCCGGGTATCGCCGCACGCAGTCTCGACGAGTTCAAGTCGCTGCAAGGCGTGCGAACGTGGCTCGCGAAGAACTGACGCGCTTAAAAATGCCCCCGACGGCGAAAGAACCACGGGAGCCACCACCACATCAGCGCGATCAGCAGGCCCAGTCCGCCGGCCACCGCGTTGCCGACGACAGCCCCCATCACCGACGAGAGTACCAGTTGGGTCGCCAGGACCAGGGCAATCGCCAGCGTGGCCGCGCCGACCAGCATCTGCCGACCGGCCATGACCTTGAAGCGCGCGCGGTCGCGCAGGGGACGGATCAGGCGGTGCTGGATCGCTGGCGCGCTGAGCATCACCAGGCTGATCAGGGCGAACAGGAAGGTGGCAAGGAAAACGTCTTTTTCCGAGCCATCCAGTTTGCCGAAGCCGGGAGCGAACGGGACCGCGATCAGGAAGCCCGACAGCAATTGCGACCCGAGCAGAAGCACGCGCAACTCGCCCAGCATGTCGGTGAGGTCACCGTCGTCATCGGCGTTCGTGGGATCAGACGATGAGGACATCGACGCCTCTCCTGCGGGTAGTGGGCACGGACTCTTGCGGCCAGCATGGCGGACAGGTTGTCGAGCGGACGTCAGGGATTACTGTTCGGCGGGATCTGCAGGTATATTCGCCTGCTACGTCACCGGGACATCCCATGAGCCATCCCTTTATCGCCGACGTGATCCGCTCGACCAGGGAGGCGGCGACCAGTGCCGAAGCCATGCGGGCTTTCGCCCTTCGTTTCTACGAACAGCCACTGTTCTTCCCACAGGCTTCCCAGGCAGGCGCGCCGGAAGGCAAAAGAGGATTCCGGCTGATCGGCGAGTCCGCATCAGAACTCAAACTGCTTTGCACGCCCGACGCCGCCGCTATTCCCAAGCTGCAGAGCATGGCCGGCGGCGACGCAACCGAAGGCCACGGCGCCGTGGCGCTTTATATGGCCGGTGTCGCGCGCTTCGACCTGGTGATCTTCGATAGCGAGAGCGACGAGACCTGGCAATTCGATCACCAGCAATTGCTGGCCATGCAACAGGTGCAAAAGATGGACGCGGGTACGCCCTTGCCGCCGACCTCCGCGGCGGAAGTGTCGCACTTCTACCCCGATGCCCTTGCCGCGTGGCTCTACGATTATTGCCTCGGCGAGAAGGACATTTCCAGGGCATGGATCGCCATGTGCAGCAATGATTACAAGCCTGTTGCCGATGTCTGCGTCGTCTTCGACGAATTCGCTTCCGCCCGGCATGATGGGCCGGTAAGGGAACAGGTCGGCCTGCTTTCCGTGGGGCAATCGCTGCTGTCGGGCCAGTCGCTCGACAAGGCGACCAGGGAAAACGGCGGCGAGGGGGTGGTAGCGATCATTCGCCGCAGCGAGCCCTTCTTCGACCGGAACCACAAACAAGGCTGGTGGGCACGCCGGCAACGCCGCGTCGGTCCCAAGCAAATCGTCTGGCTGACCCTCGATACCATCGACGAGCCGGCCAAGGCATGAGTCCACCCGTTGTCCCGCGCATCGAGCGCGAAGGCCGCAACGTCTATATCGACCTGTTACGCGGCGCATCCATCCTGGTCGTGATGTTGCTGCACTACAACCTGTCCTATCGCTTGCAATCGAGCCCCTTGCAGGCATGGGTTTCGGTGCCGACGTTGCGTGCGATCTTCTACAACGGCAACTACGGCGTCTCCGTATTCTTCGTGATTTCCGGTTTCCTCATCACCACCAACATCCTGCGTCGTTATGGATCGCTGGCCGGCATCGACATCGCGCATTTCTACAAACTACGGTTCTTCAGGCTGTACCCACTGGTCGTGCTCGCCCTGGTCGTTATCGCGGTGCTGGGCCTCGCGGGATTTTCCAACTTCTCCAACAGCGTCCACGGCAAGAGCCTCGGCAATGGGTTCTTCGTCATCGCGAACCTGTCCGTGCTGACGTTCTGGCACAACGTCCTCATGGAGATGACCGGTTACTTCAACTACGCGATGAATATCTATTGGTCGCTCTCGGTCGAGGAGGTGTTTTACCTGTTGTATCCCCTGGTACTCGTCGCGGTACGTCGACGTTGGCAGCTGGTACTCCTGGCCTTCTTCTGCATGGTCGTCGGGCCGCTGTATCGCGGCATCCACAAGGACGACGAACTGTTCTACATGTATGGCAACCTGGCTTGCGTGGACATGCTGACCTACGGATGCGCGGCAGCCATCGTGGCCAGCCGGTTGAAGCTCGCCAACGCGGGAAGGCAGGCGATCGCCATGCTGGCCTGCCTGGTCATGGGCTGGATCTATATGCGGGGCATCCGCGGCAACGAGGCACTCGGCGCGACGTATCTGGGCATTGCCGCGGCATTCTTCCTTGTCGTCGTGTCTGGCCTTCCGGCCGGCAGGATCGCCCACCGGCTGGCAAGCCCCCTCGCGTGGCTGGGTGCGCGTAGCTACGAGCTTTACCTGTTTCACATCGTGGTGCTGGGCATCATCGTGGATCGGTTGCCGAGGGAATCCATGACGGCCGAGCAGAAACTTCCCATGCTTGCCGTGTTTTTCGCGCTGTCCGTGCTCCTGGCGTGGGCGGCGGCGCGATTCGTCGGCGATCCCCTGAACCGCCTGTTGCGCCGTCGGTTCGTACGACGTGAGGCGAGCGTACGAGGCGCCATGGCCACGCCCGCCTAGCCTTCGAGCCGTTTCTTCTCGCGCGTCCGGCGCTGCTTGGCCTGCCGTTCGGCAAGGCTCTGCTTGACCAGGGCGCGTGCCATCCAGTGGCTGACCTGTATCGCCTGCGTGGGCGACAGGCCGCGGATGTCGCGAAACACGAGCAGCGCCTCGATGCCCGTGGTCAGTGCCAGCGCCGAGACCAGGCGCGCGTAAGCGGAGGGTCCCAGACGCTCGCGCAAAGGCTGGACGGCGGCATCGATCCATTCGACCCGACGCGTGCCGCGCGGCGGCTGCGTATCGTTGGGTGAGTGCAGCACCGTTTCATGGATCATCGTGCGCAACAGCGCTTCGTTGGCCAGTGCCAGCTGCTGCATCTGCTCGACCAGTGCCTCGACGCGCGCCTCGATCGCGCCGGTGGTCGTGCCCGACGGCGCGGCATCGAGCGCGGCCTCCATCGATGGGCGCAAACCCTCGAGCGCGGCTTCCGTCATGAGTTTCACTTGCGTCGGAAAGTACCGGTAAGCCGTGCGCCGTGAAACCTCTGCGGCATCCGCGACTTCGGTAACGGTCGGGCGTTGCCCCTTGGCGATCATGGCCGCCGCGGTCTCCAGCAGCGCGCGCCGGGTACGCAGCTTCTGGCTGCTACGGCCCTTGCGCAGTCCCGCGGCCGAAAAATCGTTCGAATGGTCGATTGACATGGCGAAATTCTAGCATTAGTGTTTATGGCACTAGAGTGCCATAAAGGCACCATGATGACGTAAACCGCAGGGAGCAGGGCAAGTAACGCCGCGGATCAGTCGGCACAGGGTGGGTTCTCGCATCGCACGCGTGACAAACACGGATCAGGCATGAACGCCGTTTCATGCCTGTCGACCTCACTTTGGTGGAGAAAAATCATGATCGCGAAAAATCGGACCATGCCGGCAGCGCTGGCCTTGATAGGTGCGTGCGTCCTGGCCTGCGCGTCAGCCGCTGCGGCGCACGACTCGGACGATCGGGGCGACCCGGGCGACCTGACGGGAACGTGGCAATTCCAGATCACCCTGCGCAACTGCCAGTCCGGCGCACCCATCGGCGCACCGTTCTACTCCTTGCTGACCTTCGCGGACGGTGGGACATTGACCGAATCCACGGCCAATTCCATGTTCTTCCCGGCGGTACGCGGCCCAGGCCATGGCGTATGGAGCCGCGGCCGGCACAAGGGCCAGTACAGCGCGGCATCGGTGGCTTTCATCACGATGGACGGCGCGCTGGTCAAGACGCAGAAGATCACCCAGAACATCGACATGGGGCCTGGCCAGGACAAATTGACCACACCACAGGCCACGGTCGAGTTCTTCGATCCGGCAGGCAACCTTTTGCAGACAGGCTGCGCCGTGGCAACAGGCAAGCGCTTCGAGCAGTAGGATGATTCGGGGAGCAGGGAGTGGGGACTAGCGTCGACTTCCAGCACCCCTCACCGTCATTCCGGCGCAGGCCGGAATGACGATCGGAAAGGCGCTAACCAGCGTCTCTGCGTCACTAAGGGGTATCGGGGAGATACGTATGACAAGCAGGTTTTTCTTATCCATCGTCGCTGCAGGCGTCATGTGTCTCGCCGCAGCCGCACCCATCAATGCGGACGAACGGGCCGAGCAGCCGCTCCGGCAATCACTGGACCGCCTCGCGCAGGCATGGAATACCGCTGACGCCACCATGTGGGCGAACGAGTACTGGCCCGAGGGCGAGCTGATCAACATCCTCGGCGGCATCATGCCGGATCCCACATCGATCCGTGAACGCCACGCCGCCGTCCTGGCCGGCCCCTTCAAGGGCAGCCACTTCGAAAGCACGGTGCGGCGCATCCTGTTCCTCGGCCCGGATGTCGCCATCGTCGACACCGACATCCGCGTGACCAACTTCCATGCCTTGCCTCCAGGCGCGGTCGCGACCACGCCGGGCGTCTTGCTCACACGCATGAAGCACGTTTATCAACGTCGTGACGGTATATGGCGTATCGCGGCTTCGCAGAACACTGCCGTGCTGCCAACAGCCGATGCGCCATTGATGCCTGGAAAAAAGACCTCTTAGTCTGCGGTGCCCCAGATATTGCCCGCGCGCACATTGTTCTCGACTGTCTGCTGGTCAGCCGTCATCTCTATCTCGCGGAACGGGAGCGCCGGCCGGGTGAGCCGGCGCTTCGGAGATCACTTGCGGTTGACGTGACCCACGTGGTGGCCGAGGCGCAACTCGAAGTCACCTTCCTTCTGCAGGCCGCGATCCATGAGGCCGGCGATCAGCTGCTGGGTGTTGGGCCAGGTGGTCGTGCCGATGAAGGCCTGGTTGGAGCTCCAGCGATCGGCCTCCGAGGGGACGCCGGCGCGCGCATTGACCAGCTTCTTGCCAAGCTCGAGCGCTTTCTTGTCGAAGCTCGCGATCCGTTGGGCCAGGTCCTCAACGAACGCGTCCAGTGCCGCATCGGGAATCGAGCGGTTCACCCAGCCGTATTTCTCGGCCGTGTCGGCGTCGAAATCGTTCGAGCCGGTGATGATTTCCAGGGCACGCGAGCGTCCGGCAAGGGCGGCCAGCCATTCGGTCGCCCCACCGCCGGGGACCACGCCAACGCTTACTTCGACCTGGGCCAGGAAGGCCTTCTCGCGGCTGGCGAAGCGCATATCGCAGGCCAGGGCCAGTTCGCTGCCATGGCCACGGGCCCGGCCACGGAGCTTCGCGATGCTGACCACGCGCGAGTTGGCCAGGCGGGTGACGAAGTTCGGCCATTCGCCGAACGGTGCGGCGCCTGGCATGTCGGGGATGATTTCGCCGCGCTCGAGGTCGTAGTGGGCGACGAAGTAGTCCGGGTTGGCGCTGTCGAAGACCACGACCTTCAGGTCCTCGCTTGCTTCGATGCTGTCCATCAGGACGCGGAGTTCGGCGAACATTTCCGGGTCGTATAGGTTGATGGGCGGGTTGCCGATGGTGACGCGCCAGTAGGCGGGATTGACTTCCGAGATGGTGAGACGCTTGTGAGTCATGGGAGGTGTCCTTCAGGGGTGGGTTTAGTGGTTGCATTATGAAACCACTAAGCGGAGGCTACGTCTTGTGGTTGCATAATGCAACCTAAGCGGTTACGATTGGTTTCATAAAGCAACCATCATCCGCAAGTCATCCAACCAAGGCTCCTCCCATGACACAGAAGTCTCCCAAGCCTCTTGCCCTGATCACCGGTGCGTCGGCCGGCATCGGCGCGATGTATGCCCGCCGGCTTGCGTCGCGAGGTTACGACCTCATCCTCGTCGCGCGGCGCGCCGAGCGCCTCAGCACCCTGGCCACGGAGTTGCGGGGACAGTTCGGCGTCGAAGTCGAGTCGTTGGTGGCCGATCTGACCATCGACGCCGACGTCACCCGGGTTGAAGAGCGCCTGCGTACCGTGCCGCACCTGGCCATCGTTGTTAACAATGCGGGCTCGGCAACGCTGGCGCCGTTCGAAACGACGTCGTCAAAGGACGCCGCCGACATGATCGCGCTCAACGTGACCGCGCTGACCCGACTCACCCATGCCGTCCTTCCGCGCTTCAAATCGGCAGGCGAGGGCGCCATCGTCAACGTGGCGTCCGTCCTGTCCATCCATTCCCTGGGCATCAGTGCCGTCTACAGCGGGACCAAGGGCTATGTGCTGAACTTCAGCCGTGGGCTCCAGGCTGAGCTGGAAGGGACGGGGGTATACGTTCAGATCGTACTGCCGGCATCGACGGAAACGGAACTGTGGGATCTCGCGGGCGTTCCGCTCGCCAATCTCAAGGCCGGTACGGTCATGACCACCGAAAACCTGGTGGATGCGGCCATGGCCGGTTTCGATCGCCATGAACTCGTGACCTTGCCCTCGCTGCCGGACCACGGGCTGTGGGAGTCGTTCGATGCGGCCCGCATGACCGCCTTCGTCGCCACCCAGACGTCGGAACCCGCTGCGCGTTATCGCAACAACTGAGCCAACCGGGACCGCCTGATAGAATCGGGCGGCCCCGAGTATCCATCGAGTACGAGCCATGAGACGAAAGAGCCTTGAAGAAAGCGTTTGCGCCGTAGCCCGGTCGCTCGACATCATCGGCGACTGGTGGACGTTGCTGATCGTGCGCGAGGCACTCTCGGGCGCGAAACGGTTCGGCGAGTTCCAGAAGAACCTCGGCATGGCCAAGAACATCCTGAGCACCCGTCTTCGCTCGATGGTCGAGAACGGCATCATGGAAATGGTGATGCCCGAGGATAGCCAGGCGTACTACGAGTACGTTCTTACCGAGCAAGGGAAAGCGCTGACGCCCGTCCTCGTCGCGCTGGCCCAGTGGGGCGGCGATCATTTGTTCGATCCCAAGGAGCGCAGCTCGCTGTTGCTGGATGCGAAGAAGCGCCGTCCGCTCAGGCCGCTCGAATTGCGGTCGCAGGATGGAAAGCTGCTTAGCGTGGACGAAGTCTTCGTTCCACCGACACCGAGTGTCGCCGCGTAGCCAACCCTCTCAGCATCAAGGCTCGAGCGACACGATGCACTCGATACCGTCTCGGGCCATTTTCGCATAGGGACAGATGCGCTCGGTGTTCCGTACCAATTCCCCGGCGATTGCCCTGTCCACACCGGGCAGGCTTATGCGGATATCCGCGGACAGCATGAACAGACCGTCCACCGGGTCCTTGCCGAAGGTGACCGACGCGGTGACTTCCGCGTCCGGGATGGCTATGTTCGCCCGGGCTGCCAGCAGACTCAGTGCGCCGTGGAAGCAGGCGGCGTAGCTGGCCGCGAAAAGTTGCTCCGGATTGGTTCCGTCGCCTTGCCCGCCGAGTTCCTTGGGCAGTCGTAGCCGTACGTCGAGGTTTCCGTCGGCGGAGCGGGCGACGCCGGATGCACGACCGTGGCGTGATTCGCCGCCATCGACCCGCACGGTGGCCGTATAGAGCGGAGCGAAATCCGTTCCACGGTACTTGTCGAGCATGGCGATGGGCGGTCGAGGATGGTTCACCGCACGATGCCGTCGCGCGCCAAACCGGCATGGTTGACCCAGGACTGGAAATCGACCGGGCCCAGGCGTGCCTGGTCGGCCGGCAGAAGCGTGCCTTCCTCGAGTTCGGCGCCGAAGTAGGGCGCGTGAATGTCCGGGACGACTTTGCGCGGATCCTGGATGACGGTCAGAAAACGCTGGACAAGATCCGAAAGGGAGAAGGCGTCGGGGCCTGCAATCTCCACGGTGTCATTCAGCGGCGTGCCGAGCGCGTAGTCGGTGACCGCATCGGCGACATCGTCCGACGCAATGGGTTGGATGAGGGCGGTGGAAAGACGAACCTCGGAGCCGGCAGCGCCCGATTTGACGATGCTGTTGAGGAACTCGAAAAACTGCGTGGAATGCACGATGGTATAGGGGACGCCGGATGCGCGGATGAGCTTCTCCTGCGCGATCTTCCCCCGAAAATACCCGCTCGCCGCGAGCCGGTCGGTGCCGACGACCGACAAGGCGAGATGGTGCTTCACCCCTGCCTTCGTCTCCGCGGCAAAGATATGGCGGCCCGATGTCTCGAAGAAATCAAGGACGGCCCGGTCCTCGAATGAGGGTGAATTGGCGACGTCGACGACCACATCGGTCCCCGCCATGGCCTCGTCGAGGCCTTCACCCGTGAGGGTATTGACGCCTGACGATGGCGCCGCCGCCAGGACCTCGTGACCTCGCTTTCGCAACCGGTCGACGACCTTGCTGCCGATTAGCCCGGTACCGCCTATGACGACGATTTTCATGGGAGACCTCTGCACTGGTTGGCGCCGGTGGCGCGTTGTGGGTCATGCTAGGTCCGGCGCGGGACGACCGGTAGAACCGGCAGCGGGCTCACCATGTTGCCCGCCGCGCACCAATCACGCGGCTTGCGTTGCCGGCGGCAGGCCCGTTACATACTGGAGGTCGAGCGCGCGCACTGCGGCGGTCATGTAGTCGATGAAGACGCGGATCCGGGCCGGCAGCTGCTGCCGGCTGAGGTAACACACGTAATGACCACGATCGTCGGGCGCGTACTGCGCAAGACAGGCCACCAATCTGCCTTCGCGCAGATGTTCACCCACCTGATAGCCGCCCATCTGCGCGATGCCTTGCCCGTCGAGGACACTTTGCAGGACAAGGTCGGCATCGTTGAAGGTGCAGCGGGACGAAGGCGGCCACTTCAGTGGCTTGCCGGCGACCTTGAACTCCCATTCGGCGATCCTTCCCGACGCCATGCGGAAATTGATACAGGTGTGTTCTGCCAGGTCGTCCACGTGCCGCGGCATGCCATGGGCCTTGAAGTACGCCGGCGATGCGCAGACCAGCATCTGCATCGGAATCAGCTGTTTCGCCACCACCAGGCTGTCTTCCATGCGCCCGTCGCGAAACGCCACGTCGACGCGGTCCGTGGTGAAATCGGTCATCCGGTCGTCGAGTAGCAGGTCGATGGCGATATCGGGATACCGGGCGCGAAAGCCGTTGAGCAGGGGAGCGACGATCCGACGGCCGAAGCCCACGGTCGCGCTGATTCGCAGTTGTCCGCGTGGCGGGCCTTCGCGGAGATCACGCATATCCTCCAGGGCCTGGATGATCCGTTCGACGCCCGGGTGGCAGTTCCGGTAAAAAAGCTCCCCCTCGCGGGTCAGCGAGGTGCTGCGGGTTGTCCTCAGGAAAAGCCGAGCATCCAACTGGGCTTCGAGCTTCTGCACGCTGCGGCTGACGGCCGAGCGGCCGATGCCGAGACGGTCGCCGGCGCGGGCGAAACTACCCTCGGTCGCCACGGCAATGAAGGCGACGACGCCCGCATAACTGGCCGAGAAGCTCGAGGCGAGTGTATCCGTCACCTCGCCGTGAGGCCGGTTGTTAAAGTCGATGGTCATTGTCGAGTACCTGGTGAATGACTGCCATATGCCAGGGCGTCGGTCGCCCCATACCTGCTAGTCGTATCAGGCCTGGTGTTTGTGACGGAGATCGATCATTGACCGCTCAATCTCCGTTCATCTAATTGATTTAGCTTAGTTATGTTGTTAGTCGGTCAGCAGCCTCTGCTCGACGCGCGGATCGGGAATGAACCAGGCCGCGGCAACTGCGGCGTACAGCACGCAGGAGAGGAGCGGGCTATAGAACGCCAATCCGATGGCGACGAGGTGGGCGATGATCGACGCCCTGCCTTTCCAGTCCGACCCGATGGCTTTGCGCAATTGTGAGTTCGCATCGCCGTTGGCTTTGATCAGCACGCGGACCATCAGCGCCCAGGAGACGGCGGTCAGCAGGACCGTGAATCCGTAAAAGATCGTCGGCACCTGTGCCGGTCGTGGGTGCGCCGAGTTGAGCCATTCGGTGGCAAACGGGAAAAGCGACAAACAGAACAGGAAGAACAGATTGGCCCACAGCACCTTGCCGTTGATGCGTTCGACGAGCTGCATCATATGGTGGTGGTTGTTCCAGTAGATGCCCACGTAGACGAAGCTGAGGATATAGCTGAGGAAGACGGGCCAGCTTTGAAGTAGCGCCGGCCAGGTCGCCTCGGCCGGAACCTTCAGACCCAGCACCATGATCGTGATGATCACGGCGGTCACGCCGTCGGTGAATGCCTCCAGTCGTCCCCGTTTCATGTGGCCTCTCCTGCGTTCATGTTGGCTGCAGTCTGCGCCAACAGGAAAGAGCCGTCCTTTCGATATTGTTGCGTGGCCGGCAACACGGCATGTCCTTTGCCGTATCTACCGCCGCCATGGAGGGCCGCCTAGCATCGCTTTGGAAGTCGGCGAGGTGGACCATGAAAATCGTTGTCGTAGGCGGCAGAGGACTTGTTGGAAGGGAGGTCGTCAACAGGCTTCGCGCGCAAGGTCACGCTGTCGTATCGGCTTCGCGCGCCTCGGGCGTCGACCTCATGACCGGGCAGGGCTTGCCTGAAGTACTGGCGGACACCGAGGTGGTCGTCGATGTCAGCAACTCGCCGACGCTTGACGATGTCGCCGCTTTCACGTTCTTCAAGACGGCGGCGGTCAATCTCCTGGAAGCCGAAGTGGCCGCGGGCATCAGGCATCACATCGCGCTTTCCGTGGTCGGGACAGGACGGCTGGGCGACAGCCACTACTTCTGCGGAAAGGCCTTGCAGGAACAGATGATCAGGGCTTCCGGCATCGCCTTCACCATCGTCCATGCAACGCAGTTCTTCGAGTTCCTCGTGGGCATCATCGAGGCGAGCGTTCGTGAGCAGACGGTTCGCCTGTCACCCGCTTACATACAGCCGGTGGCCTCGGCCGATGTCGCGGCGACGATCGCCGGGCTTGTCGTCGGGCCGCCAGTGAACGGCACGATCGAGATCGCCGGGCCCGAGCGCGAGAGGCTTTCCGAAATCATCCGCCGCTTCATAACGGATATCGAGGGACCGTGTGACGTCGTCGCCGACGCTCGTGCGCCTTACTTCGGCGCTGTTCTCGAGGACGACAGCCTCCTTCCATTGCAAAGCGCCCGTATCGGTACGGTCGGATTCAAGGACTGGTTCGATCGGTCCGAGTTCTACCGCGCCGACTGGTAGCGGACAAGACTTTATAGACACGTTTTCCCACACCTGTCGAGGATGCACCATGAGCCAACGTATTGATTACGCGAAGCAGTCACCCGAGTTGTTCAAGAGGTTCGCCGGGTTCAGCGAAGCCACCAAACAGTCCACGATCGAGGAGTCGATCCGGCACCTGGTCGATATCCGGGCATCGCAGATCAATGGCTGCACGTTCTGCCTGGACATGCATGTCAAGGAAGCGACCATCCACGGTGAGCGACCGCTCAGGCTGCATCACCTGGCGGCATGGCGTGAGTCCACGCTGTTTCTTCCGCGCGAGCGCGCGGCGCTGGCATGGACCGAAGTGCTGACCCAGTTACCTGCCCAGGGCGTTCCCGACGACATCTACGAACACGTTCGCACGCAGTTCTCCGAGCAGGAATTGAGCGACCTGACCTTCCTGGTGATGTCGATCAACGCATGGAATCGCATCAACGTGGGCTTCCGCCCGATACCCGGCAGCCTCGACAAGGCTTACGGCCTGGACAAGGCCGGCCTCTCCTGATCGACCCACGACATACGCGATTTTTGCAGCCCGACCCTCATGAGGAATAAACCATGACCATGCTCAAAAGCCTTGCCGTCCTGCTTCTTCTCGCTGCAGGCAGTGCCGTCGCACAACAGGCGCCGCCATCGGCCCTCGTGTCGCCGTTAATGACCAAGGCCCTGGCTGACTATCCCGGCAAGGAAGTATTGATGATCACCGTCGATTACCCCCCGGGTGCCGTCGACCCCGTGCATCGCCACGATGCCTACGGATTCATCTATGTACTCGAGGGTTCGATCGTCATGGGCGTGCGTGGCGGCAAGCCCGTCACGCTGACCGCGGGGCAGACCTTCTACGAAGGGCCGAACGACGTACACACCATTGGTCGCAATGCCAGCAGCACCAAGCCGGCGAAGTTCCTGGTGTTCCTGCTGAAGAACGCCAACGCACCGGTCCTGACGCCGGTGAATTGATCCCCAGGAAGGCTCCCCAGGGAGCCTCTGGTCTATTCCACGCAGGCGAGCCTTCTGGACATCACCCCATCATTTAATAAAAACCAAGATGTTGGGGCCGTTGCTGTAAGCGCGCAACTCGCCGCCGGGCTGGCTCGAAAGACGTCCAGTCTGCCTTCGCCAACCCAACGACGAGCTGCGCGCTTATAGCAATGGTGACGCCTGCGCGGAATAGACCAGAGGCTCCCTAGAGCGGCGTAGATAAGCCGACGCCTAGCGCGGCGGCCATACCGGCGAGTTTCTCCGGGTTGCGCTGGACACGAATGCGGACGATGCGATCGCCATCCGTCTCGTAGGCCTGGACGGATTCCAGTTCGTTGTTAAAGTAGCGCAACACGGCGGGCTGGCCGTTGACGGATACCAGTTCGATGCGTAACGCATCCCTGTTGCGCAGGTTGGGCGCATAAAGAAGTTGGGCGACACGCTGGCCACCGACCACTGGTCCGCGGAAGCTGGTAACCCTTCCGCCGCCGTCGCCGAGTAGGTCGGCGTTATCGGCGAGCATGGATCGCATGAGACCGAAATCGCCCGACGACAGCGCCTGTGCAAAGCGTTGCATGATCCGAAGATGCGACTCATGCGACACCGCGTAGCGTGGCTGGCGTTCCTGAAGTTGGGCTTTCGCGCGATGCACGATCTGGCGACAGGCCGCCTGGCTCCGGTCGAGCACGTCGGCAATCTCGGCGTAGTCGACGTCGAATACTTCCCGCAGCAGGAAAGCCGCCCGGGCTTCCGGCGACAGCCGCTCAAGCAGGGTCAGCAGGGCGATCGAGACATTGCTCGATAGCTCATGTATCTGTTCGGGTGTGGCCGGCCCTTCGGTAAGCACCGGTTCGGGAAGCCAGATGCCGACATAGTGTTCGCGGCGTGCCTTGAGCGTACGCAGGCGGTCGATCGATGTACGTGTCGTCGCGGCGACCAGCCAGGCCTCGACGCTCTTGACCGTCGATTGTTCGGCACCATGCCAGCGCAGCCAGACATCCTGCACGACGTCCTCCGCATCGGCGAAGGATCCGAGCATGCGATAGGCGATACCCTGCAAACGCGCGCGGAGTCGATGGAAGGTGGCGGTTTCGTCGTTCATGATATTGACGCCCACGTTGCCCGGGCGGTTGCGGCGACCTTGTTGCTGAGCGCCCCCTTTGCGCTGGTCGATTGTAACACCCGGTCTTCATGCTCCCCTCCCAGGGCAACTGGCCGAGACCGATACCAGCTAGCTACGAACGTGCCCGTGCGGCTAATCTGTATCCATGCGCGCCAAGCCCAATGCCCAACCCAACCAAAGCCTGATCGACGGCATTCTTACCTTGCAGGCCCTTGCCTCGGCGCCTGAGCCGGTCGGCTGTCGCGAGCTCGCCCGGCAGCTCGGTGCCGATACGACCCGGGTGAACCGGCTGCTGAAGACACTCGCCTATATGGGCATCGTGCGGCAGACTTCCGACCGCAAATATGCGCCCGGTCCGGGCATGCACGTGCTGGCCGCGCAAAGCCTGTTTGCCTCGGGGCTTATCCGCCGCGCCTTGCCCGAGCTCGAACGACTGCGTCACTTCGGTCACACCGTGGCCCTTGGTGTGCTCTGGAACGACAGTGTCAGTTACCTGTTCCATGCGCCGCCCGGCATCGAAGCGGCACGTGGTCTCGGGCGCATCGGCGTGCTGCCGGCGACCACCAGTGGCATCGGTATCGTGTTGTTGTCGCAATTGCCCGACGAAGAAGTTCGCGAGCTGTATGTCGACAAAGCGATTCCCATGTTCCCGGACGGCATCGAGAGCCTGTTCGCCACACTGACGGCGACCCGCGAGCAGGGCTATGCGCGCGTGCATGTCGCGGACGATCGTGACCACCACATCGTGGCGGTGGCGACGGGCGAGCCGGTAGTTGCCGGCCTCGCTATGTCGGGATGGATTCCGGAATCGGCCACGGCCGAACTGGTCGAGGCCTTGCGCACCGCGGCGCTGGAAATCGCCTGAGACTCCGCTGCGGCGCAGATTGACCTGTTGCTATTTTAGTAATACGTTCGTCCGGTCGTCGTGGGGAGTGCAGGGCATGGCAGGAAACGAAGGAGGCAAGCGGCCTGGACGGTTGCGCTGGGCACTGCTGGCACTCCTTTTCGTCTCGACGGTCCTGAACTACCTCGATCGACAGGCGCTTTCGATCCTGGCCACCACCATCCAGGTCGACCTCAGCATCTCCGATGCCGCCTATGCGCATATCGTCCAGGTGTTTCTGCTTGCCTATACGGTCGCCTACCTCCTGGCCGGGCGGATCACCGACTGGCTTGGCTCACGCGTGGCGCTGGCCTTGTTCGTCGCATGGTGGTCGCTGGCGAACGTGATGACCGGCATGGCGCGCAGCGCCTTCGAACTCGGTGCCGCGCGCTTCGCGCTCGGACTCGGTGAGCCTGGCAATTACACGGTCGGTTCCAAGGTGGTGTCGGAGCGCTTTCCGCCCGCCGAGCGTGGCCTGGCCTTCGGCATCTACACGGCCGGTGCGATGGTGGGAGCCACCCTGGCACCACCGCTGATCGGTGGCGTCGCCATGATCTACGGCTGGCGTTCGGCCTTCGTGGTGACCGGTGCGGCGGGACTGCTCTGGCTGGTCGCCTGGCTGTGGATCCATCCGCGTGAAGTGCGCGCCGTGAAGCTTCCCGGCGCAGCGGCCGAGGGCGTGCTGTGGGGGCAACTGCTGCGCGACCGCACGCTCTGGCTGCTGCTGCTTTCGCGCGCCGTGGCCGACCCGGTCTGGTACTTCTACCTGTTCTGGTTTCCCAAGTACCTCAACGACGTGCGCGGCATGACGCTCGCCTCCGTCGCATCGATGGCCTGGGTGGTGTACCTCGCCGCGGACCTGGGCAGCGTGGGTGGCGGGGCGATGTCCAGTGCACTGGTCAAGCGCGGCATCGCACCGGCGCGCAGCCGCCTGATCGTCATGGCGGGCGCCGCAGTGGTGGCACCGATGGGCATTTTCGCGATGTTTCATCCGGCACTGCCCATACTGTTCGCCATCGGCTCGGCCGTGGCCTTTGCCCACCTGGTATTCCAGATCAACATCAGTACGCTCGTTGTCGATCTCTATGGCAGCCGCAACATCGCCACGGTGTTCGGGATCATCGGTGCCGGCAGCGCACTGGGCGGGATGTTGTCCGCACAGGTCGTGGGAAGCCTCGTATCGAGTGGCCAGTTCGACCGCTGCTTCGTGCTTATGGCGGGACTGCATCCGTTGGCCGTCGGCATCGCATGGCTGGGCGTAAAGCTCGCGCCGCGCTCGCGAATGATCACGAACGCGACATCGCTGGCTCAGGAGACGAGTTCGGCGTAATCCCAGAAGCGCTTGCCCGGGCGGGCACCGAGCCCCGGCCCGGTCGGCAGGCTATAGCTGCAATCCGCATAGCCCATGTCGGTGTCGAGCAGTTCCAGTGATCGCGAGAACAGGGAGTGCTGCCACTCATGGCGCCACAGGCCGGGCAGGGTCGCCGAGGCGTGCAGGCTGGCCGCGAGGAACAAGCCTGTACCGATGGTGGCATGTGGAGCGGTGGCCACGCCGCTGGCCTCGGCCAGCGCATGGATGCGGCGGAACTGCGTGATCCCGGTATGGCCCATCTCAGGCTGGATAAACGCAACGGCGTGATCGGCCAGGCGCAGACGTGCCTCGTATTCGGTATACCACTCCTCGCCTGCGGCGATCGGTATGGGCGAGCGTTGCGCGAGCCATGCCAGTCCAGCCACGTCTTCCGGCTTCACCGGTGCCTCCACGAAATGTGGCCGATATTCGGCCATGCGTTCGATCAGCGCGAGCGCGTCTTCCGGCGAGAATTTCCAGTGCAGATCGACCATCAGCAGGACGTCGTCGCCCAGCGCCTTGCGCAGGGCGGCGACCTCTTCGACGATGCCTTCGCTGCTTACCACCGCGTGGATCTTGAAGGCGTCGTGGCCTTCGTCATGGAAGCGCCGGGCCATCGCGACGCGGCCTTCCAGCGTGGCCGCGGGAAGGCCCGACAGGTACCCCGGCACGCGTTCACGCTGGCGCTCGCCCAACATCTGACACAGCGGCAGGCCATGGCCGCGGGCGCGCAGATCCCACAGCGCGATATCCAGTGCGGTGATCGCATCGACATGAAAACCCGACGTGCAGCCGCGTACGCGCATCAGACCGTAGAGGTCGTCCCAGATCCGTTCGACGTCTTCCGGGCTACGACCCAGGAGTTCGGGCACGAGCAGATCGTTGATGATTTCAGTGGTGGCCCGCGGCGCGCAGATACCATAGGTCTCGCCCCAGCCTTCGCTGCCGTCCGTACAGGTGATACGCACGACGATGGATCGATCGACCGAGGGGTAGATCGTCCCGTTCCCCTTGCGTACCACGTAGCCGCGCGAATTGATCCGTTCGCCCGGACCTAACGGCCCGAGATACGGCGTATCGCGCGGTACGGTGACGATGAAGGTTTCGACTTTGGCGACGGTGGGGGTCATAAGGGCATTCTCGCGCGATCGCCAGGGGTACGGTCCAGCGGCACCAGGTCCGCGATGCGGGCAAGCAGGGCGTCGAGCTCGCGCTGGTCCCAGCTATCGAGCGCCGGCCCGGGTGAACGGACGTAGTCGCTGCCGATCAGGCCACGGCGCAACAGCACCGCCTTGGTCAGTCGCCAGCGGAATACCGCCTGCATGCTCAGCAGGGGCAGGGTACGCTCGAAGAGATCGCGGGCGCCATCGAGGTCACCGCGGGCATGGCGGGCCAACATCTCGACATGTACTTCCGTGACCTCGCAGGCCGGCATCGTGCCGGTAGCGCCACGCTGCAGTTCATCCATGACGTAGCGCGCGCCGGCACCGCCGAATACGGCCTCCACGCTGTCGCCTGCTTCGGCGGCGAGCGCCGTGATGCGCTGACCCGACGGCTGGGTTTCTTCCTTGACGTAGCGGATGCCATCGACGGCGCGGGCCAGCGCGGCGACCTCGGCAACGCCAAGACCGATGCCCATCGGCGCAGGTGCGTTCTGCAGCATGATGGGGATGCCCGAGACGGCATGGATGCCGTTGAAATAGTGCGCCATGGCATCGGCGTCACCGGCATGCGCATGTGGCGTGAGGATCATCGCGGCGTTCGCACCGGCCCGTGCGCCGGCACTGGCAAGCCCCGCGGCCACGGTCGCGTCGGGATGGCTCGCGCCGACGACGAAGGGCAGGCGGCCACCGATCCACTCGCCGAGTGCGGCCGTGACCTCGAGCCGTTCCGCGACGCTCAGCATGTCGTACTCGCTGGCGAGGCCCGGAAAAACCACGCCGGCGGCGCCGGCCGCGAGAATGTATTCGAGCACGTTGCGCGTACCGACAAGATCGAGTTCGCCCGTCGCGGTGAAGATCGTCGGAAGTATCGGAAAAACACCTGCCAGGTTCGTCATTGCGTGGATTTCCTCAAAATGTCGGATAGAGCGAATAGCTGTCATGCAAGCGCGAAACGTGTTGCATCGCAGCAGTGATTTCCTTGTGCGGCGGCCCTTGCAAGCAAATCTATATTGCTATAATAGTTACACCATGCCAAGCAGAACTTGCAGCGGCAGACGGCGGTAACCAGCAGATATTCGTGAGAGCGACGGGAAAGAATCGCTCGATCGATCAGCCAGCACCGGGGGATGGCCTCGGTGCAAACGCTGACGATCGCTTTCCCTGGCTCACCACCTCGGGGGAGGAAAACCAAACATGCGTCTTACTCGTCGCACCATCCTGTCGACCTTGATTGCACAATTACTTTTCGCGTCCGTTCCCGCCGTCGCCCAGACGAGCAGCGCGAACGACTCACCGGCGACACCGCCGCAGGCCAGCGGTACGTCGCAGGATCCGGTGACCCTCCAGGGCGTCACCGTCTCCGGCATCCGCCAGAGCCTGGAGAAGTCGCGCGATCTCAAACGCGACTCCCCACAGATCGTCGATGCCATCGTCGCGGACGATATCGGCAAGCTCCCGGATACCAATGTCGCCGAGTCGCTGGGGCGCGTGGCCGGTGTGCAGCTGGAGCGCGGCATGGGCGAGGGCAGCAGCATCCTCGTTCGCGGCCTCAGCCAGAACGTTTACCTCTACAACGGCCGCGAGATCTACGACGCGACAGGCCGCGGTGGCAACGGCCTGGACCAGCTCGGTACCTCGACCTATGGCTTGCTGACCCTGGTGCCGTCCGAACTCATCTCGCGACTCTCGGTGACCAAGCTGGCCAGCGCCGACCAGGTCGCCGGCGCGCTCGGCGGCATCATCGATATCGAAACGCGCATGCCGTTGAACGCCGATGGCGACCAGAACGTCGTCAGTGTGTCGGGTACCTACAGCAAGCTCGCGCGCAAAGGCGGTGGCGACGGCTTCGCCTTGCTTTCCGGGCGCACGAAGGACGAACGCTTCGGCGCCATGATCGCGGCGACCTACAGCCACAGCACGGTGGTGCAGCAGGGCCTGGATACCTTCTCCGGCTACGCCGCGTTCAAGGATCCGGCCTCGCCGGCGACCACCCGTTACGGCAGCACCGACATGCGCGCGCAGAACATCAGCGACGACCGCACGAAGAAGGGTGTCAGCGCGATCCTGCAGTGGCGCCCGACCTCGGGCGTGGAAATCGTGGCCGATACGTTCTATTCGAAACAGACCTCCGATCGCGACCGTTACTGGCTGGCGTTCAATCCCAGCGCGGGCCTCAGTAACGCCGTCTACTCGCCGAACAACATCCTGGTTGCGGGCCGCTCGACCAGCCCGATCCAGGCGAACACCGAAGTCGCCAACATCGACGCCGATGTCTGGTCGACCGCACTGCGTGGTACGTTCCACGTAAACGACCACCTCGACGGTTCGGCTGAGGTCTCTTATGACCGTTCCAAGGCCGATTACCAGCAGAACTACATGCGCCTGCAGCCCATGGCCGGGGTGAATTCGGTCATCGACTACGACTTGCGCTCCGGCGATTTCGGCCGCTTCAATGTCAGCGGTGTGAACCTCACCGACCCGTCGCAGATGCGCATGTCGATCCTGTTCGACAACGACTATCGGGCCAAGACCGACGCACCTGCCGTGCGCACCGACTGGACCTGGAACTTCGATTCGGACACCTGGCGTTCGATCGCCTTCGGTGCCCGCGCGACGAAGATCAAGAGCGACCAGGATCCTTCGCGCGCCGATATACGGCCGACCAACGGCGTGCCGGCGACCGATCTGGGCGACTTCCTGCGCGTCTACAGCAACGACGATTTCATGAAGGGCGAGTTCGACGGCCTGCCGCGAAGCTACCTGGGCAGCTTCCGCTCGGTCTTCACCGGTTGCTCGGCATTCACCGCGATCCCGTCGATCAGCCAGAACCCGCAATGCCTGGACGGCCGCGACAACGCACTCGCTTACGCTGGCACCTTCAGCATTGACGAGGACTTTACCGAGGCCTACTCGAAGGTCGACTGGGGTTTGGACGCCGGCGCCATGGCGATCACGGGCAACTTCGGCATCCGTTATGTGCAACGCGAGCTGGATTCGAGGGGCAACCTGCTTACCGGCGCGGGCCTGCCGATTCCCACCGATTACCGAGGCACCGATCGCGAATGGCTGCCGTCCGCCATCGCCAAATGGGATATCACCGACAAGCTGGTCCTGCGCGGTGGCGCGGCCCGCGTGGTCGCCTTCCCCAACACCGAAGACCTCAATAACGGTGTCTCGCTCAACAATAACGCGGTGTTCGACAACGGCGTGCAGATCACCCCGGGAACAGGTAGCGGTGGCGCGCCCGCGCTGAAGCCATTCAAGGCCGACCAGTACGACCTCTCGCTGGAGTATTACTACAACGACACCGGCATGCTCTCCGCCGGTCTGTTCTACAAGGACATCTCCACGTTCATCGTGCAAAAGCAGAGTGCCGAAAGCTACGGTGGCGTGGATTACTTCATCAACCGCGAGGTCAACGGCGACCAGGCCACGGTGAAGGGTGCCGAGTTGCTGGCCCAGGTACCGTTCACCTTCCTGCCCGATGCGCTCAAGGGCTTCGGCATGGTGGCGACCTACACCTATATCGATTCCACCACGCCCATCAAGGATGTCACCGGGTCCTCGTTGACCTTCCCTGGTCTGTCGAAGAACAACGCCAATCTCATCGTCTACTACGAAACCGGCCCGTTCAGTGCCCGCGTCGCCTATAACTGGCGCGATCAGTACCTGGTCGGCCTCTCGGCCGCCAACACCGGCGTCTACAACGACAAATATTCGGACCTGGCTGCATCGGTGAGCTACAACTTCACCAGCAAGATATCGATGCAGTTGCAGGCCACCAACCTCCTGAACAGCAAGCAGCGCACCTATGACGGCAGCCGCGAGGGGCTTCGCACCAATGTGGTATATGGCCGTAACTACATGGCTACGGTGACGTGGCACTTCTGACGGCAACCGGGCCGCGCAACAGGGGAGAGGACGGGTGAGCGACAAGTCATTGGCGGGACGCGCAACCATCGTGACAGGAGCGGCAAGCGGCATCGGCGCGGCGGTGGCACGCCGGTTACGCGAGGAAGGCGCCGTGGTGACGGGCCTGGACCTGAAGCCCTCTCCGGACGTGGCCTTGTCGTTCAAGGTCGACCTGCGTGACGATGCGGCCGTGCGTGACGCGGTCGAAGCCGCCGCGCTGGCACACGGGGTGGCTACCGTCCTGGTGCATTGTGCGGGGATCAGCCCGCCAGGCTCGATCCTCGAATCGGACGACGCGCTCTACCTGGAGACGTACGACGTCAATGTGCTGTCGGCGGTGCGCCTGCTTCGTCACTGCGTGCCCGGCATGCGTGACGCCGGTGGTGGCTCGGTGGTGCTGACCTCGTCGATCAATGCGCGCTTCGCCACGCCGACCCTGGCCGCGTATGCGGCCAGCAAGGCCGCGCTCGAATCGCTGGTACGCACGGCGGCACTTGAGTTCGCGCCGTGGCAGGTACGGGTCAACGCCATCGCCCCGGCATCGATCGACACGCCCCTGTTGCGGGATTCCTTTGCACTCGACACCGACCCGGATGCCGCACGCCTTCGCAATATCGGCCGCCATCCGCTCGGACGACTCGGTACTGCCGACGATGCGGCAGCACTCGCCGTCTTCCTGGCAGGCGAGGGCAGTGCATGGTTGACCGGCGGCATTTTTCCGGTAGACGGCGGTGCGTCGGTGACGCGCCGCTGAGGGGACACGATGGGACGCGATTTCATAGCGATCAACTGGGGCAGTTCCAACTTCCGCGCTTACCTTCTTGACGACACCGGCCTGGTGCAGGATGCCTTCGCCGAACCGGCGGGCATCGCCTCTCTAGGCCGCGATGGCATGGCCGCGCAGATCGAACGCCTGCTGCAACGCTGGCCCGATGCGCCGACGATGTACGCCTGCGGCATGGTGGGCTCGAACGTTGGCTGGGAAGAGGTGGGCTATGCCGAGTGCCCGATCGGCCTGGATGGTCTCGCGGCGAACCTGCATCCGACGACGATCGCCGGACGCGTGATGCAAATCGTCCCGGGCCTCACCTGCCGCCGGGCCTGCGACGGCGCGCCAGACATCATGCGCGGCGAGGAAACCGAGCTGTTCGGCCTCCTCGCCGCGGGCCGCCTGCCTCGCGACGGCATCGTGGCGTTGCCCGGCACGCATAGCAAATGGGTACGCATCGTCGGCGGCCGCGTCATCGAGTTCATGACCTCGATGTCGGGCGAGATATTCGATCGCCTCACGGCGGCGGGCATGCTCGCCTCCATTGTCGCCGCGCCGGCCTCCACTGGTACCGCGTTTACCATGGGCGCCAGGGTGGGTGCCGATCGCGCACCGGGACTTGGCACGCAGCTCTTTGGCGTGAGGGCGAAGGTGATTCGCAAGGACCTCGCACGCGACGACGCGGCCTCGTACCTGCGCGGCATGTTGATCGGCGCGGAAATCGCCGACGCGCGTACGCTTTATCCGATGGACGGCGACGACGTCGTCACCCTGGTCGGCGCGGCGCCGGTCTGTGCGCTGTACGCCGAAGCACTCGCCGGGTTGGCGATACGCTCGATCACGGTGGACGCCGCCGACGCCACGGCACAGGGCTTCGCGGCCCTGCACGCGGCGACCAAACCGGGATGAGTACGGTCCGACTGGTCGCGCAAGCCCAGGCGCTCGTCGGTGAATCCGTGCGGATGGATGGTGACGATGTCCTCTGGCTCGATCCGCCCAACCGCCGGCTCCTGCGCTGGTGCCCGGCGGCCGGAAGCCTGGGCGAGATAGCCTTGTCGATGCCGGTCTGGTCGCTGGGGTTGCGGCCCGACGGCACCTGGGTCGGCGCCAGCGAGGACGGCTTCTGCGCGATCGACGTCCGCACCGGCGCTCTTTCCGCCGGCCCAACGGCACCGCTCGGCCCAGGTTGCCGGCTCAACGACATGACCGTGGATGCGCAAGGCGGCCTGTGGGCCGGCTCGATGCATCGCGGCTTGCTTGCGGGGAAGGGCGCGCTCTACTACGCCGCGCATGTCGACGCGCCGATCGTGAAGGTGGCCGATGGCCTCGGCGTGGCCAATGGCATGGCCTTCACCGACGGAGGCGCCACTCTTATGGTGATCGACACCTTGAGCCGCGCCCTGCTTGCCTATCCTCGGCCCGGCAAAGATCCGACACTCGGCGAGCCGGTGGTGGTCACGGATTTCCTAGGCATTCCCGGCAAACCCGATGGCATGACCATCGGGCCGGACGGTGCGGTCTGGGTTGCCATGTGGGGTGGAAGCTGCATCGTCCGGCTCGCCGGCAATGGCGCGATCGAACAGACGGTGGCGATTCCGGCGCCCCATGTCGGCAGCCTGTGTTTTGACCGGGATGGAAACGCCTACGTCGCCAGCGCACGTGCGCGACTTTCCGACGCGGCATTGCAGGCGAACCTTGGTTCCGGTGGGTTATTCCGCGTGCAAAAGAATCCCACTGCGTAGACGCGGACGCGGTCACTGCCCGAGTCCGCATCGTCAAGCGCGCACATCACACCGGCGACGGCATCCGATCGAGCAACTTGTCCAGCGTCACCGGATAGTCCCGCACGCGCACACCGGTGGCGTGGTACACGGCGTTGGCGATGGCGGCGGCGACGCCGCAAATTCCCAGTTCACCGACGCCTTTCGCCTTCATCGGCGAGGACATGGGATCGGTCTCGTCGAGGAAGACGACTTCCTGGTGCGGGATGTCGGCGTGGACCGGCACCTCGTAGCCGGCGAGGTCGTGGTTGACGAAGAAGCCCAGGCGCTTGTCGACGACCAGTTCCTCCATGAGCGCCGCACCGGCACCCATCGTCATCGCACCGATGACCTGGCTGCGGGCCGATTTGGGGTTGAGGATGCGGCCAGCGGCGCACACGGCGAGCATGCGGCGGATACGGATCTCGGCGGTGGCCGCGTCCACGCCCACCTCGACGAAATGCGCACCGAAGGTCGACTGCTGGTAGCGCTTGCTGAGATCGCCGTATTCCATGGTGTCTTCGGCCACGAGGTCACCATCGGTCGCGGCCTGGGCAAGCGGGGCGCTTCGCGACCCTGAATGGACGCGGCCATCCTCGAACGTGGCGTGCGTGGGATCAAAGCCGAGCTTCTGCGCGATCGCCTCGCGCAGCTTGATGCATGCGGCATAGACGCCTGCCGTGGAACTGTTCGCTCCCCACTGGCCGCCCGAACCGGCGGAGACCGGAAACGATGAGTCGCCCAGATGCACATCCACGCGATCGATCGGTACGCCCAGCATCTCGGCGGCCGTCTGGGCAATGATCGTGTAACTGCCCGTGCCGATGTCGGTCATATCCGTTTCGACGGTGAGCCGGCCGTTGCGGTCGAGCCTGACCCGCGCGGCGGACCTGGCGACGATGTTGTTGCGGAAGGCCGCCGCCACGCCCATGCCTACCAGCCAGCGGCCGTCGCGCGTCATCGCGGGACGCGGTGCGCGCCGTTCCCACCCGAAGCGCCCGGCGCCGGTGCGAAGGCATTGGACCAGTTGCCGCTGCGAAAAGGGGCGCTCGGGCTTTTCAGGATCGACCTGGGTGTCGTTGCGAACGCGGAACTCGATGGGGTCCATGCCGAGCTTACCGGCCATCTCGTCCATCGCGATCTCCAGGGCCATCAGGCCCGGAGCCTCGCCTGGCGCGCGCATGGCATTGCCTTCCGGCAGGTCCAGCACGGCGAGGCGCATCGATGTCATGCGGTTGGCACCCGCGTAGAGCAGGCGCGTCTGCTGCGCTGCCGTCTCGAGCCCGCCGCCAGCCAGATCGCCGGACCAGCTCTCGTGGCCGATGGCGACGATCGTGCCGTCCTTCGATGCACCGATACGAATGCGCTGGATCGTCGCGGGGCGGTGCGTCGTATTGTTGAACATGAAAGGACGCGGCAGGGTCACCGCCACCGGTCGCCCGGCGGCTCGCGCACCGAGGGCGGCGAGCAGCGCGTCGGAGCGCACGAACAGTTTGCCCCCGAAGCCGCCGCCGATATACGGCGAGACAAGCCGCACGTTGTCCTTCGGGATGCCGAGGGTGGTGGCGACGTCGCCGCGGCTCCAGTCAATCATCTGGTTCGCTGTCCACAACGTCAGCTGGTCCCCGTTCCACGCGGCGATGGACGCATGCGGTTCCATCATCGCGTGCGCATGGTCGGGCGTCGTATAGGTCGCATCGAGTGTGATCGCCGATGTGGCGAAGGCCCCGTCGAAATCCCCCACCGCGGTATCCGGCGTGCCCTCGCCGGGTGCTTTCGCCGAGCCCTTGGCCGCGGCAAGGTCGAAGACACCCGCGGTCCGGGCGTAGTCGACCCGCACCAGCTGCGCCGCCGCACGGGCCTGCTCGAAAGTCTCCGCCACCACCACGGCGATGGCCTGGTGGTAATGCTGGATCTCGGGACCGCCCAGGAGTTTGGCCGTGTTGTACTTGCCCTGGCCGAGCTTGCCGGCGTTCTGCGCGGTCACGATGGCCAACACGCCCGGCGCGCGCCGGGCGCGGGACAGGTCGATGGAGACGATCCTTCCCTTGGGAATGGACGACCCCACCACGTATCCGTAGGCGTGGCCGGGCACCGCATCGTGACGCTCGTAAGCGTAACGCGCCGTACCGGTCGTCTTCAGTGGCCCGTCGATGCGATCGACAGGTTGACCCACGACCTTCAGGCGATCGATGGGATTGGTGGTGGCTGGCTTGTCGAACTTCACGTCGTCCGCTCCTTTGCTTCGGCCAGCACGGCGCCGAGCGTGCGCTCGACCAGGGTGATCTTGAAGGCATTGCCTTCGGTGGGGTGCGCGTCGGCGAGCAGGCCGGAGGCAACCGCTTTGGCACCCTCGGGAAGCCGTGCTTCAGCGGCCTCCACGCGCCAGGGCCTGGGGGCGACGCCGCCGAGTGCGACCCGACCGCTACCGTCGCGCTGCACGATCGCCGCCACGGACACAAGCGCGAACGCATACGACGCCCGGTCGCGCACCTTCTGATAGATGTGCGTGCCGCCGACGGGACCGGGCAGGGTCACCGCGGTGATCAGTTCGCCCTGCACAAGCACGTTCTCGATATGCGGCGTGTTACCGGGCAGCCGGTGAAAATCGGCGATCGGGATGCGCCGCGTCGCGCCGTCCGGCCGCACCGTTTCCACCGTGGCGTCGAGCGCGCGCATCGCGACGGCCATGTCGCTGGGATGCACCGCGATGCACGCCTTGCTCGCACCCACCACCGCATGCTGCCGGCTGAACCCGCCGAGCGCGGCGCAACCGCTACCCGGCAGACGCTTGTTGCAGGCCTGGTTGGTATCGTAGAAGTACGGGCAACGGGTGCGCTGGAGCAGATTGCCCGCCGTGGTGGCCTTGTTGCGCAATTGTCCGGATGCACCCGCCAGCAACGCTCGCGACAGGAGCGCATAGTCTTTCCGCACACGCGGATCGGCGGCCAGATCGGTGTTGCGAACCAATGCGCCGATGCGCAAGCCGCCGTCGGCGGTCGGCTCGATCCTGGCCAGGTCCAGCGCGTTGACATCGATGAGGTGCGTGGGTTCCTCGACACCGATCTTCATCAGGTCGAGCAGGTTGGTCCCTCCCGCAATGAATCGCGCACCGGGCGTGTGCGCCGCGGCTGCGGCCGCTGCCGAGGGTGATTCGGCGACCTCGTAGGTAAACGGCTTCATACCGCGCCCTCCGCGACTTCGGTTATCGCATCGAGGATATTGGAGTAGGCACCGCAGCGGCAGATGTTGCCGCTCATGCGCTCGCGGACTTCCGCCGGCGTCGCCTGCGCTTTGGCGACGATGTCGCCGCTGGCGTGACTGGGAATGCCCTGCCGTATCTCCTCCAGCACCCCCACGGCCGAGCAGATCTGCCCAGGGGTGCAATAGCCGCACTGGAAACCGTCATGCTTGATGAAGGCCGCCTGCATCGGATGAAGGTTGCCGGGCGTACCCAGGCCCTCGATCGTGGTGACTTTCGCATGCTGGTGCATCACGGCAAGGGTGAGGCACGCATTGTTGCGACGGCCGTCGACGAAGACCGTACAGGCGCCGCACTGGCCGTGATCGCAACCCTTCTTGGTGCCGGTGAGGTGCAAGTGTTCCCGCAAGGCATCGAGCAGCGTCGTCCGCGTATCCAGTTCGAGGGCCTCGGCCTTGCCGTTGACCTCCATCGCGACCTTCGCCATCACCGGTTGACGTCCGCCGTCCGTCGCGGATGGCGAGGCGGCAATCGTGGGCACGGCCAACGCGGAGACAGAGGCCGCCCCCATCTTCAGCATCTCGCGACGGGTAAACTTCCAATCCTTCAACATATCCATACACGTGGGCCCTCATTGCCGAGCAATGCGTCCGGAACGGACAACCTGCGGTATCTGCCCGGGCGCAGGATATGGCCGGGCGCTTATTCGTGCCCGATATCGTACCCCAGGGCCGGAAAAGGGAGGGGCGGCTGGCCTGTGAAACGCACTCGTGAATGCGGCGGCATCGGGGTCATGGGTTGGCGGTCGACCCAGGCAGACGGGTTAAACGTTCACCGAGAACGCTGCTTCAAGCAATGGCTTCGCCCAATATGGCGTGCGTTCGAGAGCGGCAACGTCATCCAGACGGGGCGAGACGAGTCTTCCGGCTTCCAACTCGGCTACCAGCATCGGATCGGAAATAGCTTCGCCCGGCCCGACGTCAGCGCTGTTGTCGTACACCTGCAGGTGGTCAAGGTGCGGCATGAGCGCGATAAGGTTCTCCAGCGCCGTGGAGTAACGCTCCCGTATCTTCGCCTCGGGAATATCATGGCCGCCGACAGCCACGCGAGCCTTGACGCGAGCGATGTGTAGTTCGGGGGATGACAATCCACAGAACCACACCAGCACATCATGCGTTTTCGTCGCTTCTATAATCCTGGCAGGCACGGTACGACCGCCTAGTGTCGTCTCGAAAGCGTAATGGGTGCCCTGGATGATCGCCTCATCCAGGCGCCGCATGCCTTCCTGCCACGCGATGGCATTGGCCTGCGTCTGATCGCAACCCGTATCGATCATCAGCTCACGCGCAAACGTATCCGGGTTGAACCATGTCAGCCCTGCCTGCTCCAGTCGATAGCCGCCGATCGAACTCTTGCCCGCGCCGTTCGTACCCGCGAGGACATAGAGAACGGGGCGCGCCTTCAATGACTCTCGCCGGCTTTGACTTTTCCGCCGAGCCTTGTTGGCCCTTGCATCAGCGAGCGAAGGCGCTCGCCGGCGTCGTCAGCCTGCAATGACGCCAGGCGCTCATCGAATCGATGGCGAAGCACATCGAGTGCCGCTTCGTTCTTCGATCCAGCGTCGTGCAACGCGCGCAAGATGGCGCCGTATTCGTCGATCGAGAGGATGACTGCCTCGGCCTCATTGTGGTTGGTCACCACGACACTGCCCGCGCGGCCAACCGTTTTCATGACACCACGCCAGCCGAGCTTCTTTACGTCGGAAGCGGGCGTGTGGGGCAGGTCTTCGATCGCGCCGAGCTTCAGGGGCATGGCCATGACGTCACTCCTCACTTCGGTAAGGGAAATATACCCTTTTTACCCAAAAGGGACTAATGCCCCTGAATCTGCTATGCAGAGGAAGGGAATTAACGAAATTTCGCCCGGGTAGTATCCGCGGGTCGGACGCGGGTCAGATAGTGCTGCCGGCGTATCGCGCGAAGTGATCCTGCAGCCCCGGCATCGACCTGGCCAGGTGGCGGAAGCGCGGGGCGTCCTGCCGCGCTTCGCTCGGCGTCATGGCGAAACGACGATGGAATGCCCGCGTGAACTGGCTGCTGTTGGAAAAGCCAAGGCGAAGAGCGACCTCGGTGATCGACCTGCCGCGTATCTTCGAACCACCGGTGATTTCGCGGTATGCCGCATCCAGGCGCTTGTCGCGAATGATTTTGGCGATGCCGCCAATACCGGCGAAGATCCGATACAAATGCGCCCGCGATATCTGGTAACGCTGCATCAGTAGCGCGGGACCGAGCGTTCGTTCGTAGAGATTGGCCTCAATGAACTCCAGCGCCTGCTGCCGTAACGTCTGCGTGAGCGCTTCGCTGTCGGTCGATGTATCGCAGCGCCACGGGGCCAGGCCCATCACCAGCAGGCTGAGTAGTGACCCCTCCACGGCGATCGCTTCCGCATCGCTAAGTTCCGGCGCGACTTTACAGGCGCCGAGGATGAAGTCGGCGAGGATGCGGGTCAGTGGCCGTTCCGACGCCATCACGATGCCATGCAGGCTCTTGCCCTTGTTAGCCCGCTCAAGCGGGCCGCGGGGAAGCATCAGGGATACGCTGGTACCCGGATCGCCGATCGTACAAAAAGGGCGGGAGAGATCGAAGATACCGATATCGCCGGCCCGGATACGGATCGACAGATCGTTGCGGCGGTCTTCGGTCGAGCCCGCCAGGTACAACTGCACGAGGTACTGGTCTCGAGTGGACTCAAGCACCGGCGCCGTTGCGGTCAGTCTTATGTCATCGCGCCGATCAGGCTCGACCCATTCCGTGGACACATGCACCCCTGATCCCACAACTCCCCCTGTCGCGCCCGATCGAAACACCGGCCGAATCTAGCGATGATCGCCAGCAGGAAGTGTGACGTCTTCGCTATTTTCAACGACGTCTGCCTATGTCTGGCGGCACATGCATCGTCTTGTCGATATTTGCCTCGGAAAACGGGGAGACAAAATGACGCGTCCAATGAGACAGCGTCGATATCGCTCGCACGCACCGTCCCCATAAGCTCCCGGCCTGAGCTTCTGCGTCAGGAACAGGGTGGGTGACATATCGCTGCGCATGATGGGCGTTGGCCGCATGGGTCATTGCCGCGAAGTCTTGCGCCATGCACTGGCATGCACCCCTGGAATGACAGCGCCGACATGTGGCGCTGGGCTGAGCGCGCGCAGGTTGAATCGCCGGCGCCCGGTCATGCACGTCCGAATTCGTTCGACATCGACAGGGGAAAGTGATGAATCGCGTATTCCGTATCGTCTGGTCCATGGCACTCAACACATGGGTAGTGGCCTCCGAACTGGCGGGAAGGCACGGCAAGGGACGCGGCCGTGCCGCGGCGGCGATCACGGACCAGCGGCCTGCTTCGCGCAACGCACCGGGTCCGTTGGGGTTGCGCCTGGGCCTGCTCGCGGCGCTGGCCGCGCTCTATGCGCCGGCAGCGTTGTCCGCCGACCGGTACTGGGACGTCAACGGCGGTACGGCCGGCAGCGGCGGCACCGGCACCTGGGATACCCTCTCGATTTACTGGAACACAGCCAACGACGGCGTCGCCGGCCCCTTCCTGCCCTGGAGCAATGCGGCCCTCGACAACGCCGTGTTCGCCGGTACGGCCGGCACGGTGACGCTGGCCGCGCCGATCACCGCGAATGCGCTTACGTTCAACACGGCCGGTTACACCCTGACCGGCAATACGCTCACCTTGGCCGGCACCACGCCGACCATCACTACCGGCACGGGGGCGGCAACCATCGGCTCGGTCATCGCCGGCAGCGCGGGGCTCACCAAGGCCGGCGCGGGTACGTTGACGTTGAATGGGGCCAATACGTTCAGTGGCGGCGTCAGCATTACGGGAGGCGTGCTCAGCGTCGCCACCGATGCTGGCCTCGGCGATGCGAGCAACGGCATCACGATGGCCGATACCACGGGGCTTACGGCCACCGGCGCGCTTGGTGCCAACCGCATGGTGACGCTGACCGGCGGCACCATCAATCTGGCGGGCGCCGGCGTGGGGTCGGCTCGCTTCACGGGCGCCGGCGGCCTGACGATCGCCGGCGGCGTCAACTTGACCAACGATGCGAGCGACTATACCGGCGCGACGCTCTTCAGCGGCGGCGGCACCGATAACTTCACCTCGATCCACGACCTCGGTGTGGCCAGTTCGCTCGGCGCGCCGACCACGACAGCGAACGGCAGGATATTCGTCACGGGCGGGGCGACGGCGCGAACCCTGACCTATGTCGGTGGCGACACCGAGTCCAACCGCGACTGGCAGTTCAGTAATACCGGCAGCGGCGGCACGGGCCTCAGGAACCTCGGCACGGGTACCCTGACGCTCACAGGGAACATGTTCCTGTCCGGCTCCAACACGCCAGCCCAGACCTTTACGGCCCAGTCGGGTGACATCGTACTGAACGGTTCGATCAGTGCCCTCGCGACGGCACCGCGCGCGATTGTCTACACCGGTGCCGCGGGCCGCAGCATCAGCCTGGGTGGCATCAGCAGCTACACAGGTCCCTCCTACATCACCACGATCACGGTCAATGCGTCCGATCTGGAGGACGTCGGCACCAATAGTTCATTCGGCAGCGGCAGCACGGCCGCGATCGGCACGGTCATGCAGAATGGCACGCTGGCCTATACGGGCGCGATCGCCGCATCGTCCAATCGCACCTATTCCTTCGATGGCGCCAACACCATCGCCAACAACAGCAGCGCAGGTGGGCTCTCCCTGAGCGGCTCGGCCGGTTTCGTCACCGGTGGTGTAGACGCGATTACCCTGGGTGGCTCCTACACCGGCAGCAATACGTTCGCGGGCGTCATCGGCGGCACTGGCAACGTCGAGGTGAACACCCTCGGCACGTGGGTGCTTGGTGGCGCCAACACCTATACCGGCACGACGACGGTGACGAACGGCAGCCTGACCGCCGGCACCGCCGCGGCCTTCAGTGGCACGAAGGCGGTCATCGTCAACGGCGGCATGCTGGATCTCAACAATTTCGCCATCACGGCGCCGTCGCTGGCGGGAACGGGTGGCATCGTGAATGTGGGTGGTGGCTCGCTTACGCTCGACGCTGCGTCAGGCAGCACGGCCTATGCCGGCAGCATCACGGGTAGCGGTGGCCTGACCATGCTGGGCGCGGGCACGCAGACGCTTACCGGCGCCAACACCTATACCGGCGCCACCACGCTGGGTGGCGGAACGCTGGCACTGGACTTCTCCGCGGCGGGCGCGCCGGCCAGCAACATCATCAGTGGCAGTTCGACGCTCAACCTTGGTGGCGGCACGCTTTCCGTCAAAGGCGGAAGCGCGGCAAACTCACAGTCTTTCAACGGCCTCAACGTAACCGCGGGTAACAACCGCGTTAACGGCACGGCGGGCGCAGGCGGTTCATTGACCGTCGGTCTGGGTGCGATCAACCGCAGCGGCGGCCTGGTGGATTTCGGCATCGGTGCCGGGACGACGGTCACCACCACGCATGCGGACGGCGCGCTCGGCGGCTGGGCCACGGTCAACGGCGCGGATTACGCGCAGGTGGCCGGTGGCGTGATCACCGCATTTACCAACTACGCGAACAAGGATGATGCCAGCCAGTGGCTGACGGGCGACATCGTCAGCGATGAAGGTGGCAACCCCAATACGCCCTACTTCAGCACGGTCAACGGTAACGTTGCGCTCGGCGGTCTGAAGTACGCCGCAGCGGCGGCGTCCACCGTGACTGTCGGTGCCGCGAACACGTTGGGCATCGACGGCAGCATCATCGTGGCGCCGACGACGGGCACTGCGACACAGGTGATCCAGGGCGGCTCCGTGACCGGAGGCGCCGGCGGCAGCCCGTTCGGCGTACTGCAGAACGGTGCCGGCACCCTCAGCATTGCGTCGACCATTGTCGACAACGGGGGCGCCACAAGTTTCGCCGTGGGCGGCCTGGGCACGGGCACGGTGGCTCTCTCCGGCGCCAACACCTATACCGGCTCGACCTCGGTGACCGGCGGCACGCTGGCCTTCAATAGCGTCGCCAACGGTGGCGCGGCGAGTGCGATTGGCGCATCGGGTAACGCCTCGTCAAACCTCGTGCTCGAGAACGGAACCTTGCGCTACACCGGCGCGACCGCCAGTACCGACCGCGGCTTCACCCTGGTCGATGGTGGTCCGTCACGCGCCATCGAAGTCGACGGTACCGCCGACCTGACGTTCGGCGGCGTGGTGACCAGTCCCGACGATGCGGGCTTTACCAAGACCGGTGCAGGCACGTTGACGTTGTCCAATGCGGGCAACGACTACAGCGGCCCCGTCACCGTCAATGGCGGCCTGCTTTCGACCGGCACGCTGGCCAACGGCGGCCTGGCCAGCGGCATCGGCGCAGGCACCAGCGATCCGACCAATCTCGTGCTGCAAACCGGCGGCGGCCTGCAGTACACCGGCGCCACCACGTCGACCGACCGCGGTTTCACGCTCACCTCGGGCGTCGGGCATGTCGACGTCGCCCAAGGCGGCACAACGCTCACGGACAGCGGAACCGTGACGGGCGCCGGCAGCCTGACCAAGGATGGCGGCGGCATCCTTGTGCTCTCCGGCACCAACAACTACAGCGGCGGCAACGTGGTCACGGCCGGCACGCTGCGGGCCGGTTCCAACCAGGCCTTCGGTGGCGCCGCCAACGGTTCGAGCACGGGCCCCATGACGGTCAACGCCGGCGCAACGCTGGATCTGGCCACCTTCAAGCCCTGGGTCCGCGGATTGAACGGCGCGGGTAATGTCACCCTCGGTACGGGCAGCACGTTGCAGATCGACGGGAGTGGCACGTTCACGGGCGCCATCAGCGGGGTCGGCGGCGTATCGGAGGTCAGTGCCACGCAGGTCATGAATGGCTGCGGCAACACGTATACGGGCGCCACCAGCATCACCTCCGGCGGCATCAGCACCGACTGTCTGGCCAATGGCGGCCAGGCCAGTGGCATCGGCGCCTCCAGCAATCTGCCCGCCAATCTCACACTCAACGCCGGCACGCTCTCCTACACGGGCACGAGTGTCAACACAGACCGTGGCATCAACCTCCTCGGCAATGGCGTGATCAACGTCGCCAGTGCCGCCACCACGCTCGGCTTCAGTGGCCCGATCCAGGGCGGCGGCCAATTGCAGAAGCAGGGTGCGGGCACGCTCCTCGTGAGCGGCACCGACACCTATACGGGCGGCACAGCCGTCGTGGGCGGCACGCTACGCGCGGGCTCGACCAATGCGTTCAGCACCGGCTACATGAACCTGAGTAACATCGCCGGCGCGCTGCTCGACCTCAACGGCTTCAACGTCAACGCCAGTTTCCTCAACGGCGGCGGCACGGCGGGCGGCAACGTCGACCTGACGAACGCTACGTTCACCATCGCGAATGGCAACAGCACGGCGGCCGCTGCCACCTATGGAGGCGTCATCAGTGGCACCGGTAACGTGGCCAAGAATGGCACCGGCATCGAGTACCTGTCTGGCAGCGCGAGTACGTACACCGGTGCCACCACGGTCAGCGGGGGCACGCTGGAAGTGAGCACGCTCGCCAATGGCGGCCAGGCTGGCTCGATCGGCGCAGCCACCGCCGATGCCGGCAACCTCGTACTCAACGGCGGCATCCTGCAGTACGTGGGTGCCGGCAACAGCACCGACCGCCTGTTCACCCTGGGGCCCTCCGCCACCAGCCAGCTGGATGCATCGGGTACCGGTGCCGTGCAGTTCACCAACACAGGCGCCATCGCGTTCACCGCTGCCAATACCGCACAGGCCGTCACGCTCACCGGGAGCAGCACCGACGATAACAGCCTCGCCGCGCAGATCACCGAGAACGGCACGGGCACGACCGCACTGAGCAAGACCGGCACTGGCACCTGGATCCTGCGCAATGCCGGCAGTACGTACACCGGTGTCACGACGATCGCGGGGGGCGTGCTGGGTGTCGACCACCTGACCAACGGCGGTCAGGCAAGCAGTATCGGCGCCTCGTCGAACGCCGCCGCCAATCTGGTGATCGGCAATGGCGCCACCCTGCGTTACACCGGCGCCGGCGATACCACCGATCGTCTGTTCACGCTGTCGGCGGGTAGCAGCGTCATCGAATCGTCCGGTACCGGCGCGATTGATTTCAGCAACACCGGTTCGGCGGCTTACGCCGGCACCGGCAATCGCACGCTCGGCCTCGGAGGCACCAACACGGGCGACAACGTGATGGGCGGCACGATCATCGACGGTCCGGGAGGCATCACCACGCTGGGCAAGAACGGTGCGGGCACGTGGTTGCTCACGGGCACCAACACGTACACCGGCAACACCGTCATCAACGCCGGGACGTTGCAGGTCGGCGATGGCGGCACGACCGGATCGGTGGCCAGCGCCAATATTATCGTTTCGGCCGGTACGCTGGCGTTCGACCGTTCCGATACCTCGATCGTCGTCGGCACCATTTCCGGTGCGGGAAACGTGGTGCAGAAGGGCAGCGGCACCACCGTGCTCGCCTCTACCGAGACCTATACGGGCGGTACGACCATCGCCGCCGGCACGCTGCAACTCGGTAACGGTGGCGCCAACGGCAGCATCGTCGGCAACGTGGCCGACAACGGCACGCTGGCGTTCGATCGATCGGATGTCTATACCTTCGCTGGCCTGGTCTCCGGCACCGGCGGCCTGACCCAGCGTGGCGCCGGTACCACGGTGCTCAGCGTCGCCAATGCCTATAAGGGCGCCACCACGGTCGAAAAGGGCACGCTGTTGGTCAATGCGGACCAGACCGCCGCGACTGGCGATACCACCGTGCAGGCCGGCGGCTTCCTCGGCGGCGACGGCATCCTCGGCGGCAACGTGACAGTGCAGCAGGGTGGCGCGATCAACCCTGGTGCCTCCAGCACGGCGGCCGGCACGCTGACGATCAATGGCAACCTGTCGCTGGCTGATAGTTCGGCGATGAACTACCAGTTCGGCCAGGCCAACGTGGTCGGCGGGCCGCTCAACGACCTGACCGTGGTGCATGGCAACCTCAGCCTGGACGGCGCGCTCAATGTGGCCGTCACGCCGGGCGGCAGTTTCGGTCCGGGCCTGTACCGCATCATCAGCTACGACGGCACGCTCACCGACAACGGTCTGGCGATAGGCGCGACGCCGGCCGGCACCTACCAGGTGCAGACCTCGATGGCGCACCAGGTGAACCTGCTCAATAGCAACGGACTGACGCTGAACTTCTGGGACGGCCCCAACGGCCACGCCAACAACGCCATCGATGGCGGCAGCGGTGTCTGGCAGAGCAGCAGGGGCAACGACAACTGGACCGATCAGACCGGGCAGTTCAATGCGCCCTATGCGGACAACCAGTTTGGCATCTTCGCCGGCACCGCCGGCACGGTGACGGTGGACACCACGACCCTGTCCAGTCCCGTGGTCACGTCGGGCATGCAGTTCGCCGTGGACGGCTACCACATCGCGGGCGACAACCTCACGCTGGCTACCGGGCAGGACATTATCCGGGTGGGCGACGGCACGGCCGCGGGAGCGGGTATGACGGCGACCATCGATGCCACGCTGGTCGGCAGCAATGTCCAGTTGATAAAGGAAGATCTCGGCACGCTGGTGCTCACCGGATCCAATACATTTACGGGTAGTACCGCCATCAATGGCGGTGTTCTGCAGGTGTCGAGCAATACCAACTTCGGTGGCGTCGTAGCCACCATCAGCTTCGACGGCGGCACCCTGCGCAACACAGCGGCAATGACTCTCAACCGCGCCACCACGATCAACCAGGGTGGCGGAACATTCGATACGCAGGCCAACCTGATCATGGCCCGCGCCATCTCGGGCGCCGGTGCGCTCACCAAGATCGGCGCGGCCACCCTGACGCTCAATGGCACCAACACGTATGCAGGCGGCACGGCGATCGACGCGGGCACCGTGTCGGTGTCCAGCGACGCCAATCTCGGCAATGCAACCGGGGCGCTGTCGCTGGACGGCGGCACACTGCTGAATACCGCGGCGTTCACCTCGGCACGCAACGTCACGCTGGGCGCGGGCGGTGGCACGTTCAATACACAGGGCGATCTGACCCTGACCGGCGGCATGACCGGCAACGGTGCCCTGACCAAGAACGGCAGTGGCGTGCTGGTCCTCGCCGCCGACAATAGCTATACCGGCGCGACGAGCATAGCCAGTGGCACACTGCAACTGGGCAACGGCGGAGCCACCGGATCGGTGGTGGGCGACATCGCCAACAACGCTACGCTGGTTTTCGATCGCAGCGATGCGTCCACCTATGCGGGCTTGGTAACTGGCACCGGTTCGCTTGAGCAGCAGGGCAGCGGCACCATCGTACTCACGGGCAACAATGCGTACGCAGGCCCGACCGCGGTCCGTGCCGGCAGCCTGATCGTCAACGGCGACCAGTCGGCGGCGACCGGCACCACCTCGGTGGATGCCGGCGGCACACTGGGCGGCAAGGGCAGTATCGGCGGCGATGTCAACGTGGCTGACGGCGGCACGCTCAGCCCGGGCGATGTAGGCAGTGCGCCGGGCACGCTTGCCATCAAGGGCAGTCTTGCCTTGAGCGATGCATCCAGTCTCAACGTCAACTTCGGCCAGGCGAATGTGGTGGGCGGTCCGCTCAACGACCTGGTGCAGGTGGGTGGGGACCTGACGCTCGACGGCACGCTCAACGTGTCGGTGCCTCCGGGCGGTACGTTCGACCCCGGTATTTACCGGATCATGGGCTACGGCGGCGCGCTGACCGATAACGGCCTGAACATCGGCTCGGTCCCTTCGCCGGATTACTTCCTGCAGACCTCGATCGCCGAGCAGGTGAACCTGGTCAACACCGCCGGCCTGAACGTCAATTTATGGGATGGCAATGGCGCGCGAGGCGACGGCCAGGTGCAGGGTGGCGACGGTGTATGGCAGAACGCAGCCGGCAACGACAACTGGACCGTCGTCGATGGCAGCATCAACGCGCCCTACCAGGACAGCGCCTTCGCGATTTTCGCGGGTGCGGCGGGCACGGTATCCGTCGACGCCAGCCTGGGCGCGATCAATAGCGTGGGCATGCAGTTCGCGACCGACGGCTATCGCGTGGAAGGCGATGCGATCGCACTGACGGGTTCGGCACCGGTCATCCGCGTCGGTGACGGCACCACGCTCGGCGCGGGCATGACCGCGACCATCGCTTCCGAGCTCACCGGCAGCAGCGGACTCACCAAGTCGGACCTCGGTACCCTGGTGCTTGCCGGCGACAACGCCTATACGGGCGGCACGACCATTGCCGACGGCGTCCTGCAGCTGGGTGAGGGCGGCACGACCGGCTCGATCATGGGCGATGTCGTCGACAACGGCACGCTCGCCTTCAATCGTTCGGATGTCCATGCCTTCGACGGCCAGGTCTCGGGTGCCGGCGGCGTGACGCAACGGGGGATCGGCACCACGGTGCTCACCGGTACCAATACCTATGCCGGCGTCACCGACGTGGAAGCTGGCACGCTGCTGGTCAATGGCGACCAGACCGGCGCCACCGGCGCGACCACGGTACAGAGCGGGGGCACGCTCGGCGGCACGGGTATCGTCGGCGGCAACGTGACCGTGGCCGATGGTGGCACGCTGAGTCCCGGTGCCGCGGCCGGCGCGGCGGGCACGCTTACCGTCAATGGCAATCTGTCGCTGGGTGCGAACGCGACGCTCGACTACCAACTCGGCCAGGCGGCCGCGCCGGGCGGTGCGTCCAACGACCTGACCGTGGTGCATGGCAATCTCACGCTCGATGGCGCGCTCGATGTGTCGGCCACGCCGGGCGGCAGCTTCGGCCCGGGCGTGTATCGCATCTTCAGCTACGACGGCACGCTTACCGACAACGGTCTTGCCCTCGGTACCTTGCCGACGTCGGATGTCTTCGTGCAGACATCGCTGGCTAACCAGGTCAACCTGGTGAACACCGAAGGCCTGACACTGAGCTTCTGGGATGGCCCGGGCCATGCGAACGATGGCGCCATCACCGGCGGCACCGGTACCTGGCGTCTGGCGGACAACGATTCCTGGACGGAAGCGAGCGGGGTCATCAACGCCCCGTACTCGAACGCGTCGTTCGCGGTGTTCGGCGGTACCGGCGGCACGGTGACGGTGGATGACACCAATGGCCAGGTGTCCGCGTCGGGCCTGCAATTCCAGACGGACGGCTATCGTGTCGCCGGTGGCGGTCTGGCCATGAGCGGCGGCGCGTTCTCCATCCGCGTGGGCGACGGTACCGCCGCGGGCGCGAGCATGACCGCGACGATCGATTCGGCCATCGCCGGTGCCGGCATGCTGGTAAAGGATGACCTGGGCACACTGGTGCTCGACGGCAACAACACCTACGCAGGCGGCACCGACATCCATGCCGGTACCTTGCAGGTATCGAGCGATGCCAACCTCGGCGCGACCACAGGCAGCCTTTCGATCGATGCGGGCACCTTGCATACCACCGGCAGCTTCCAGTCCGGCCGGGCGATCGGCCTGGGCGATGCGGCCATCATCGATACGGACGACGACACCACGCTGACATTGAACGGCGCCGTGACCGGTGTCGGCAGCCTGACCAAGACCGGCGCGGGTACGCTCACGCTGGGCGCTACGTCCAGCTATGGCGGCGCCACCACGGTCGCCGGGGGCACACTCAGTGCGGCGGCGGACAATGCGTTCAACGCATCGTCCGCCTTCACGGTGCAGCAGGCCGCCACGCTGGACCTGGGCGGTCATGCACAGCACGTGGCCTCGCTCACCAATGCCGGCACCGTGCGCTTCGGCACCGCGCCGGGTGCCACGTTGACCGTGCAAGGTGACTACGCCGGTCAGAACGGCACGTTGAACTTCAACACGGCCCTGGGTGACGACCATTCGGCAACGGACACGCTGGTCGTCGGCGGCGGCACGTCGGGCGATACCACGGTGCACGTCGACAATGTCGGCGGTGCCGGTGCGCCGACGGCACAGGGCATCAAGCTGATCGACGTGCAGGGCGCCTCCAACGGCAACTTCGCGCTGCAAGGCGATTACGTCTTCCAGGGCCAGCAGGCCGTGGTGGCCGGGGCCTACGCGTATCGCCTGTACAAGGGCGCGGACGCGAACCCCAATGACGGTGACTGGTACCTGCGCTCGGCCCTGGTCGATGGTGGTCCAGGCGGTGGTACAGGCACAGGCAATCCCACCCAGCCGCTGTACCAGCCGGGCGTGCCGCTGTACGAGGCCTATGCCGGCATACTGCAGCAGGTCAACGCGCCTGAAACCCTGTTCCAGCGCACCGGCAATCGCGTGTGGGCGGGCAAGCAGGCCGAAGACAGCATGGCGCCCAACGAAGGTCTGTGGATGCGCGTGGAGAGCGGCGACCAGACGATCAAGCCGGAAACCACCACCAGCGGCACGGACTACGACATCTCGGCATGGAAATCCGAAACCGGCATCGACACCACCCTGGGCGACGGCGAGAACGGCAAGCTGGTCGGCGGTGCGACCCTGCAATTCGGCCGTTACCAGTCAAACGTCAGCTCGGTCTACGGCCAGGGCCGGATCAAGACCGATGCCTATGGCGCGGGGGCCTCACTCACCTGGTATGGCGCGAACGATTTCTATGTCGACGGGCAGGTACGCTGGACGCGTTTCGAGACCGAACTGCGCTCGACCACGCTCTCGCAATTACTCGAGGAAGACAACAAGGGCAGTGGCTATGTCGCGGGCGTGGAAGTGGGGCGGCGGCTGCATCTGGACGACCAGTGGTCAATCGTGCCGCAGGCGCAGCTGAGCTACGGCAACGCCCAGTTCGATGGTTTCTCCGACGCCTTCGACGCACGCGTGTCGCAACAGCGGGGCGAGGCCGTTACCAGCCGTGCCGGCGTCACCATCGATTACCATGAAACCCACGCGGGTACGAACGGCGCAGTCGACACCCACCTTTACGCAATTGCCAACGTGTACCGCGCCTTCGGCGACGGTGCGCGCGTGAATGTAGCCGGCACCGACTTCACTACACGCAACGAACGGCTGTGGGGCGGCTTCGGCCTCGGCGGCTCACGGGACTGGGTCGGCGGTCGCTACTCGGTTTACGGCGAGCTGCAGGCGCAAACCGGACTCGAGCACTTCGGCGACTCCCATTCGCTGACCGGGACGCTGGGCTTTCGTATGCGCTGGTAACGCGCGCAGTTGGCCTGGCCAGAGGCCGACTCGGGATCGGCGATACGTTTCATGTGGGCTTGGCGGAATGGGGCCTGGCTCTCTGGTCGCGCTTTCGCGAACGGATTGGAAGGTCTGGCCCCAAAGGACTCGCGAACAGGGTTCGCTCCCACAGGAGCAAGTTGCCGCGACCTTGTGGGAGCGAACCCTGTTCGCGAGTCCCTTGGGGCCGTGACTTCCCCATCGCCGTCTTGCCCATGATCGAAATACGCCGCGAGGCCGTCAATGGTTTACGTAACATCCTCGAAGATCATTCTGCCTTCCTATGAGTGCTGCCCTTCAAGCACGCATCGCCCTCGCCAGGACATCGAACACACGCTTCTCGGTGCATTGGGCGACGTTGAAGCGCAGATAGCGCCCCGCTGTCTGCGTAGCACTGAACGCATTGCCCGGTGCCAGCATGAGCCCTTGGCTGAGTGCACGCATGGCAACCTCGGAGGAATCCAGTTCGCCCGGTAGCTGCGCCCACAGGAACATGCCCGCATCTGGCCGAGTCCACAGGGTAAAACCGAGCCTGTCGAGCTGACCGGTGGCGAAGCCCATGGCCTGGGCCAGTCGCGGGCGCAAGGTGTCGAGGTGGCGTCGGTAGCTGCCGTTGATCAGGAGACGATGAACAGTCTGGGCGGCCATTTCGCTTGCACCGAAACTCGTGGCGAGCGAAAGATCGGTAAGTCCCTCCATCCAGTCGCCGCGTGCCGCGATGAAACCGCAACGAAGTGCGCCACCGAGTGTCTTGGAAAAACTGCCGACCAGGACCACGCGCTCGAACCGGTCCAGCGCGGCCAGGCCAGGCAAGGGGCGGGGATCGAGATCCGCGCAAATGCAGTCTTCGATAATGGTGAGGTCGTGCGCTTCGGCGAGCTTGAGCAGACGGTGGGCCGTACCGACGCTGACATTCGCGCCCGTCGGGTTATGCAGCACCGCCGTGGTCAGGTAGAGCTTCGGACAATGCTCGATGCAGGCAGAGGCAAAGCGATCCAGGTCAGGGCCATCCCTTGTATAAGGCACGCTGACAACGTTGATGTGCTGCGCCTGCATCATGGCCCGGAAGTTGAAATAGCCAGGATCGTCAACCAGCACCGTGTCGCCGGCCCGCGCGAGGAAACGGCCGACGATATCGATCGAGCGTGTCGCCGAATCGGTGAGCAGGATGTTGTCCGGTCCGGCGGCGATGTCGCGTTCGTTGAGGCGGTGTGCCAGTTGTTCGCGAAGAGGTGCGTAGCCCTGCGGCATGCCGTAAGCGGTGAGGTTGGCCCGCTCCTGGCTGACCACGCTGCGGAACACGCGCCGCAACATGTCGCCGGGCAGCCAGGACTCAGGCAGCCAGCCGCAACCCGGCTGCGACGCAGCGTCGCGAGTGGCCAGTGACTGGCGCATGATCCACAGCGGATCGATGGCGGGGTCAAGCCGCGGACGAGCTTCCGTGGGCTTGAACGGTCGTGGTCGCGTCATAGCAAAGAAACCCGACCCCGGCCTTGCCTCGACCTCTCCTTCAGCGGCAAGGCGATCGTACGCTTCGACGATCGTCGACTTGGAAACCTTCCGCTGCTCGGCAAGGCTGCGAATCGACGGGAGCCTTGCGCCCGGCGCAATGGCAATCCTCTGGCGGATCGCCGCCATCGCCGCTTCCGTAAGCGTGGGTCGTTTGGTGCCCTCGATCATCGCGCCAACCTCTACCGATACGGTTCCTGTAAATCGTACCGATCCAGTTACGCCAAGTCGAGTTACGGCGGTCATATGCAGATGGGAATGAGCGCGCGCTGTACTGGAGTTTCGTCCAGTACAGCACCGTCGGATCCATCGGGATTGTCCCTATTTACGTACGCTGGCGTACGCACAATAGCGACACGAGACGCAGTGAAATATGAGAGCACCCGATGGACCATTCCCCAGGCAAGGCTCGACGCATTGGCGTCGTTTCACGCGAGGTTCTGGTCGCCGGGGACGGCATGTCCTTCCTGCGCGACATGTTGAGCGGCGCCCATCCGTCGGCTCCCTATACCGACACGATGGATATCGAGCTGATCGAGGTCGAGGAGGGCCGGGTGATCTTCGCGGGCCGGCCATCGGCCCGGTATTTCAATCCCGTCGGTTCGATCCAGGGCGGTTGGGCCGCGGCGATACTCGATGGCGCCATGGCGCACTGCGTCCACACGACGTTAAGAGCCGGCGAGAACTACACGACGCTCGAAATGAAGATCAACTTTGTTCGTCCGGTGCTGCCGTCAAGCGGCAGGGTGCACTGCGAAGGCAAGCTGATCCACCGCGGCAGCCGGACCGCGACAAGCGAAGGCCGTCTCTTCGACGAGCGCGGAAAGCTGCTTGCCCATGGGACGGAGACCTGCATGATTTTCCCAGGAGACAACCGATGAACGCCATTCCTCAACAATTCCTGATATGGGGCACGATCCTGTTCCTGCTCAGCCTGCTGCTCGGCGCGGCCATACCGATCTTGCCCAGTCCCCGCCTGGGAGTGTCGGCACATACCACCGGCTTGCAGAGTGGGCTGGCGCTATGGGCGCTGGGACTCATGTGGCAGTACGTGGCATTGCCCCCCGGCCTGCGGCGAACGACGCAGGTGCTGGCAGTGGCGGGTTTATTTGCCATCTTCATCAGCATGCTGCTTGCCGCGCTATGGGGCGCCAGCCGGTCCCTGCCGATCGCCGGTGCCGGACACCGGGCTAGCCAGTTGCAGGAGATAACAGTCGCGGTGCTGATTGTAGGCGGCTCGCTCGCCATCACTATCGCCGTGGCACTGGTGTTGTGGGGGCTGTGCGTTTCGAGGGCCTGAGGAACTGGCGCGGGTCTCCACCAAGATAGCTAGGGTGGATCGTAAGCAGCACCTCGCGCGCGACTTATCCAGGCGAGCGGCGGTTTCATGGAAGACAGGGCAGCGCAAATGCATGCATCACCATCAGGGCCATCCAGAGCTACTTCGCCGACACATGTCCAGACACTCTCCGTGCACGGCGGGGAATAGAGCAGATAGACCGATTCCCCATCAACCATGCGCGATCGCCAGGCGAAGGCCGCGAGTGCGTGACCCTCTGCGACAAGTTGAGCATGTACTGCTGCAGCAACAGCATGCGTGTTGGCATGGACTGGATGGTGGAGCAGGGCTGTCCATGCGAGATCGAGATCGCTGTCGTGAGCAACCAGTTCACGTCGGGCTGGATGGCGCAGGTCAAGCAAGGGTATGGGAGTCATCAGCCGCACGCGGGCGAGGTTCATCCCTTCAATATCCGCGGGATGAGCGAATATGCGCCCTTTGCTTGGCTGGCTATGTCGAAGTACGGCTTCCCAGAGCGCCGCCGCCGGCGTATCACCGACGTAGAACATCCCGTGCACACCGTCAGCCAGGGCGAGCCGGGCCTGGCTGTTTGGATTGGCGCTCAGTGGGCCGTGAGGACGGCGATAAACGTGCCAATATTCGGTACTCGGCATCTGGCCGAAAACAATGGCGTCCAGCCATTTACCAATGTGCATCAGGTCCTTCCGATTGAAATTGCGAACGTGCCGCAGCGATCACCCGCTTGGGGTCAATCGCGAACTCTTCCGCTGGGAGAGCACCATTCAGTAGCGAATGCGGTGAGTAAAGCCAGAAAGCCCGATTCCAACCGCCGCGGTCATCTTCATCTGGAAGAATGGCAAGAAGTGCCTTCATCAGTGGTCGCGCCTTGCCAAACTCATCGAATTGAAAGTCTGGGTGCACGAATGTCTGCGCAGGCGTGGACCAGACACCGAGGATCTTCTTCCTGCTGCGAAGGCCGCTAACGTAGGGAGCCTGATTCGGCTTGCCGAGCACGCCCGAACGTTTTGCAACGAGATGAGAGTCGGGCCAGCCCTTGGCCAGAAGCTCGTCGCGAAAGGCGATCTTGGCATTTTGGTCCGCAGTCACTTCCCCGTCGCCGCCTGACGTTGCCGCGCAGATCTTGTCCGGACTGGTTCCAGGCACTTCGTCGAGGAGCTTCTCGACCGATACGTCATCGCCGCGTACATCCAGAAGCATCATATGACGGCCGCGATCAACCCACTCCTGCGCCAATGCCATGATTTCACTGACGGCCACATGCGTCAGATGCTGGTCTGCCAGGTCGCATGCGTAAAGAAGTCGTCCAACGTGCAAGTGCTCCGCACGCAAGGTATGCCGAAATATCGATTCCCGGTGCGCCACGCTGGTCAAGAGTCGACTGCAAAGGCTGAAAGCGCCCAAGCTGGGCGAACCATGCGTCGCATTGTCAAAGGCATAGATGCGCAGGCCAGAGCCATGTTCTGGAACATTTGCTACATCGGCCAATGGAACATTGCCCATGGTCACGTGCGCGGCCAGGGTGTCTGCAGAAATATCCAGGTAACTCAGTCGGCTCATGCATGCTCCCGGCCGGACCAGATCTCTTCCCGGCAAGGACTATTGTAGCAATAGTAGCAATTCATGCAATCAATACAAGGTATGCAATATGCACAGGTCTCTATATAAGATGAGAAATAGTATTTATCTATATGATATTTATAGATTGTTATCGGACGGCTAATGCGTCTCGCCGGGCTTCCTGCCACCATATGATCGCTCAGCAAGCCAGATAGGTGCCCAACGCTCCGACCTCGGGGCTAGTGTCATGTCGGTGCTGGCCTGGGCAAGGTCGATGAGGGTGCCGCTGTAGGTTGAACGGGCGTCATAGTTGAAGCGCGGCATGATCGTGCCGTCGGCGAACAGATAAAACTCGATGCTCAACCACAGACCCATGTCGCGGTCGGCATGCCACATTTCCGTCCGCAGGGCACGTAACAGCGGTTCGATCTCCGCGGCCTCCGGAACGGGCTGCGGACCACGTTCGAAGACGCGCAACTGATAGGCACTGCCGACGACCACGGCCCCGAAGTGCGTTCGATGCCAGGGCTCCTTGCCTTTCGGACGGTATGCGCCCAGCAGTCCGGACAGTTTCACCATGAGCGGATGCGACGGCCAATAGCTTTCCCTGTCGTGTGTCCATGCTTCCATCCGCGCACTGAAGTCGGGACGATTCGCCACGGGTTCGGCGATGCTGGCGAGGTCATCGGTGGCTAGCCGGCGACGCAGCCACGCTGCGAGCAGGGGCGTATCGTCCTCTTCGTCCTCGTGCGGTGCGAAATCGCTCCAGGTGTTTTCGTCCTGGAAATCATTGAGCGCAATCCTTGCCAGGAACGCCTCCAGCGAATCGGCCAGGATGCCCGCTTGCCCTTGCGAACCAAGCCCGACGATCGGTGCGTGTAACGGGTCCAGACCAGGGCGGTACCAGAAGCCTGCCCTGGAACCATCCGGCAGGCTCATGAAGAGTGCGAACTCCCTGCGTAACGCACGACCATCGAGGATGGGTGCGTCGTCACTGAAGCTGCCGCGCAGGTCAAAACAACCCACGCTGCCCCAGGAATGCTCGCCAAGCCAATGGGAGAAGTCGCGCAACAGCGGGGAAGGGGCCAATCCCGGAGGAAAGCAGCGTTCGATACCTTCCCAGTCGATGACATAGGGCGGATTCATGAGCCACGAACGCCGTGTTTTTTCAGCGGTATGTGGTCAATGCTGGGCGGAGCGTTCGGGTCAGGCGGCGTGACGACCATGGAATGTCTTATAGCTGCTGGAGTCGAGGAGGCGATCGAGTGCGCCCATGAGCTGATGCTGTTCCTGCAATATGTCACCCATGTGGCTGAAATACAAAGCCGTTTTTTCATATATAAGCCGAAAACCGGCATGGCGCGATGAGGTGAATCCCGTCGCTCGGAGATGGCCGATCCTGTGCTACCTTTTTGAGCAGGCCGCGGGGTCGTTTCCGTCGCCAGCACGGAGATTGTCGAGCCACGTCTACGCCCCTATAGCGGGCGCTATGTCCAGCCAGATTTCCCGGGAGCGCACGCGATGCCCATGACTCGCCGCGAGTTCATCAAGTTCACAGGCCTTGGCTTGGCAGCATCGAGCCTGGGCGTACTCGGCTTCGGGGCTTCAGGTGAGGCGCAAGCCGCCGCCGTGCGGCCCTTCAAGCTCACCCATGCCACCGAAACGCGCAACACCTGCACGTACTGTTCGGTGGCCTGCGGCATTCTGATCTACAGCATGGGCGACCGTGCGAAGAATGCGCGCTCCAACATCATCCACATCGAGGGCGATCCGGATCATCCGGTGAACCGCGGCACCTTGTGCCCGAAGGGTTCGGCGTTGCTGGACATCGTGCACGCGCCCACCCGACTGAAGGCGCCACGTTATCGTCCGCCGGGTGGTACCGAGTTCAAGGAAGTGTCCTGGGACTTCGCCCTGGACCGGATCGCCCGGTTGATGAAGGACGATCGCGACAAGCATTTCATCACGAAGAATGAAGCCGGCGACACGGTGAATCGCTGGACCAGCATGGGCATGCTGGCAGCCTCGGCCTCGTCCAGTGAAACCGCCTACCTCACGTGGAAGGCCGTCCGTTCGATGGGCATGGTGGTGTTCGACAACCAGGCGCGCGTCTGACACGGACCGACGGTGGCCAGTCTGGCCCCATCATTCGGTCGCGGTGCAATGACCAACACCTGGCAGGACATCAAGAACGCCAACGTCGTTATCGTCATGGGTGGCAACGCTGCCGAAGCGCACCCGTGCGGCTTCAAGTGGGTGATCGAGGCGAAGATCGAGAACGGCGCCAAGCTCGTCGTCGTCGACCCGCGCTTCACCCGCACGGCCTCCGTGGCCGACTACTACGCGCCGATTCGCCCCGGCACCGACATCGCCTTCCTCAACGGCGTGATCCGCTATCTGCTGGAGAAAGACGCTATCCAGCATGAGTACGTGCGCGCATATACCAACGCGAGCCTGATCGTGAAGGACGACTTCAGCTTCGTAGACGGCCTGTTCAGCGGTTACAACGAGGAAACCCACAGCTACGACAAATCGAGCTGGGACTACGAGCTTGGCAACGATGGTTTCGCGAAGTTCGACGACACCTGGCAGGATCCGCGCTGCGTCATCAACCTGCTCAAGCAGCACGTCTCTCGCTACACGCCGGAGATGGTGTCGCGCATTTCCGGCACGCCGCAGGACAAGTTCCTGCATGTGTGCGAGCTGATCGCCAGCACCGCCGCGCCGGACAAAGCCATGACCAGCCTGTTCGCGCTGGGTTGGACGCAACACTCGGTGGGTTCGCAGAACATCCGCAACATGGCGATGATCCAGTTGCTGTTGGGCAATATCGGCGTGGCCGGTGGCGGCATGAATGCCTTGCGCGGGCACTCCAACATCCAGGGATTGACCGACGTCGGCCTGCTTTCCAACCAGATGCCGGGCTACATGAACCTGCCCACCGACAAGGAAACCGACTTCGACATTTACATGTCGACCAGGCAGTTCAAGCCGTTGCGTCCCGGACAGATCAGCTACTACCAGAACACCCGCAAGCTCTTCGTCAGCCTGATGAAGGCGCTGTATGGCGACGCAGCCACGCAGGAAAGCAACTGGGCCTTCGACTGGCTGCCCAAGCTCGACATACCGCTGTACGACATCATCAAGGCCTTCGAGATGATGAACAACGACCAGATGACCGGTTACATCTGCCAGGGTTTCAACCCGCTGCAGGCGTTCCCGGATCGCGGCAAGATCCGCCGCGGCCTGAGCAAGCTGAAGTTCCTGGTCACCATGGATCCGCTGGATACCGAGACCTCGCGTTTCTGGCAGGATTTCGGCCCGCAGAACCCGGCCAATTCCGCCGAGATCCAGACCGAAGTATTCCAGTTGCCCACCACGTGCTTCGCCGAGGAAAACGGCTCGCTGGTCAATTCGGCACGCTGGCTGCAATGGCACTGGAAGGCGGCGGATGCACCCGGCATCGCCATGTCCGACATCTGGATCATGAGCGGCATTTTCCATCGCATGCGCGAGTTGTATCGCAAGGAAGGCGGCGCGTTCCCCGATCCCATCCTCAACCTCACGTGGAAGTACACCGATCCGATCAGCCCCGATCCGGAAGACCTGGCCAGGGAAATGAATGGCCGCGCCCTGGCCGATCTCACCGATCCGGCCACCGGGGTGGTGACCAAGGCGGGTACGTTGCTGGACGGCTTTGCGCAATTGCGTGACGACGGCAGCACATCGTCCGGCTGCTGGATTTTCTCCGGCTCGTTTACCGAGAAGGGCAACCAGATGGCTCGCCGCGACGCTACCGATCCACGCGAGCAGGGCATTGCCCCGAACTGGGCGTGGGCGTGGCCGGCCAACCGGCGCATCCTGTACAACCGCGCCAGCGCCGATCCGGAAGGCAAGCCGTGGAACCCGGCCAAGCCGGTCATTTCATGGAACGGCACGCGTTGGGCTGGCATCGATGTGCCCGACTACACACCGACCCTGGCTCCCTCGGCAGGCGTCAGTCCGTTCATCATGAACGACGAAGGCCTGGGCCGCCTGTTCGCCCGCAAATTGATGGCCGAAGGTCCGTTCCCGGAGCATTACGAGCCGTTTGAGTCCCCGGTGGAAAACGCGCTGCATCCGAAGGTGTCCAACAACCCGATGGCCCGCGTGTTCGCCGATGACCGTGCCGCGTTCGGCAGCCCAAGGAACTTCCCGTACGTGGCGACCACCTACCGTCTCACCGAGCACTTCCACTTCTGGACCAAGCACGCGCTGATCAACGCGATCCTCCAGCCGGAGGAGTTCATCGAGATCGGCGAGGTGTTGGCCAAAGAGAAAGGCATCGGGCAGGGCGGCTGGGTGAAGGTGTCTTCGCAGCGTGGCGAAGTGATATGCAAGGCCTATGTGACCAAGCGCATCAAGCCGCTCACGGTCGATGGCAAGCCGACCCACGTGATTGGCGTGCCCTTGCACTGGGGCTTTACCGGCCAGGCGAGGAAAGGCTACGGCGCCAACACGCTGACGCCGTCCGTCGGCGACGCCAACACCCAGACGCCGGAGTTCAAGGCGTTCCTGGTCAATGTTGAAAAGACCATCGCACCGGCAGCCTGAGGACAACAGTCATGTCAGATCTGCAATCGCAAGACTATGTCCGCCGCTCCGCCTCGACGATGACGCCTCCGATGGCGCGCAGCCATGAGGACCAGGTCGCCAAGCTCATCGACGTCAGCCGCTGCATCGGCTGCAAGGCCTGCCAGGCGGCATGCATGGAGTGGAACGACCTGCGGCCCGAGATCGGCCACTTCGAGGGGTCTTACGAGAACCCCCTGGACCTGGGGCCCAGCGTGTGGACGCTGATGAAATTCGCCGAGTACGAGAACGAGCAGGGCAACCTCGAGTGGCTGATCCGCAAGGACGGCTGCATGCACTGTGAGGATCCGGGCTGCCTGAAAGCGTGTCCCGCGCCCGGCGCCATCGTGCAGTATGCCAACGGCATCGTCGACTTCATCAGCGACAAGTGCATCGGCTGCGGCTACTGCGTGAAAGGCTGCCCGTTCAATATCCCACGGATCAGCAAGAAGGATCACAAGTCGTATAAATGCACGCTTTGCTCCGACCGTGTAGCGGTCGGGATGGAGCCGGCCTGCGTCAAGGCATGCCCCACCGGCGCGATCCTGTTCGGCACCAAGACCGACATGAAGGACTGGGCCGAAGAGCGCATCGTCGACCTGAAATCCCGCGGCTTCGAGAACGCCGGCCTGTACGACCCACAGGAAGTCGGCGGCACCCATGTGATGTATGTGTTGCACCACGCGGACAAACCCTCGCTGTACTCGGGCCTGCCCGACAAACCGCACATAAGCGCGGTGGTCGAGACGTGGAAAGGCTTCCTCAAGCCGCTGGCCCTGTTTGGCATCGCGGCCGCCGCCCTTGCCGGGTTCTTCCACGCGGTCACCATTGGCCCGAACGAGGTCACCGGGGAGGACGAGATCGAGGGCGAGCGCGTCCTGCATGAATCGGAAACGGAAACGGAAACGGAGAAGTTGCCATGAGCCGCCCGGACACCGTGATCATCCGCTACACCGTGGCGAACCGGGTCAACCACTGGATCACCGCCATCTGCTTCGTGCTGCTGGTGTTGTCGGGCCTGTCGATGTTCCATCCGATGCTGTTTTTCCTGTCCGGCCTGTTCGGTGGCGGGCAATGGACACGGGCAGTGCATCCGTGGATCGGTGTCGTATTGCTGGTGAGTTACCTCGGCTTGATCGTCCAGTTCTGGCGCGAGAACCTGGTGAACCGGGATGATGCTGCCTGGATGAAGTCGATCAAGGGTGTCCTGGTCAACGACGAAGAACACGTGCCGCCGGTCGGTCGCAATAACGCCGGGCAAAAGTTCGTGTTCTGGGCGATGACGCTGCTGCTGCCGGTACTGTTTTTCAGCGGCCTGGTGATCTGGGAGGTGTATTTCGGTGAGGCTACCTCGATCCCGGTACAGCGCGCGGCCTTGTTGATCCACAGCCTGGCGGCGATCGCGGCTATCCTGGTCTGGGTGATCCATGTCTATGCGGCGATCTGGGTTCGCAACTCGGTGCGGGCCATGACCCAGGGCTATGTGACCCCGGGTTGGGCCTGGCGGCATCACCGCAAATGGCTTTGGCAACTGGCTGCTGGCCAGCATGACAAGACAACCGTCAGGAAGCGTCCGTGAAGCAAGCCGAAGCACCACCGAATGCCAAATGGACGGGGCCGAATCACGCCGGCGTCAAGGCACCCGATCCGATCGTACTCGCCGATCCGGCCAGGCGCTTCGCCGCCACGGCACAGCGGCTGCAGCGTCTTACGGCCGGGCACCCCATGGATGCGTGGCTGCGTTTCATGGCGAGGCTGGCCGAGGCTCAGCACGCCGTGGCAACCACGCTGGCTCCCGCCGGTGGGCTGAGCCCGGACGTCGTGGCACAGTCAGTGGAGGCCCGGTTGCCCCCGCTGGCCGCGGATAGTCATCGTCGCGAAGCAAGCTGGCGCGAAGGGCTGGCCATGCTGCTCGATCATCTCGACAGCAGCGAGCTGCCGCTTGCCACGCAGGACGCCATGGAGCAATTGCGGCACGGCGAGGCCGCAACCCTGGACAGGCTGGCCGATCATTTCCTGCGCGGCGGCCTGACCGCCGCCGATGCCGGCCCCGCCGTGTTTGTCGCCGCCGCGTTGCAGGTCTACTTCACCTGTTCGGCGGCATGCCTCAAGGTGGAGGACTTGCGCCTGCTCGAAGAACGGGCGCTATGCCCGTGCTGCGGCTCGCCTTCCGTAGCCGGCGTCATCACCGCCAGCGGCATGACGCCCGGTGTTCGCTACCTGTATTGCTCGCTGTGCTCCACGGCGTGGAATCACGTCCGCACGGTGTGCATCACCTGCGGTGGCACGCGTCGGCTGTCCCTGCAAGGCATCGAAGGCGACACCGGTGTGGTCAAGGCCGAGACCTGCGGCGATTGCCATACCTATGCCAAGCTGCTTTACCAGCTGCAGGACATGCAGGCTGACCCATACGCGGACGATCTCGCATCGCTGGGCCTGGACCTGCTGATTACCGAAGCGGGCTTCTCCCGGCACGCGCCGAACCCGTTGCTCCTGGTTGGCGATAGCGAAGCCGCAGCCGGGTAGGGCATCGCCGCGACGACGCGCGCACTCAGCGCATGCCCAGCAGCGAAGCCAGCACGCCACCGAGGATGCCGAAGCCGACCACCGCCACGGCGATCGCCATGAGCAACCGCAGTGGAAACGATCGCCCAAGCATGGTCAGCGACGGCAGGCTCACCGGCGGCAAGGTGAGCAGCAGCGCCGCGGCCGGCCCAGCCCCCAGGCCCAGGGCCAGCATCGCCTGCACGATGGGTACCTCACCGGCAGTCGGAATCACGAACAACGTGCCCGCCAACGCCAGGGCCGCGATCCAGAACCATTGATCGCCGATGTCCGGCCCGATGTGCGGAAACATCCACGCGCGCGCCGCACCCAGCAGCAAGACGATCACCACGTACTCGGGAATCAGCCGCACGGTCATGCGCACGAAGATCTCGGCCCAGCGCTTGCCCACTTCGGCCAGCGAGCGCGACTCCGGCTCAATCGGCGGCGATCCGACCGCCACCGGTGCGTTCCGCCCCGCCATGTAGTTGGCCAGATAACCCAGCCCGAACACCATCGGCACGCTCAGCAGTATCCGCAACAAGGTCCAGTGCCAGCCGAGTACAAAGCCGGTAAAGATCAGGGTCGCGGGATTCAGCATGGTGTTGCCAAGCCAGAAGGCGACCGCGGCGCCAGGCGCTGCCTGGTGCTTGCGCAAGCCCACCACCACTGGCGCCGCGCAGCACGTACACATCATGCCCGGCATGGCCAGCAGGCCGCCGGCCAGCACACTGCCGAAACCGCGGCCGCCCAGTACGCGCTGCACCCAGCTCGCCGGCAGCAAGGCCTGGACGCCCGAGCCCAGCAAAAGGCCAAGCACCATCGCCTTCCAGATGGCGTTGCCGTAAGCCAGCGCATAGCCAAGCGCCGCACTCCAGGACGGGGCCGGCGCGCTCGCCTGATCGCCCATCAGGATCGAATGACCGATGGAATGCTGGGAGGCGGCCACGAAAGCGCGGCCGTAGTACGGATACCACTTCACGTAGAACAGGCCGGCCACGGCCAGCAATAGGAACAGGAACACGGACCAGCGCACGGTGCGCGCTGCCTGCGAAGCGACGGGCATGGATCCCTCCGGCGAACGGTCAGGACATGACGGCCCTACAGGGCACGAGGTTGCCCACCGGACGCCGCAGGCCAGATGCGCTGCGGGGAGGGCACGGCTTTCCAATGAGTGCGACGGCCATCTTGCTACGGCGTCCGGGCAAAGTCACCATGGCCACGACGGTTTGCCTTGACCCCATCCAGCCCGCATCGCAGCATAAGGGACAAGCCGAGTCTTCGTCGCCGCGCTTCCGAATCGACACCTGGAGCCAGGCGATGTCACTGGATAAGTGCCATGGCAGAACCTGAGGTTGCCTCACTGCGCCACCTTCCTGCAGTTGCCACCGTATTGGCGACGGCGGAGGCGGCCTTGCTGCTGGAACGCTACGGACGTGTCCCCACCACCGACGCCATTCGCCAGGCCGTCGACGAAGCACGTGCCGCGTTGCGCGCGGTTTCCGCCCCGGCGCCCGGCGCCACCGAACTGGCGCAGCGGGCACAAAGGCTATTGGAGGCGCATGTACCGGGCCTGCGCCCGGTATTCAATCTCACCGGCACCGTCCTGCACACCAATCTCGGCCGAGCGGTACTGGCCGAAGCCGCGATCGACGCGGCCGTGCAGGCGATGCGCCACGCCGTGGCGCTGGAATACGATCTGGCCGGCGGCGCGCGCGGGGAGCGCGATGACCACCTGCGTTCCCTGCTCTGCGAACTGACCGGCGCGGAAGATGCCACGGTGGTCAACAACAATGCCGCGGCCGTGATGCTTTGCCTCAACACCTTCGCGCTTGGGCGCGAAGCCGTGGTATCGCGCGGCGAACTGATCGAGATCGGCGGCGCCTTCCGCATGCCGGACATCATGGTGCGAGCCGGCGCGCGCATGGTCGAAGTGGGGACCACGAACCGCACCCATCCGGCCGATTACCGCAACGCGCTCAATGAAAACACCGGCCTCGTGCTCAAGGTGCATACGTCCAATTACCGCATCCAGGGCTTCACCGCCGGGGTCGGCGCGCATGAGTTGGCTGCGATCGCCGATGCCGCCGGCGTGCCGCTGTTGAACGACCTGGGTTCCGGCAACCTCACTGACCTGTCCCGTTACGGGCTGGCCAGGGAGCCCACGGTGCGCCAGGCGGTGGGCGAGGGCGCGCGGCTGGTGACCTTTTCGGGCGACAAATTGCTGGGCGGACCGCAGGCGGGGTTCATCGTCGGCGATCGCGTGTTGATCGAGCAGATCAACCGCAATCCACTGAAGCGCGCGCTGCGCGTGGACAAGCTTCGCCTCGCCGCTATCGAGGCCACGCTGAACCTGTATCGCGACCCGGATCGCCTCGCCGAACGGCTGCCCACGTTACGCTTCCTGGCCCGCGGCAAGGCCGACATCGAAGCCCAGGCGCAACGCCTGCAAGCGCCGGTGGCCGAACGGCTCGGCACTGCCTTCGCGGTCGAGGTCGGTGACTGCCTCAGCCAGGTCGGCTCCGGCGCATTGCCGCTCGATACGCTGGCCAGCGCCGCACTGCTGATCCATGCGCGCGGCAGCCAGGTCGGGCTGGAACGCCTGGCCATGGCGTTGCGCGGGTTGACGCGGCCGGTCATCGGCCGGGTCGCCGATGGGGCCCTGCATCTGGATCTGCGTTGCCTTGCCGAGGCGGAGGAAACGCCATTCCTGGCAGCCCTGGCCGAACTCGACCTCGACGGCCTGGCCGCCGACGCTCCATGATCGTCGGCACCGCGGGCCATATCGATCACGGCAAGACGTCGCTGGTCAAGGCATTGACCGGCGTCGATACCGACCGCCTGAAAGAAGAAAAAGCCCGCGGCATCACCATCGACCTGGGCTTCGCTTACCTGCCATGCGAAGACGACCTCATCCTCGGCTTCATCGACGTGCCCGGCCATGAGCGTTTCGTGCACACCATGGTGGCCGGTGCCAGCGGTATCGATATCGCCTTGCTGGTGGTGGCCGCTGATGACGGGGTGATGCCGCAGACACGGGAGCACCTGGCGATCCTGGACCTGCTGGGCATCGGTCGGGGCTTGATCGCGCTCACCAAGGCCGATCTGGCCACGCCCGAAAGGCTGGCCGACGTGAGTGCGCAGATCCGCGCAGCCACCGTGGGCACTGTGCTCGAAGACGCCGATGTCCTGCCGGTTTCCGCAACCACCGGCCTGGGCATCGACGCGTTGCGCGATCGGCTTGCCGCCGAGGCGCGCATGCTGGGCGAACGGGCCGCCGACGGAGGCTTCCGCCTTGCCGTCGATCGCGTGTTCACCTTGCCGGGCATCGGTGTCGTGGTGACCGGCACCGTGCTATCCGGCGTGGTGCAGGTCAAGGACCATGTGCTGCTCAGCCCGTCCGGGCTTACCGCGCGCGTGCGTTCGCTGCATGCGCAGAACCGTCCGGTGGAGCGTGGCAGGGCTGGCGACCGTTGTGCGCTGAACCTCACCGGCGAAGGGATCGCCAAGGATGCGATCCATCGCGGCGACATGGTCGTCGATCCGCGCCTGCATGCACCGACCGATCGCATCGACGCGCGCCTTCGGCTCCTGCCCGACGAACCCAGGCCGATCGGTCAATGGTTTCCTGCCCGACTGCACCATGGCGCCGTCGAGGTCGGCGTTCGCGTTGTAGTGCTGGAAGGCGAACAACTGTTGCCCGGCTGCGCCGCCGATGTCCAGCTGGTACTGGACCGGTCGATCGCCGCCACCGTACTTGACCGCTTCGTGCTGCGCGATGTCTCCGCGCAACGCACGATGGGGGGCGGCCAATTCCTCGATCTACGGGCACCTTCGCGGCGGCGGCGAACCACCGAACGCGAGGCGCAGCGTGCCGCGCTGGCCATCACCGATGCGCGCCAGGCCTTCGCCGCCTTGCTCGATGCACCTCCGTTCGCGTGGGATATCTCGGCTTTCGCGAGGGATCGCGCGCTCTCTGGCGCCAGGAAAGACGAGATCGTTGCCGCTCTCACACCTATCGTCCTCCACAGCGGCGAGGAACACATCGCGATCAGTCACGCACACTGGCAAACCTTCGCCGCCAGCCTGCTTGAATATCTCCAGACCTTCCATGCGAACCATCCGGATCTGCAAGGTCCGGGCAGGGAGAAACTGCGGCTGGCATTGCAACCCAGGTTGCCTGTCGGGGTCTTCGCGCTGGCATTGCAGCATGCGGATTTCTCTAGCCGCGTGCTGCGCGACGGTTCTTTCGTGCGACTGGCCAGCCATTCGCTCCAACTCACCCCGGAACGCGAGGCGGCATGGAAGCGTATCGCCCCGTTGTTGGGTGGGGAGGTTCACTTTTGCCCGCCAAGAGTGCGCGACATCGCCGGGGCGCTGGCTCGGCCGGAAAAGGACATCAGGGACCTGCTGAAGTTCGCGGCGCGACTGGGTCTGGTCGACGAAGTCGCACACGACCATTTTTTCCTGCGCGCGACGATGCACGAGATGGTGATGATTGCGGCCGATCTCGCCGCGCAGGCGGCCGATGGCCGGTTCACCGCTGCACAATTTCGCGATCGCCTTGGTGGTGGTAGAAAAGTCGCGATCCAGATACTGGAGTTCTTCGACAGGCAAGGCGTTACACTCAATCGCGGCAGCCTGCGCAGCGTCCAGCCACGCTACGTCGACCTGTTCGGCTGAACGCATCGAATGGAAGAGCATCGTCTCCGGTGGGGCGTCCGGACTTCAAATCCGGGTGAGGCAGATAAGACTGTCTCGGGTGGGTTCGACTCCCATGCTCTTCCGCCACTCTGCTGGTGGCATGTCAGACGACGTCAATGCCCGGCGTGCCCTCGGTCACCGTACCGATCATGCTCGCGCGGGGATAACCAGCCGCTTCGATCGTCGCGCGGATCGCCGCCGCCCGTTCCGCCTTGCACGCCACCAGCAGGCCGCCCGAGGTCTGCGGATCGGTCAACAAGGCGCGCCGCCATTCGGGCAAGCCGGCGGGCAGGGCGACGCCTTCGCCATAGCTATGCCAGTTTCGATTCGAGGCGCCGGTCACGAAGCCGGCTTCGGCCAAAGCCTCAGCCTGGTCAAGAAAGGGAATGCTCGCCTGTTGAATGCGGATCCGCAGCTTGCTGCCGCGCGCCATTTCCAGGCCATGCCCCAGCAGGCCGAAGCCTGTGACATCGGTGATCGCATGTACGTCCTCATCCTTGGCCAACTGCTGGCCGATATGGTTGAGCAGCGTGGTCGAGGCAAGCATCTCCGCATACGCGTCCGCCGGCAGCGCCTGCTTCTTGAATGCCGCCGAATAAACGCCGACACCGATGCCCTTGGTCAGGATCAACGCATCGCCCACCTGCGCCCCGGAGTTCCGGCGGACCTCGGCCGGTGCGCATAGCCCGATCACGGCCAGGCCATAGATCGGCTCAGCCGAATCGATCGAATGGCCGCCGGCAACGGGGATGCCGGCCTGCGCGCAGATCGCTTCGCCGCCGGCAAGGATCGCGCGCACGGTTTCCACGTCCAGCTTGTCCAGTGGCATGCCCAGGATGGCCAGGGCCATGATCGGCTTGCCGCCCATGGCGTACACATCGGACAACGCATTGGCCGCGGCGATACAACCGAAATCGTAAGGGTCGTCGACCACCGGCATGAAGAAGTCCGTGGTGGCGATCACGCAGGTGCGCTCATCCACTTGCCATACCGCCGCATCGTCACTGGACTCGGTGCCCACCAAAAGCTGCGCGAACGGCATCGCCGCGGGCTTGTTGGCGAGCAGTTGCTGAAGCACGGACGGTGCGAGCTTGCAGCCGCAGCCACCGCCATGGGCGAGGTCGGTCAAACGAACGGAGGTCATGGCGACGGTGACTCAGGGCGAATAGCGGGTGAAGAGGAAATCGCGTTCCTTGACGGGTACATGACAGGCATAGCAGGCCTGCGCGTCCATATGGGCGGGCTTTCCCTCGTTGAACTGCACGTAGCCCCAGCCTCCGGTCGAGGCGAACTTTTTCGAGTCCTTGACCATGAATTGAACGTTGGTCGGGGCGCCTGCGACAAAGGACTGCTTACGACCAAAGACTTTGTCGTTTTCCTCCGACGAAACATATCGCCAGGCGAGCCGCGCAATGATCGCGCCGTCCGGGAATGGCAGCGTGCCTTCCCGATAGGCCTTGACGGCAATGTCGTTGCCGAGAATGGCACGTAAATCGTTGAGTTCTCCCTCCTCGTGGGCGACGGAGATCAGCTTCCAGTCGCGGTAGCCGGCAGGAGGGGTATC
>DASYLE010000144.1:0-16246 GCA_036009745.1 Luteibacter sp. | reverse complement strand
CCCGCTGCGCGGGTGCGGCCGGGTCGGCCGGGGTTTACGGCCGTACATCCCTGTACGGTCGTAAACGGTCGGCATCCATGCCGACCCCTGCTTCGCAGGCCTTGTCGTCCGACCCGACCTCACGCTCAAAGGGGCCCCGGGTAGAGCAAGAGCCGGCTGATCGCCGTGTTCCATGCCAGCGTTGCCGGCATGACGATGAGGGGCATGCGTGCTGCGCCGTCGCTCTTCGCTCTTGCTCGTCATACCAGCGCAGGCTGGTATCCAGTGGCCTCGGTGGTCGGTGGTCGCCACTGGACCCCGGCCTGCGCCGGGGTGACGGTGAGGGGGATGGATGGCGCGCCTTGTTTTGCTCTGCTATTCGCTCTTGCTCGTCATACCAGCGCAGGCTGGTAACCAGTGGCCTCGGTGGTCGGTGGTCGCCACTGGACCCCGGCCTGCGCCGGGGTGACGGTGAGGGGAAGGAACGCCGCGCCTTGCTCTGCTCTTTGCTCTTGCTCGTCATACCGGCGCAGGCTTGTGTTCGCGCGAGGGCGTGCTAGTCCGTGGCCCTTTCCCGCGACAGCTCCTCGCCACTGTTCGCCGGCACCGTCGCCGGCACGCTCAGGCTGATCGTCTATCTCGCGCTGGCCAGCGTGCTGATGGTGCTCGACCATCGCGGCAGCTGGTTGCCCGCGTTGCGTAGCGGCGCCTCGCTGATCATCGAGCCGGTCTACCGCATCGCCGGCCTGCCGTCGGTCGGCCTGCGCGCGGCCACCGTCGCCTTCGCCGACCGGCAGAAACTCACCGAACAGAACCAGCGCCTGCGCGAAGACCTGCTGCTGGCCAATGCCAAGCTCAACCGCATGGCCTCGGTCGCCCAGCAGAACGAGCGGCTGAAGGAATTGCTCGACACCCAGCACAGTCTCGCCCTCAACGTGCAGCTCGCGCGCCTGATCGGCGTCGACCTCGGCGCCTATCGTCATCGCATCGTGCTCAACCTCGGCGCACGCGACGGTGTGAAGCAGGGCCAGGTGGTGATCGACGCGCACGGCATCATGGGCCAGATCGTCGATGTCATGCGTACCACCTCGACGGCGATGCTGATCACCGATCCGAACCACGCCATCCCGGTCACCATCGAGCGGACCGGTCTGCGCACCGTGGCTTACGGTTCGCGCGCCGGCGACATGCTGACCCTGCCGAACATCCCGGTCTCGGCCGATGTACATGCCGGCGATCGCCTGGTCACCTCCGGCCTCGGTGGACGATTCCCGCCGGGCTTCCCGGTCGGTGAAATCCACGATGTCGCGCAGACCCCGTCGGGCATGTTCCTTGCCGCGCAGGCCACGCCGGCCGCCGATATGGACCGCAGCGACGACGTGCTCCTGCTGCACGACCTGGCCGAACCCGCCGGCCCGCCGGGCGCCGCCGCGCCGGTGGGGCCGCCGGCCGACATGGCACCGACGCCGACCGCGGCAACGCTGCCGGCGGTGACTTCGCCGCGCACCACGCCGGTACCTTCCACGGCCGCGCCGGCGCCGGCCTCCACGGTGAAGCCATGAACCGCCAGCGTGTCCGCCTGCTCTGGTTCTCGGCGACCCTCTTGGTGTCGCTGCTGCTGATGCTCGTGCCCTTGCCCGGCCCGATCGCACCGTTCAAGCCGTACTGGCCCGCGCTGATCCTGCTTTACTGGGCGCTGCAATCGGCCGATCGGGTCACCCTCGGGCTCGCCTTCTGCATTGGCCTGGGCGCCGACCTGTTCGACGGGATCATGCTCGGCGAGCAGGCCCTGCGCCTGACCGCGATGGTCTTCATCGCGCTGCGCTTCCGCTCGCGCCTGCGCTTCTTCCCGATGTGGCAGCAATCGCTCGCCGTGCTCGGCCTGTTGCTCAACGACCGCGTGCTCCTGCTGCTGGTCCGCGTGCTCAGCGGTGAGTCGGTGCCGACTGCCGAATACTGGGTGTCGCCCTTCGTCGGCGCCGCGATCTGGCCCTTCCTGTTCCTGATCCTCGACGACCTGCGCGCGCGCCTGCGCATCCACGAGGCATGAAGAGGCGGCATCTCTCGCTGAAGGAAAGCCGCGGCGAAAGCGCGCTGTTCCGCCGCCGTGCCTACGCCGGCTTCGCCTTGATCCTGATCGGCCTGGCCGCGCTGATCAGCCGCTACGTCTACCTGCAGGTCTACCACCACGACGAATTCGCCGCGCGCTCGGAACAGAACCGGATCAAACCGCGCGCGATCCCGCCGGCCCGCGGCCTGATCTATGACCGCAACGGTGTCCTGCTCGCCGACAACGTGCCCGCGTTCCGCCTCGAGGTGACGCCGGAGCAGGTCGGCAACATGGACGACATGCTGGACAAGCTCGGCCACGTCATCCCGCTCAGCGACGACGATATCGGCACCTTCCGCAAGCAGGTCAAGCTCGGCCGGCGTTTCGAAGGCATTCCGCTGAAGCTGAAACTGACCGAGGACGAGATCGACCGTTTCGCGGTGAACCGATGGCGATTCCCCGGCGTCGACGTGGTTCCCTACCTGACCCGCCGCTATCCGCTCGGTCCCCTGATGGCCCATGTCGTCGGCTATGTCAGTCGCATCGACGTCGACGACCTCGAGCGCCTGGACGAAGCGCGCTACAAGGGCACCACCCACGTCGGCCGCACCGGCATCGAGCGCAACTACGAAGACCTGCTGCATGGCACGCCCGGCTACGAGCTGGTCGAGGTCAATGCCGACGGCCGTGTCCAGTCCGTGCTCGACACCACGCCGCCGGTACCGGGCAAGAACATCTACCTGACCGTCGACGTGCGCATGCAGAAGGCCGCCACCGACGCCTTCGCCGGCCGCGCCGGCGCTGCCGTGTCGATCGATCCGCGCAACGGCCAGATCCTGGCCTTCGTCAGCGTGCCGAGCTACGACCCCAACCTCTTCGTCAACGGCATCAGCCATGCCGACTACACCGCGCTGACCACCGGGCCGGACAAGCCGTTGATCAACCGTGCGCTGAAGGGCACCTATCCGCCCGGTTCCACGGTGAAGCCGTTCATCGCCCTGGGTGGTCTCGCCCTCGGCATTCGTCGCCCGGGCGACACCGTGCTCTCGACCGGCGAGTTCTGCATCCCCGGCCAGTCGCGCTGCTATCGCGACGACGAGCGCGGCGGCAATGGCGTGGTCAACATGGTCCGCGCCATCCAGTTCTCCACCAATACCTATTTCTACCGGCTCGCCCTGGACATGGGCATCGATCGCTTCAGCGAATGGATGGGCCGCTTCGGCTTCGGCAGCAAGAGCGGCATCGACCTGGTCGGCGAATCCGAAGGCATCCTGCCGTCGCGCGAATGGAAGGCGAAGACGCATCCGGGCAAGGCCAGCGGCTGGTATCCCGGCGAGACGGTCATTGCCGGTATTGGCCAGGGCTACTGGTCGGTGACCCCACTGCAGCTCGCCCACGCCACCGCGACGTTTGCCGGCAAGGGCATTCCGTATGCGCCGCACCTGTTGCTCGACACGCAGGATGGGGTGGACAGTAAGAAGGTGCCCGCGATCTTCGACCCGACCGGGCCCTCGCTGATCCGCAAGCCGGAGGACTGGGCGGTGGTCAACGAAGGCATGGTCGCCGTGATCAACCTGGGCACCGGCGCCAGCTACGGCATCGGCAAGGGCTTCCCGTACCAGATCGCCGGCAAGAGTGGCACCGCGGAACGTTTCTCACGCACCACCAATGCGTATGACGACCGCACCAACTTCGCCCGCCTTGCCGCGCGCCATCGTGCATGGTTCATCGCCTACGCGCCGGCGGAGGATCCGAAAATCTCGGTCGCCGTCCTGCTCGAAGCCGGCGCCTGGGGCGCAAGGGATTCCGGTCCCATCGCGCGCAGCATCCTCGACGAATGGGTGGTGACCCAGGGCGGCACGAAACCGACCGCCATTTCGCCATCGGACGCCGTCACCGCCGAGCCCGTGCCCAGTGACGCGCCCGCCGACGACGAAACCGTGGCACCCGCGCCCGCCAGCTCGGTACCGACCGACGACGAGGGGGATTCGCAACCATGATCGCCAGCATTCCCGCCCGCCTGCGCCGCTTCGGCCTGCGCATGTTGAAGCGCCCGCGGCTGGACCTGCCCCTGCTCGCGGCGCTGTTCATCCTCGCCTGTGTCGGCCTGGTCACGCTTTACAGCGCGGGCGGCGGCAACCTGTCCCTGGTCGGCGGCCAGGCCGCGCGCTTCGTCCTCGGCGCGATCCTGCTGATGGTGATCTCGCGCGTGCCGCCACCGGTGCTGCGCACCTGGACACCGTGGCTATACGCCGGCAGCACCGCCTTGCTCGTCGTCGTCGCCGTGCTCGGCGAGGGCCGTGGCGCCTATCGCTGGCTGGACCTCGGCTTCATGCGTTTTCAGCCGTCGGAATTGCTCAAGCTCACCATGCCGATGATGGTCGCCTGGTACCTGCACCCGCGGCAGCTGCCGCCGGGCTGGAAGGACACCATCGCCGTCGGCCTGATGATCGCGGTGCCCGCGGCCCTGATCGCCGAGCAGCCCGACCTCGGCACCGCCTTGCTGGTCGCCGGCGCCGGTGCCTTCGCGCTGTTCCTTTCCGGCATGGCCTGGTGGCGCATCGGTGCAATGGTGGCCGCGGTCGGCGCGTCGATCCCGGTGGCCTGGCACTTCCTGCACGAATACCAGCGCAACCGCGTGCGCACCCTGCTCGATCCGGAATCCGATCCCCTGGGCAACGGCTGGCACATCATCCAGTCGCAGATCGCGGTGGGTTCGGGCGGCGTCTTCGGCAAGGGCTGGCAGCACGGCACGCAGTCACGCCTGGAATTCCTGCCCGAGCACACCACCGACTTCATCTTCGCCGTGTTCTCCGAGGAATTCGGCCTGATCGGCGTGATCGGCCTGGTCGTGCTCTACGCCTTCATCATCGGCCGCTGCCTGTGGATCGCGATGAACGCGCGCGACACCTATTCGCGCCTGCTCGCCGGCGCCATCGGCATGAGCTTCTTCGTCTATGTGCTGGTCAACGGCGGCATGGTCGCCGGCATGTTGCCGGTGGTCGGCGTGCCGATGCCGATGATCAGTTACGGCGGCACCTCGGCGGTCTCGCTGCTGACCGGCTTCGGCGTATTGATGTCGATCCATGCGAATCGCAAGTTGCATGAATGAAGCCGTGCGTTTGCCCGAAAAAGCGCCGCGATGACGGCTGGTTTCGCACGTTTCGCATGTTAGGCTTCGGTCTATGGCCGACTTCCGACCGAGATCACAAAACCTGTCCGTGTTTCGTGCCGTATCGCGCCGTGTCGCCGGCACGCTGCTGATCCTTCCGCTCCTCGCCGCCGCGCCATTCGCGCAGGCGGAAACGCATCCGGGCGAAGCGGCCCTGGTCGCCGAAGTGGCGAAGGAAACCGGCAAGGATCCCGGCCAGCTCACCGCCATCCTCGATGGCGCGAAGAAGCAACAGAGCATCCTCGATGCGATGAGCCGCCCGGCCGAAGGCAAGCCGTGGAAGGACTACCGCCCGATCTTCATGACCGAAAGCCGGATCAACGGCGGCGTCACCTTCTACAACCAGCACCGCGCGCTGCTCGACCGCATCGGCAAACAGTACGGCGTGCCGCCGGAATACATCGTCGCCATCGTTGGCGTGGAGACCTTCTATGGCAAGGACACCGGCCGCTACAAGGTGCTCGACGCGCTGGTCACCCTGGCTTTCTATTACCCCAAGCGCGCACCGTTCTTCCGCGAGCAGCTGAAGGTTTTGCTGAGCCTGCCGGCGAACCACCTGGCCGGTCCGCTCGACACGCTCACCGGCTCCTACGCCGGCGCCCAGGGCTGGGGCCAGTTCATGCCCTCCAGCATCCGCGACTTCGGTGTGGACGAGGACGGCGACGGCCATATCGACATGCGCAAATCCATGCCGGATATCTTCGCCAGCATCGCCAACTACTTCGCCCAGCATGGCTGGGAAGCCGGCGGCCCGGTCGCCGCGCGCGCCCAGCCCGATGCGCACCCGCATACGATCCAGCCGCCCGACGACTACAAGCCGCGCTGGTCGATGGAGCAGTTCACCGCCTGGGGCTACGCACCGCTTACCCATCAGGATCCCGGCCGCGACGCCAACCTGATCCAGCTCGAAGGCCCGATGGGTACCGAGTACTGGTTTATCTTCCAGAATTTCCAGGTGATCACCACCTACAACCGCAGCCCGCTTTACTCGATGGCGGTCGACCAGCTTGCCGCTGAAATCCGCGCCCGCGCCGGCAAGGCGAGCGCCACACGATGAGTGCGCGCCATCGGGGGAAGGGCGCGTTATCGCATCTGCCGCGCCTGCTTTGCGGTCTGGCCCTGATCGCGACCATGCTTGCGCTCGCCGGTTGCGGCGGCAATCGCACCAAGCCATCGAAAAGCGCCGGATCGCGCGGATCGTCTTCGTCGCCGGCCGGTTCATCGGGCCGCTACGACGACACCAGCCGGCCGCAGAGCAGCCGTTACCATGTCGACTCGGACAGCGTGCCGACCGAGATCCCCGACGTCAGCAACATCCCCGAGCCGGTGCCGAAGATCGAGCCGCGCTCGCTATACGGCAACAAGTCGCCGTACTCCGTGCTCGGTCGCAGCTACAGCGTGCTGCCGTCGCCGGCCGGTTATGTCGAGCGCGGTATCGCCTCGTTCTACGGCAACAAATTCCATGGCTACAAGACCTCCAGCCTGGAGAACTACGACATGTACCAGTTCTCCGCCGCGCACAAGACCCTGCCGCTGCCGAGCTATGCGCGCGTGACCAACCTGGAGAACGGCAAGAGCGTGATCGTGCGCGTCAACGATCGCGGCCCGTTCCATGAAAACCGCATCATCGACCTGTCCTTCGCTGCCGCGGTGAAGATCGGCGTGTGGCCGAAGGGCACCGGCCTGGTCGAAGTCCGCGCGATCGATCCCTCGCGGCCGAACGATGCGCCGGCGCCGCCGCTGGCCAGCGCGAACCCGGCACCGGCGATCGTCCCGCCGCCGCGCAGCATCCAGACCGCGCCACTCGCCGATACGCGGCCGGCCATCTCCACGCCCTTGCCGCTGCCGGCCCCGGCCACCTCGACCATGGAACCCGCCGCGCCGCTGGCGGTCCCAGTACCTGGACCCAAGCCGACGATTTACCTGCAGGTCGGCGCGTTTTCCGACATCGCCAACGCCTCGCGCGTCGCCGACCAGCTCAATCGCGCCGGCCTCGGCCCGGTCAGCCTGATCGAGACCACGGTCAACGGGCGCAGCGTGCGCCGGGTGAGGGTAGGGCCGCTGGCCGACGTCGACACCGCCGATCGGGTGACTGAACAGATCGCGGGCATGGGCCTGCCGCGGCCACAGGTCGCGGTAGACTGACGCGCCTTTACGCGGCCCCCGGGCCGCCGCATCACGAATTCAAGACTACGGATTGCCGAAAGATGACCTTGCTTCCTCGTTCCCTGTTTGCCTTTGCCGCCGGCGCGCTGCTGGTTGGCGCCACTTTCGCGCAGCAGACGCCGCCGACCCCGCCGCCGATCCCGCGTCCCGTCGTTCCCGACGCGCCGGTGCCGCCGCCGCCGGATGTGGAAGGCAAGAGCTGGGTGCTGATGGATTACGCCACCGGCCAGATCCTCGCCTCCAAGGAACCGGACCTGCAGGTCGAGCCGGCCTCGCTGACCAAGGTCATGACCGACTACGTCGTTTCGGCGGAAATCGCCAACGGCAAGATCCACCTCACCGACCAGGTCAACATCAGTGAGAACGCCTGGCGCAGCGGTGGCGCCGGTACCGACGGCTCCACCAGCTTCCTCAAGCTGAACAGCCAGGTCCCCTTGAAGGACCTGTTGAACGGCATGATCATCCAGTCCGGCAACGATGCCGCGATCGCGCTGGCCGAGCACAGCGCCGGTTCCGAGTCGGCCTTCGCCAACCTGATGAACGCCTACGCCAAGCAGCTCGGCATGACCGAGAGCAACTTCGTCAACGCCTCCGGCTACCCGGTCGGCAACCACTATTCCAGCGCCCGCGACATCGCCCTGCTATCGCGCGCCCTGATCCACGATTTCCCCGAGGACTACGCGATCTCCGCGATCAAGGAGTTCGAGTGGAACGGCATCAAGCAGCACAACCGCAACACCCTGCTGTGGCGCGATAACAACGTCGACGGCATCAAGACCGGCCATACCGCCGCCGCCGGCTTCTGCCTGGCCGCCTCGTCGAAGCAGGGCGAGTCGCGGATGATCGCCATCGTCATGGGCGCCGGCAGCGACAAGGGCCGTGCCGATTCCGCGCTGGCCCTGATGAACTACGGCTTCCGCTTCTACGAAACCCACAAGCTCTACGAAGCGAACAAGCCGCTGGCCACGCCCAAGCTCTGGAAGGGCGCCGAGAACACCATCCCGCTCGGTGTCTCCGCCGACGCCCTGGTCACCGTCAAGCGCGGCGATTACGAGAAGCTCAAAGCCACCATGGACATTCCGGCGACCCTGATCGCGCCCTTCAAGAAGGGCCAGCAGGTCGGTACGCTGCGTGTCACCCTCGACGGACAGCCGGTGCTCAACGCGCCGCTGGTAGCCCTCGCCGAAGCGCCCCAGGGCGGCTTCTTCTCCCGGCTGTGGGACACCATCATGCTGTGGTTCCATAGCGACGGGGACAAGAAGCCAGAGGGCAAGTAATGAAAGACATCGACTCGATCAAACCGGAGGCCGAGGGCCAGGGGTTCCAGTTCCCCGGCCTGTTCGAGATGACCGCGATGGGCAATGCATCGGCGCACCTGGAAACCCACGTCCCGAAGATCCTCGCTGACATCGGCCTGAAGGTGCTCCACGAAACGGTAAGCACCCGCCAGTCCAGCGGCGGCAACTTCGTCTCGGTGACCGTGAGCTTCGAATGCCCCAACCGCGAAAAGTACGACGAGGCCCACCAGGTCCTCCGCGACGACCCGGAAATCCGCTACACCCTGTAAAAAGCCACACGGGGCAGTCACGGCCCCAAAGGATTCGCCCACAGGGTGGGCTCCCACAAGGTTGTCGCAGACTTGTGGGAGCGAACCCTGTTCGCGAGTCCTTTCGCGATAAGGTCCGAGCGCCGAGCCCTTGCGCCACGGCAGCCCCGCCCCGAGATCAGCCTTTCCACCCCCCGGACGCTCCCGATGTCCCTCCCGCTCAACGTCCGCCGCCTTGGCCGCCGCCCCTACGAACCCGTATGGAAGGCGATGAGCAGCTTCACGGACAACCGCACCGAAGAAACCGCCGACGAGCTCTGGCTGCTCGAGCACGACCCGGTCTTCACCCTCGGCCAGGCCGGCAAGATGGAGCATGTGCTCGCCCCGGGCGATATCCCCGTGGTGCCGGTCGATCGCGGCGGCCAGGTGACCTACCACGGCCCCGGCCAGATCGTCGCCTATCCGCTGATCGACCTGCGCCGCGTCGGCGTGGGCGTGCGCGAGCTGGTCAACAAGATCGAGCAGGCCCTCATCGACACCATGGCGCACTGGAATATCGCTGCCGAACGGATCGAAGGCGCTCCCGGCGTGTACGTGAACGGGGCCAAAGTGGCCGCCCTCGGCCTGCGTGTCAGGCGGGGTTGCAGCTTCCACGGGCTGGCCTTCAACGTGAACATGGACCTGGAGCCGTACCACCGGATCAATCCCTGTGGCTACAAGGGTTTGGAGGTCACGCAGGTGCTAGACTTAGGCGGCCCGTCGCGCCTGGCGGACGTCGAGAATGTGCTGGTGGAGCAGTTTTGCCGCCAGTTCGGTTTCGCCGCCGTGCCGTCCGCACCCACTATCCCCGAACTCCCGGCCCGCGTAGCGGTCTGAGATTTCTCAGTCCAAAAAAGCCCATGTCCTCGATCCCGAACAAATCCATTCCCATCGCCGTGGTCGACAAGCCGGGCGAGAAAATGCTGGGCAACGACAAGATCGGCCTGAATCGTGCCGGCTTCGACACGAATGTGCCGACCTTGCGCAAGCCGAGCTGGATTCGTGTGCGCCTGCCGCAGGGCAACGCCGTGCAGCAGCTGAAGTCGCGCCTGCGCGAGAACGCGCTGGTGACGGTGTGCGAGGAAGCCTCGTGCCCGAACATCCACGAATGCTTCAGCAAGGGCACCGCCACCTTCATGATCCTCGGCGAGGTCTGCACGCGCCGCTGCTCGTTCTGCGACGTCGCCCATGGCCGCCCGCAGCCGCCCGATCCGCTGGAGCCGGCACGCCTGGCCGAGACCATCCGCGACATGCGCCTGCGCTACGTGGTGATCACCTCGGTCGACCGCGACGACCTGCGCGACGGCGGTGCCGAGCATTTCGCCTCGTGCATCCGCGCCGTGCGCCACGCCAGCCCGGATATCCGCATCGAGATACTCACCCCGGATTTCCGCGGCAAGGGCCGCATGGAGCGCGCGCTGGAAGTGCTCAAGGACTTCCCGCCGGACGTGTTCAACCACAACCTGGAAACCGTGCCGCACCTGTACCGCGAAGTGCGCCCGGGTGCCGACTACCAGTGGTCGCTGGACCTGCTCAAGCGCTTCGGCGCCCAGCATCCGGACGTTCCGACCAAGTCCGGGATCATGCTCGGCCTCGGTGAGACTTACGACCAGGTCATCGAGACCATGCAGGATCTACGCGATCATGACGTCGACATGATCACTATCGGCCAATACCTGCAGCCGACCGCGCACCACCATCCCGTGGTCCGCTACTGGACGCCGGACGAATTCGAGTCGCTGCGCGTGGCCGGTGAGGCGATGGGTTTCCATCACGTCGCCTCCGGTCCGCTGGTACGCTCCTCCTACCACGCCGACGTGCAGGCGCACGCCGCCGGCGTCGAATAACGCAACGCATCGAGGCTTTGATTTCATGACCTTTCGTCCCGCGTTAGCCCTGGTGCTGGCACTTAGCGTCGCCGGCGTCCATGCACAGCAGCAGGCCGCCCCCGATGCCTCGGAGGCGGCTACCTCGCCACCGGAGAAGAGCAGGAAGGTCTCCACCTTGCCGCTCCAGCCCACCGCGGCCGAAACGCAGGCCTCGCAGCTGTCCGCCCGCTTCCTGACCCGCTTCCACTACCAGACCCAGCCGCTCGACGACGCGATGTCGGCGAAGATCTTCAAGGCCTACTTCGAAGCGCTGGACAGTGAGAAGGTCTTCTTCACCCAGGAAGACATGGCGAAGTTCGAGCCGCTGCGCACGACCATGGACGATGCGATCTGGAACCAGGACCTGACCGGTCCGTTCGCGGTGTTCAACCTCTACATCACCCGCGCCGTCGACCGCATGACCTATGCGCGTGGCCTGCTGGCGAAGGGTTTCGACCTCAACACCAACGAAAGCTACAACTTCGACCGCAAGAAAGCCGCGCTGCCGAAGAACCAGGCCGAGCTCGACGACGTGTGGCGCAAGCGCACCGAGAACGACTGGATGCGCCTGAAGCTTGCCGGCAAGAGCGACGACGAGATCCGCAAGACCCTCGACAAGCGCTACGCGAACTACATCGCCCGCGTGCGCCAGCTCGACGACGAGGACGCCACGCAGGCCTTCATGACCGCGTACGCCGAATCCACCGACCCGCACACCGATTACCTCGGCCCCCGCGCGGCGGACAGCTTCGACATCGCCATGAAGCTCTCGCTCGAAGGTATCGGCGCCGTGCTCCAGGCCCGTGACGATTACACCGCCGTGCGTGAGCTCGTGCCCGCCGGCCCGGCGATCAAGTCCGGCAAGATCAAGGTCGGCGACCGCATCGTCGCCATCGGCCAGGGCGAAACCGGCCCGATGGTCGATGTCGTCGGCTGGCGCCAGGACGACGTGGTCAAGCTGATCCGCGGCAAGAAGGACACCACCGTCCGCCTCGAGATCCTGCCTGCCGACGTCGGCATGGACGGCAAGCATCAGGTCATCACCCTGGTCCGCAAGAAAGTGACCATGGAAGACCAGGCCGCGAAGAAGAAAGTCATCGAGGTCAAGGACGGCGACACCACGCGCAAGATCGGCGTGATCGACCTGCCGGGCTTCTACCAGGACTTCGGTGCCCGCCGCGCCGGCGATGCCAACTTCAAGAGCGCCTCCCGCGACGTCGCCAAGCTGCTTGGCGAACTGAAGCAGGAGAAGGTCGAAGGCGTGGTCGTGGATCTGCGCAATAACGGCGGCGGTTCGCTGTCCGAAGCCACCGAACTCACTGGCCTGTTCATCGACAAGGGCCCGGTCGTGCAGGTGCGCGATGCGCGCGGCCAGATCGAGGCACAGGGCGACGACGTCGGCGGCATGTCCTGGGACGGCCCGATGGCCGTGCTGGTCAACCGCGGCTCCGCGTCCGCCTCGGAAATCTTCGCCGCTGCCATCCAGGATTACGGCCGCGGCCTGATCATCGGCCAGCCGACCTTCGGCAAGGGCACCGTGCAGAACCTCGTCGACCTCGACCGTTTCGGTCGCGGCAGCAACGAGAAGCCGCAGTACGGCGAACTGAAGATGACCATCGCCCAGTTCTTCCGCATCAATGGCGGTTCCACGCAGCTGAAGGGCGTGGTGCCCGATCTGCAGTTCCCGACCAATGGCGACGAGAAGGACTTCGGCGAGTCGACCTACGACAACGCCTTGCCGTGGACCCAGATCCCCGCCGCCGAATACACCCCGGTCGCCGACCTGAAGCCGCTGTTCGCACCGCTGCTGGCCAAGCACGATGCGCGCGTTTCGAAGTCGCCGGCATGGAAGCTGATGCTCGACGAGCTGGCGCAGTACAAGAAGATGCGCGAGAAGACCGATGTCTCGCTCAACCTCGCCGCCCGTCAGACCGAGCGCAAGGACTTCGACGCCATCCAGGCCGACTTCCGCGCACGCCGCAAGGCACTCGGCGGTGACGCCAGCGTCGATGCCGACGCGGCAGCGACCGGCGACGACGGCCTCAACGCCAACGAGCGCAGCCTGAAGTCCGAGCTCAAGCAGGAAGACGACGCCAAGAAAGCGAAGGACACCGAACTCGACGAAGCCGCCCACATCGTCAGCGACGAAGTCGTCATGATCAAGGCGGACCCCAAGCTCGCCTCTGTCGTCCTCCCCTACAACGGCCGCAAGATCGACAGCGCCCCGCCGCAAACCGCGCTGGCCATGCCAACGCCAACCGCAGGCGACGACGCGAACTAACAGCGGCTGTTGTGGGAGCGAACCCTGTTCGCGAGTCCCTTGGGGCGGGGCCTGCCATGAGTGCAGGCTCTGCCTTGCCCGACCTCATATCGGTTGCGCTGCGCGCCATGTTCTAAATGCCAGCGGCGCTGGCATACGCGACCCGTGGCCTCGTCGCGAAATTGTGGGAGCGAACCCTGTTCGCGAGTCCCTTGGGGCCGGGCATCCCCGATCGCCAGCTCTACCAACATCGGTTGCGCTGCGCGCCATGTTCTAAATGCCAGCGGCGCTGGCATACGCGACCCTGTGGCCTTATCGCGAAAGGACTCGCGAACAGGGTTCGCTCCCACAAGAGCAGGCCGCGGCAACCTGTGGATGTGCAGATTGCAGCAACCCTGTGGGAGCAAACCTTGTTCGCGAGTCCCTTGGGGCCGCGCGCATCATGATCGCGAACTCTGGCGTCAGGAAATCGCCTCGCGATCATCCTCGCGATTCCGACATACACCGCGCGTCATCCTGCGCATCCTCCACGGATGCCCATCCGCCCCGGTACCCAGGTCCTTCGCAAAGGCCGCCAATCCATTCCTGGCCAGGTCTACCTGCTCACCTGCGTGTCGGCGATGCGCCGACCGCTGTTCGCCAATCCCCTCGTTGCCGAACCCGTTTGCGACACCATCCGTTCGACGACCGCCTGGGGCGACGCAACACTTCTGTGTTGGGTGCTGATGCCGGATCACTGGCACGGCCTCGTGCAGCTGGCGCATGACGATCTGCCTTCCGTGATGCGTCGCTTCAAATCCCTGAGCACCAAACGCTCCCTGGGTCCCTCTTGCAGCGACTGTCGCCTATGGGCACAAGGTTTCCACGACCGCGCCCTGCGCCAGGACGAAAACCTGCTAACCGCCGCGCGCTACGTGGTGGCCAATCCCGTGCGCGCCGGCCTGGTACAACGCGTCCGCGATTACCCCTACTGGGGTGCTGTATGGGCGTGACCCCGACCTCTGATAACCTAGGAGTACGCCATGGAAGACACACAAAAGCAGATGAATGACGAAGACCGGGAACTGCTCCGCAGCCAGAACTCGCAACTGATCGCACAGACCATGAAGCTCAACGCCGAGGCGTCGAAGATCATGGAGGAGACGCGGTACTACCCGTTGATCGCCCTCGGGGCGATCGTCGTCGGCGCACTCGGTGCACTCGGTACCATGGCCATTCTGGTCGTCAAGCTCGTCTTCTGACGCGCCTCATGTCCGCCTGTCCGTAGCCCTTCTGTCCGCGGACAGGGCCCAAAATCGCGCCAACCGCGCCGCAGCGCGCTTCCAGCGTGGCATGCTACTTGCTGACCTCCATGGGGTTACCGACCGCCGAGGCAGCGATGTTCACCTATTACTTCCAGCTCGGCTTGCGCAGCCTGCGCAAGAATCCCGTGCTGACCACGCTGATGGTCGTGGCTATCGGCTTCGGCGTCGCCGCATCGATGACGACGTACGCGGTGTTCCGTGCGACCTCCGGCGATCCGATCCCGCAAAAATCCTCCACGCTGTTTGTCGCCCAGGTCGACAACTACGGCCCTGGCAGTAACGAACACGGCGAGCCGACGTTCTGGCTTACCTACAACGACGCGCTGAACCTCCTGCGTGCGCATCGCGCACCACGACAGACACCGCTCTATCCATTGCAGGCTTCGGTTGTCTCCGACGATCCCAACGCGCTGGCCTTCCCCGTGCGCGGCTACGCATCGAACAGCGATTTCTTCACCATGTTCGACGTGCCCTTCCGCTACGGCCAGCCCTGGTCCGCCGAGGACGACAACGCGCATGCACCGGTCGTGGTGATCGGCAAAGCCCTCAACGACCGTGTTTTCAAGGGCGAGAACAGCGTTGGCCGCATGATCGACCTGGACGGCAAGGACTTCCGCGTCGTCGGCGTCACCGGCGACTTCGATCCGCACCCGCGTTACTTCGACCTGGACAACGACAGCGGCTTTGGCGAAGGCGGCCAGGTGTACATGCCGTTCACCCGTGCCGTCGACCTGCGCAAGCCCACCGCCGGCGGCAATATGTGCAACCGCGATTACGAGCCGGGCTGGGATAGCTTCCTGCGCTCCGAATGCGTGTGGGTCAGCTTCTGGGCCGAGCTGCCCGACGCGGCCAGCCGGGATGCCTACCGGCGTTTCCTGCATGACTACGCCGCCGACCAGCAGCGGGCAGGGCGTTTCGCCTGGGCGCCGAACGTGCGCCTGCGCGATGTTCCCGAGTGGCTGGCCTTCCGTCACGTCGTGCCGAAGGAAGCGAAGATGTCCCTGCTGATCGCCATCGCCTTCCTGGTCATCTGCCTGGTCAACACGGTCGGCCTGCTGCTCGCCAAGTTCATGCGTCGCGCGCCGGAGATCGGTGTGCGCCGTGCACTGGGTGCATCGCGGCGCACGATCTACGCGCAGTTCCTGATCGAGGCGTCGACCGTGGGCCTTGCCGGTGGTGCGCTGGGGTTGATCCTCACCATGCTGGCCATGCTCGGCGTCGACCACGTCTTCGAACCGGCGATCGCCGCGCTGGCGCGCGTGGACCTGTCCCTGATCGGCCTGACCTTCCTCGCCGCGATTGCCAGTTCCATGCTGGCGGCGTTCTACCCGACGTGGCGCGCGGCCCAGGTACAGCCCGCGTGGCAGCTGAAATCCAACTGAGGGCCGACCGATGAGCATCCAGATCAAACCCATCGTCACCGCCCTCAGCCGGCACAAGGCCGGCACCGTGCTGATCGCCCTGCAGATCGCGCTGACCCTCGCCATCGTCTGCAACGCGCTCTTCGTCATCCGCGAGCGCACCGCACTGATGTCGCGTCCCACCGGTGTGGTCGAGAACGAATTGCTGCAGGTGACCAATCACTGGGTCGGCAAGCCCGACGGCGACGACTCCCTGCTGCGCACCGACCTGGCCACGCTGCGCGCCTTGCCCGGTGTGCGCGACGCCTATGCGACCAACGCCTTCCCGCTGATCGGCAGCGGCTGGGGTAGCGGCATCCGTACCGATCCGGAAAAGCCCGGGCAGCTCGGCGTGGCTTCGCTGTACTTCGTCGACGAACACGCCGTACCGACACTTGGCCTGCACCTGATCGCCGGCCGGAATTTCCGCAGCGACGAAGTCGGCCTGCTCGAGGACAACGG
>DASYLE010000143.1:0-9067 GCA_036009745.1 Luteibacter sp. | reverse complement strand
CTTCTCACGCGACAGCCGGGTGATCACCTGGCTGGTCGGCGGGCTGAACTTCCAGGTCGAGCACCACCTGTTTCCCCGCATCTGCCATATCCACTACCCGGCGATCGCGCGCGTGGTCGAGGCAACCTGCCGCGAATACGGTGTGCCTTACCATGCGAACGCCTCGTTCGCCGCGGGTATTGCCTCGCACTACCGCTGGCTGCGGCAGATGGGCCGATTGCCGATCCCGATGGCAGCGGATTACCAGGTTGCCTCGACCTAGCTTTTGAAAAGCCTCAATCACCCTGCGCCAGGTAAATGCTCGCCTGGACCGACCCGGTGGCGCTGTTGATGGCGCCGTTGTAGCAGGCCGGTGTGGTCATCTGATAGTTGTACGCGGTGCTGATTGTGTCGACCCATACATCACCGGCCTCGAGCACGCTCTTGTGCTGGTGCGCGTGAAACGCGGCCACGGCGGTGTTGGCCTCAACCCCGGATGAGGGATCGAAGACTTGGACGTCGATCTCCAGGCCACCGGCATACATCCCCGAAACCGGGATCGTCGCGTACGGAGCCAGTGTCTGTGTGGCTGGCGACAGCAGCGTTCCTTGCGCGCAGGACGCGGTCACCACCAGGACGTTCGGGCTGGCATTGGCGATGGCCACGGTCAGCGCTTGCGCGGCCGGCGCCGGCGGTGGACCGGATATGGCGAAGGCCCAGCCTCGGTTGCAGGTATAGAAATCGGCCGCCGATACGCCGTTGTTCCAGACCAGGGCCATCGCCGCCTCAGTCGGGTAGGTCGATGAATCCGTGGTGCTGGCGATCCAGTAGCCGCTCCCGTCGCCAGCAACGTGCTGCGCATAGCTGGGAACGCTGGCCAGTGACATGCTGTCGTTGGCCTGGCATTGGTAAATCTGGAAACTGGTCGGTAGCAGCATCTGCAAGATCGCCACGGAAAAGCCCGGCAGCGAGTAAACAGGCAACGTGCTGACCGGTGTGACCCATTGCAGGGTGTCCGGGGTGTCGCTCATGGTCAGTGCGGCGACGAGCTGAAGGCTGGCCCAGTTGGAAGTCACGGTCGTGGTCATGGCCTGGACGGTCGACCGCAGCGTGGTGAATGCCTGGTTCAGGGCGTTCGCAAGATCGCCACTGGACATCTGGACAGGGGCCATCGAGATACGGTTCGTGCCGGTCGCTATGTTGATCGCCGTATGGAGGATGTTCGCTACGACGGAATAGGCAGTGGCGCCGTTGATCGCCGTCGCCGAGGCCAGGGCGTCATCGATCACGGAGAAAAGCAGGGCAGGGATCGATACGCTGATGACGGGCGTGTCCTGACTTGCGAAACCCGCACTGCTGCTGATGCTGTCGATCGTGGTGTCGAGAAGGCTGACGAGCTCGCCATGGAACGTGGTGTAGTTGGTAAACATCGTCTGCACCACAGTGGCGTCGCCGAGCTCGGCCTGGAGTTGCGCCAGGACGGCCGCTGCGACGGCAGCCGGAAAATTGCTGTAGTCGAGGTTCGCGATGTCCGCGAGATAGGCATCGAGCGGCGCGGACGGGTTGGCATACTGCGTTCGCAGGTCGTCGATGCCGAGCTGGCGGTTCGTGTACGCGTAGATATCCTGCTGCGGCGCATCGAAGGCGGGATAGCCCGGACTTGCCGCGGAACCGGACATGATCATGTCCAGGGGACTGACCGCTGTCAGGTACCACTGCGTGGGCTGGCTGGCATCCTCGACGGTGACGGTCGCACCGTTGCCAGTCGCGCTCAGGTATTGGCCCGAGCCGTTGTTCTGGATGGTGGTGTAGCCGGTGCTGTCGCTCCAGGTCCAGGTCTGGTTGCCCGCCGCGGGCGCTGACTGCGGGCTGTTGAGCGCACTGGCGGCGTCCTGGGTCAGCACGAGGTTGTTGAGCAGTCCGCTGATGAAGCGGCCGTCGGCAGTGAGCTGCCATAGCTGCGATGGCGTATTCGCTTGCATCGGGCTGATGGTGAGGCTGCTCATGCCGGCCGTCAGCGCGTAGAGGTCACCATCCGGCCCCGTTGGCGGTAGCAGCAGATAGCCCCAGCGTGCCAGCGGCCACAGCTGGCTGTGGTTGGTGTTGGTAGCGAAGACACCCTGGTTCGCGGTGTCGTACATCACCAGGTTGCCGTCGGTCTGCAGGCTCAGTTGCAGCCCGGCGACGCCATAGGTTTCGGACTGCCACAGGACATCGTCCGGGCCGTTGTAGACCACCATGTTGCCATCGGACTGGAGGACGAACCGCGGTGCCACGGGGGTGAGGGGCGTCGTCTGGCTGGACCACAACGGGTTGCCATGGAACGACGAGCCGGCAACGGGCGGTGCACCGATGACCTGGTAAAGTACCAGGTTGCCGTCACCCTGCATGATCAGTACGTACTCGTTGTTTGCACTGATGGCCCATTGGCCCTGTGCCATGGTGGTGTCGAACGGGATGTTGCCGGCGGGCGCCGCGATCGGCGTTCCCACCGTGATGTTTGCGACAATCATTTTCGTCCCCTTGTGAATCTTGTTATGTGTGACATTGCAGGTCAGAGCGGAAAGTACAGGCAATCATCGCGGCTGGCGGTTTGTATGGGAAACCAGCCAGTCACCCACGGTTTTCAGGGCCACGGGCGATGTCGTTTCCTCGATTGTTGCGTACTCCGATACCTGGCCTGTCGTCGAGGTCTGCAAGAGATGATTGAGATTGGGTAGCTCGGTAACGGTCACATCGGGGTTGCCGGCCAGCGCTTTCTTGATGCCTGCCAGGTTCTCCGTTGCCGGGACCTGCAGATCTTTTGAGCCGCCAATGGCGAGTATGGGACAGCGCACTTTCGCAAGCGTTGGGCGCGGATCGTAGCGGACGAACCATCGCACCCAGGGGACCGTGATGGCATGCAACTCGCTGGGCATGGGTGTGCCGGGCTTTTCCGCAATGGCCTGCCACGCTTCGGCGAGGCGGGTGTCCGCCGTCGCCTGGTCGGGTGCATCTTTTATCGCGTCGTAAAGGCGACGCATCGTTGCTTCCGATTGCTTTACCAGGGCGGCGGGTATGCCGCTCGCGGTTTCGATCAGGCGCTTTTGCGCCAGCAGCACGTCTTCACCGGTCTCGCCCGTGCCGGCAAGCAGTACGATGAAGGCGATGGCGGGATCGCGGCTGGCAACGATCGGCGCGATGACACCGCCTTCGCTGTGCCCCATCAAGCCGATGCGGTGCGGGTCGATGTCGGGGCGCGACTTCAGGTAGTTGACGCCTGCCTCAACGTCAACGGCGAAATCCGCCGTGGTGGCCTGGGCTACATCACCGGTCGAGCCGCCCATCCCGCGGTCGTCCACACGCAGGACAGCGATTCCTCGCCGTGTCAGATAGTCCGCCCAGAGCAGGAAGGGCTTGTGACCGAAAATGGTTTCATCGCGGTCCTGGGGGCCGGAGCCGGTGATCAGCAAGACCACCGGGAAAGGGCCCTTGCCCTCGGGGAGAGTCAGGGTGCCAGTCAGGTGCGCATGGCCAGCGATATTGTCGTAGGCGACGTCCACGGACCGGTACGGGAAGGGCGGTTCAGGCAATTGCGGGCGCGGGCTTGCCGCGATGACATCATGCGATCGCTTCATCGTCAAAGGCAGCGTGCCTTTTACACCGGCCCAATGACCTTCCAGTGTGGCGCCATCGGCGGAAAGTGTTGCGGTGTAGACGGCGTTTGTCACCGCCATCTGAAAGGTCGCCTCGTTGCCGACCTGCGTGACGGAGGCAAAAGGAAAACCGATGGCATTCTGGGTGGGGCTGTCCAGCGTGCCCTTCCATCGACCGGGCTGTCCGGTGACGTGGAATACCAGGGGAATGTCCTTGCCCGGCCCAGGCTGCAGTACGCCTTTCCAGTCGCCTGCGATCGTTGCCGGGGCGTTGGTGGCTGCGCCGGCAGCAGCAGCCGTCGACGGCGAAGCCCAGAGAGAAGACAACAGTACCAGGGCGGCCAGGGGCGCCATGTCATGCTCCTTAGAATGGAAGTGGTTTAAATGCGGCGCTGTGTGCGACGCCAGTGAAACCATGAGTAAACGATGGGCGGCACGATGGCGGCGGCCATGGCCACATTGACGAAGCGCACGCGCTCGAGGCCGTGCATGGGCGCGATGGCGATCGCCATGATGGCGACGCCGCCGAGCATCATCGTCCATGCACCGAGACGGTGCGTGGCGATCCAGTTATCCGTATCCCTTAACGCCCATGGGGTACGAATGCCAACGAAGAAGCCCGGTCGCGACTTGGGCAAGACGTTGCCGATGGCAATGAGCAGCAACCCCTTGGCGGCGAGCGGCAGCGTGCCGGGCATCGCGAAACCGAAGGCAGGTCCGGCTACTTTCAGTTCCGTCAGGATCATCATGGCCAGCATGCCGGCCCATGCCGTCTTCAACAACGGCGCACTCTGTTCCATGTTGCGCTGGATCGGGTCGAGCTTTGGGATCGCTGCCATCAGCAGCGAGAGCATGGCGCAGATACCCGCCGGCATGAAGAGCGCCCTGGCCGCTTGCGTGGACTGGTCAGGAACGCCATCGACGCTCCAGTGAACCGGTAACATCGATCCCTCGGGAAGTCGAAGGATAGCGATGCCCGCGATTACTGCGAGTGCCACGACCGTCACGGCCGATGAGACGATCAGTCGACGAAACGCCATGCCGAACGGTCCTTTGCTTTGTCCTCGCCAACGCGCAGGCGGCGCATGAAGCCCAGCACCACTTCTTCGACAGCGGAGAGATTGAGCGTGTAGATGATGGTGCCACCCTGGTTTTCGCCCTGGATCAATCCCGCGGCACGCAACTTGGCGAAATGACCCGACATGGTGGGCTTGGACACCGGGAAGGCGTCCGCCAGTTCGCCAGCCGTCATACCGCCACCTTGAAGCATCTCGAGGATGCGGCGACGTGTGGGGTGGGCAAGAGCGTCGAATACCAGGTCCATGATTCGGAATTTAGCGAAATGCCTAAATAGTTGCAAGTGTCCTTTAACCGAGCCTGGAAGACCGGTCGGACAGCAGCAGGTCGACCGCATGAACATCAGCCGGTGACGTAGCGATAAAGACAATCATGCTCAGTCCGTCCGCGCCATCGATGGGCGCTTTACCGGGGACCGGTGTCGGCAATGGGCGTTAACCATGGGTGCTTCTTCGAAGCGCTTTTCGCGATGGCCGTTTCAGCTCGTCAGATGACATTGTCGTGACGTGCGAGATCGACGGCGACTCACGAATGGCTCCATTTCGGATGGTATCCTCATTGGTCGGCCGCGCCGCAACAGCGACTCCATGACCGTCGAGGATGGGCGCGATGGCGCGAAGCTTGAACCTTGCGACTCTCGCCGAAACGAAAAGCGTACGGGGTTTTGCGTCGGCCGCTATAAAGTCGACGAGGTTGTCCGGTTCAGTGAGCCGGGTAACGCGATGGGCGCAACGGTGTCGAAAGTCAGTTTCACCTTTAGCCCTGTCGACGTGCCCGCCTGGGCGACTGATCCGACGCTCGAGGACGCATTCCCCCACGTGAAGGAACTGCTGGCATCGAAGCAGGAAGGCACGAGCGAAATGGTGTTGAACAACGATGGCTGGGCGGCAAAGATCTATCACTTCTGAAGCCACTTCGGAAAGTATGGGGCGGAGGTGGCCGGCCACGGTGCATTGGCCACCTTCCTCCCCGATGGCTCATCATCTTTCGTGCGTGCCGGTCAGGTGTCGTCTAACGCACTGAATGGATGCCTGGACCGATCACGGCGATGAAGAGCGCCATGACGATCAGGCCAGCGACGATCCAGGCATGACTCATCGTCAACCTGTTATCAGTCACTTTATCGTTCGGCGTATTTCGTTCGACGATTTCCGGGACCAGGAGCAGGCCAGCCATCGCTCCGAAACCGCTGCTGACACCCGAGAGCAGGATCAGTTGCGGAAGGGGGTTGAGTGCCGCGCCCGCGACCAACAACAGTCCGCCAGCCATGTAAGCGGGCAATACCAGGCGATGCATGTCGTTGCGGGCGATGTCGCCTTGCTGAACTAGCGGTACCCATGCCCTGGCTGCGGCGTAAACCGAGCCGAAATATGTAGCGATGCCGGTGACCACCATGCCGATTCGCCATCCGACGTGCGGTGTCATGCCGGCGAAGACAACGCTCCAGTCCCCGGAATGCAGCATGCCTGAGTAGGCCAGGTAGCCCGTGCCATTGAGCAGATTCAGTGTCGCGAAAAGCCAGAGGAAATAGCGCGAAGTACCGAAGCCAGCACCTTTCCGGAAGACATAAAGGCCCAGCAGGCCAACGACGATATTGATCAGCGGCCCGGCCGCGGCGACGAGACGGCTGCTTCCCGTCGTACTCAACGCGACAGTCGACAGCGACACCACGGGTAGGCCAGTGAACAAGGCGGCGACGCCGTGACCGAGTGCTTCATGGGTCATGTCACAGGCGGCATAGGCAACGACCGCGATGGCCACCACCGTCGCGAGATCAGATCGTGCGGTACGCATGCTAGTTCCTGAGTGTCCCCGTTTCGGGAGTGTCAGGGGCGAGGCATGTTGCATGCCAGTGACAGTTGTCACCACGATAGCCTGAGTGCGCGGACTATCGAATAAACGCCATATTCGCCCATCACGACAGAGCGATCGTTCCCGTGGCTACAGCCAGCACGCCTGCGGCCCATAGAGCGATGACCGGCAGGTAGTACGTCGTCTGCCTGAGCGCAACGAAGAGATAGCCGGGAACGACAAGCGCGGCAACGCCTTTCACCGGACTGACGCCAAATGAAAGGGCCGCTGCGCCGATCTGAGCCAGCATCATGATGCCCAGGCCTGCCATGAGGAAGAGTGCCCATGTTTCTTGCATGTTTTGTCTCCTGCGAACAATTGCGGTGAACGATGCCTTCATCCTGACGGATCATCGCTTATGTCGGTCACCTGTGGAAGCCGCAGTCGCTAACAGGGGCTAACCGGGCGCTGTGTCCCTTTGTGGTGCGGGTTCACCGGCTCGTATCGGCGATTTGCGAGGGGCTCAAGCCCAATACACGCCGCATGCAGCGCGCCATATGGCTTGGGTGGGAGAAACCTGCTTCCAGCGCAATATCTGTCAGGCTCATACCGCCTTCGAGCAGACGGATCCGCGCGCGCTCCACGCGCCGTTCGAGTACGAAGCGGTGGACCGGCACGCCTATGGCCTGTTTGAACAGCGGCTTGAAGTGCGACAGGCTGAAACCAGCCACCCGTGCCAGCTCGGCGAGGGTGAGGTCTTCATCCAGATGGGATTCGACGTACTCGATCACGTGGCGCAGGCGCCATGCGGGCAGCGCGCGACCTGGCCTGGTAGTCGTCGTGGTTTTCCGGGTTTGCAGGGCGAAAAGGCGCGCGGCGAGGGCGGATGCCAGGCTGTCCGCGAACAGCCGGCCCCCTGGATATGAGTCGTGGTCCTCGGCCTGCATCATCCAGCCAATGCGCTCGACCTGCGGATCGCGGATATGAATGGACGGTGCGAGTTCGCTGCCTGACGAACCGAGACTCATCGCATCTGCCGTTTCCGCCATGAGCGATGGACTGAGCCGGAGCAGCAGTGATCGGGCGGGGCGCGACAGGGTCCAGCGCGTGGACGAGCTTGCAGGAACCACGCAGAACTGGCCATGGATGCGGACGCCCTGGCGCTCGTAGTTGCCCGCCCGATACGACACCGGTACGGGCTGTCCGACGTGCAGACAGAGCACGTGGCGGCTGTCCACGGGCGACTGGAACACGCCGGAAGGAACGGGCGAGGTGAGCACGTCGAGCAGGGGCAGGCGATCCCGGTCGGCGCCGGAAAGGACGGCAGCGGGCGGGGCGGGGTAGCAATCGGGTCGAGCGGTCATACGGTCCATCCTTCTACGCGCCCGGGCAATGCGCAAGTACCGGATTTCATCCATCCGTGCCCTGCACCGGCCGTTTGTGCCGGTGTGCCCGTGGCCGTGCTGTCAGCATGTCCGCACCCACAGATACCCCTGCCCGGAGATGACAGATGAGGCGTAGACAATTCCTGGGATGGACCGGTGCCACGCTCGCCGTAGGAGTCCTCGGCTCGTACGTGGCGCGTGCGCACGCCCTTCCCGGACCGGGTTCCGGCGTTCCATCGCCACCAACCGACGCAACTGCGTTTCGGGCGGCGCGCCGGTTTGCCGACACTCCGTTCGGCAGGATTGCGTATGTCGAACGGGGTTCGGGAAACGCGGCGCTATTCCTGCATGGCGCGCCGCTCAACGGCTATCAATGGCGCGGTGCGCTTGACCGGCTCTCGTCGTATCGCCGGTGTGTGGCACCGGACTTCATGGGGCTCGGTTATTCCGAGATTCCCGAACACCAGTCGCTGGCGGCCGCTGCGCAGGTCGGGATGCTCGCCGCCTTGCTCGACGTGCTTGCGATCGACCGCGTCGATATCGTCGCCAGTGACAGCGGTGGCGCGGTCGCCCAACTATTCATGGTCCGATACCCGGAACGGGTTCGCACGCTGTTGCTGACAAACTGCGACGTCGAGCCGGATAGCCCACCCACCAAGGTCAAACCGGTGATCGAGATGGCACGTGCCGGGACGCTCGCGGACGCCACGGCCAAGTGGCTTACCGATACCGCCCTGGCGCGCTCGACGTTCGGGGCGGCCGTCTATCACGATCCCAGCCAGTTGTCGGCGGAAACCATTGAATACTACGTCGCTCCGCTGGTGAGTTCGCCCTTGCATAGGGCGCAATACCACGCGTTCCATCTTGCACTGGAACCCAATCCTCTGGCGGGTATCGGGGCGTCGCTGAAGCGCAGCAAGGTACCCGTGCGAATCGTCTGGGGGACCAGCGACGACATCTTTTCGCAAGCAGATGCCGACTACCTCGATCGCACGTTCAAACACTCCGAGGGTATCCGCCGCGTGCCCGGCGCGAAGCTGTTCTTCCAGGAGGAATATCCTGACGTGATTGCCGAGGAGGCACGGCGCCTGTGGCGTGTCGCTTGATGGCGGCGTAATCGTCTGCGAATCTGTTCGCGTCACGCGCTCTGAAGCTGGCGATCGGGAAAGTCACGGCCCCAACGGACTCGCGCACAGGGTC
>DASYLE010000142.1:0-12873 GCA_036009745.1 Luteibacter sp. | reverse complement strand
GCCGAATACGCGCGCCGAGTCCGCCGAGCTTCTCCTCGATGTTCTCGTAGCCGCGATCAATGTGATAGATGCGATCGACGATGGTGTCACCCTCGGCGACAAGGCCCGCGAGCACGAGCGACGCGGATGCGCGCAGATCGGTCGCCATCATCTGCGCGCCCGACATCTTCGCGACGCCCTTGATGATCGCGGTGTTGCCTTCGAGCTGGATATCGGCGCCGAGACGCTGCAGCTCGTGCGCATGCATGAAACGGTTCTCGAACACGGTCTCGGTGATGATGCCGACACCCTCGGCGACGCAGTTGAGCGCGGTGAACTGCGCCTGCATGTCGGTCGGGAAGGCCGGGTACGGCGCGGTAGTGAGGTTCACCGCCTTGGGTCGCTTGCCGCGCATGTCCAGCTCGATCCAGTCCTCACCGGTGCTGATCTGCGCGCCGGCTTCCTCGAGCTTGGAAAGCACCGCTTCCATGGTGCTGGCACGTGCGTTGCGGCAACGGACCTTGCCACCGGTGATCGCCGCGCCGACCAGGAAGGTGCCGGTCTCGATGCGGTCCGGCAGCACTTCGTATTCGGCGCCATGCAGGCGTTCGACGCCATGGATGACCAGGGTCGAAGTACCGACGCCCTCGATCTGCGCGCCCATCGCGATCAGGCAGTGGGCCAGGTCGACGACTTCCGGTTCCTGGGCCGCGTTCTCGATGACCGTGGTGCCGCTGGCCAGCGCCGCGGCCATCATGATGTTCTCGGTGCCGGTCACGGTGACCATGTCCATGACGATGCGCGCGCCCTTCAGCCGCTTGGCGGTCGCCTTGATATAGCCGTTCTCGACGGTAACCTCGGCGCCGAGCGCCTGCAGGCCACGGATATGCTGGTCGACCGGACGCGAGCCGATCGCACAGCCGCCGGGCAGGGACACTTCAGCCTTGCCGTAACGGGCAACCAGCGGGCCGAGTACCAGGATCGAGGCGCGCATGGTGCGCACCAGTTCGTACGGCGCGACGCAGCTGTTTTCCGGGCGCGGGTCGATGTGCATTTTCATGCGATCGTCCAGCACCATCTTCACGCCCATGCGGCCGAGCAGCTCGATGAAGGTGGTGACGTCGTGCAGGTGCGGCACGTTACCGATGCTGACCGGCTCGTCAGCCAGCAGGCAGGAAGCAAGGATAGGCAGCACGGCGTTCTTGGCGCCGGAAATGCCCACTTCGCCACGAAGCGGCTCGCCGCCACTGATCACGATCTTGGCCATGGAATACCTTTTATTGTTGGGTGAGGGTCGCGTCGCTGCCGTTAACGGCGCGCCGCGACCTCGTCAGGCGTGAAAGTCTTCAGGCTGAGCGCGTGGATCGCGCCGCCCATGAGGTCGCCCAGGGTGGCGTAGACCAGCCGGTGCCGCGCCAACGGCAATTTGCCGGCGAACTGGCCGGCGATCACCTCGGCCTCGAAATGCACGCCATCGTCGCCGCGGACGTCCGCGGAGGCGCCGGGCAGGCCCTGCTCAATCAATGCCTGGATGCTGGCAGCGTCCATGTGGGGGTTCCGATACTGGGGTCGACGCGCTGCGGATTCAAAACGGAGCCTGAATCGCCGGTCGATGGGTAAGACGATAAGATGCGAATATGCCATGGTAATGGAAATCGGCTGGCGCAGAAATGACAGCGTCCGCCGATCCAGGCCCGGCCATCCCAGCAGAGACCGCATGAACGCTCGTATCGCCCCGCCTACCGACCTGCCGCAGATCGACGCCGATGCCGTCGTGCGCAGCGCGCGCACCGTCATCGCCACCGAGGCAGCCGCGATCCGGGCGCTGGAGCCGCGGATCGACGCGAACTTCGTCGAGGCCTGCCGGCTGATCCTGCAATGCCGCGGCCGGGTGATCGTCTCGGGCATGGGCAAATCCGGGCATATCGCGCGCAAGATCGCCGCCACCCTGGCCTCGACCGGCACCCCGGCCTTCTTCGTCCATCCCGGCGAAGCCAGCCACGGCGACCTCGGCATGATCCTGCCCGAGGACGTGGTCATGGCCTTGTCCTATTCGGGCGAAACCGACGAGCTGCTGTTCATCCTGCCGGTCATCAAGCGCCAGGGCATTCCCCTGATCGCGATCACCGGCAACCCGAATTCCTCGCTGGCCGGCCAGGCCAATGTCCACCTGGACGCCGGTATCCCGGCCGAAGCCTGCCCGCTCGGCCTCGCGCCGACGGCCAGCACGACGGCCGCCCTGGTCATGGGCGACGCCATCGCCATCGCCCTGCTCGAGGCGCGCGGCTTCACCTCCGACGATTTCGCCCGCTCGCACCCGGCCGGCAACCTCGGCCGCCGGTTGCTCCTGCATATCGCCGACATCATGCATACCGGCGAGAACATCCCCGCGGTGGCGCCGGACGCCACCCTGACCCAGGCCCTGGTCGAAATGACCCGCAAACACCTGGGCATGACCGCGGTGATCGACGCCGACGGCCACCTGCTCGGCGTGTTCACCGACGGCGACCTGCGCCGCGCGCTGGACGATGAAGGTGTCGACCTGCGTGGCGCCACCGTGGCCGAGGTGATGACCCGCGGCCCGAAGACGATCGGTTCGGACAAGCTCGCGGTGGAAGCGGCCCAGTTGATGGAAAAGCACCAGATCCATGCGCTGCTGGTCGTGGATGCCGAACAGCGGGTGGTCGGTGCGCTGAACATCCACGACCTGCTCCGCGCGCGGGTGGTCTAAGCTTTCCCGCCCCCATGCAGCCCCGCCCGGTCCGCGCTGAAGCGCCGCCGGGCACCAGCCGAGCGATCCGTCCGACATGTCCGACCAGCCTTCCACTGATTACCCCGCCGATATCCTCGAGCGCGCCGCGAGGCTGCGCCTGGTCGTCTTCGACGTCGATGGCACCCTGACCGACGGCCGCCTCTGGTATGGGGAGGACGGCCGCGAGACCAAGGTCTTCCACGTCCATGACGGGGTCGGCCTCAAGGCGCTCCAGGCGAACGGGGTGAAAGTCGCGATCATCACCGGTCGGATCAGCCACCCGGTCGCCCTGCGCGCCGAGGAACTGGATATCGCCCACGTCTACCAGGGCCAGAACGACAAGCGTGCCTGCCTGCTCGAATTGCTCGACGCGCTGCGCCTGACCCCCGACCAGGCCGGCTTCGTCGGCGACGACCTGCCCGATCTGCCGCCGATGGGTATCGCCGGCCTGGCCGTCGCGGTCGCCAACGCCCATCCCTGGGTGGTCGAGCGCGCCCACTGGCAGACCCGCCTCGGTGGCGGCATGGGTGCGGCGCGCGAAGTCGCCGACCTGATCCTCACCGCCCAAGGCAAGGCCAAGGCGGAAAAGGAGCGCTGGCTTTGAGTATCGGCGTCTTCATGCGCGACCGTGCCACCACCAGCGCGGTAATCGTGCTCGCCGTCGTGCTCGGTGCCAGCACCCTGCTCTGGTACTGGCTGGCGCCGGCACCGAAGGTCAACGATTTCGTCGGCCCGCCGCGCTCGGCCTATACCCTGACCACCTTCACCCTGGACTCCTACGACGAGACCGGGAAACCGGCTTACCGACTGGTCGCACCCCGGCTGGAACAGCGTGACGGCGACGACTCGATCTATATCAATGCCCCCGACTACGTCCTGCATTCGGCCGAGCCGGGCATACCGGACTGGACCGGCAAGTCCGACTACGCCTGGGTCAACAAGCCCGGCACGCTGATGAAGCTGCAGGGCAAGGTCGAGATGCACCGCCCGGCGTTTACCGATACGGACGCGGCCGACATGTACACCTCCGAGGTCACCGCATGGCCGAAGGAAAATCGCATGGAGACCGCCGAGGCGGTCCGCGCGGTGCAGGGACCCTCTACAATGACCGGCATCGGCATGCGTGCCAACCTCGATTTCAAGCACCTGGAGGTGTTCAATGATTTTCATGGCACGTTCCCACCGCGCAAGAAATAATCTTGCGCTCGGCCTGCTCATGCTCGGCCTTGCAGCGATGCAGCCCGCCCTGGCCAAGCAGGACGACCGCAACCAGATCATCCATGTGACCTCGAAGTCCTTTGACGGTGCACAGCAGCCGAACAGCACCTCGACGCTGACCGGCAACGTCGTCGTCATCCAGGGCACGCTCAAGGCCAATAGCGATAAGGCACGAATCCACTTCGACGCCGATTCGCAGATAGACCGCATCATCCTCGACGGCGCACCTGCGAAGATCCAGCAGATGGGCGACGACGGCAACATGATGTACGGCCACGCCAGCAACATCGATTACGCGAATGAAAAAGGCATTGCCACCCTGACCGGCGACGCCTATGTGCAACAGCAGACCAAGGGCGATGCGCACGGCGACCACCTGGTCTACAACACCAATGACAGCACCATGCAGGGCACCAGCAACGGTGACAACCAGGTCGTCATGACCTTCCAGCCGAAGGTAAAACCGGTCACCGCGCCGGCGACCCCGGCCAAGCCGGCGGCAGCCGGTACACCCGCACCGGCTACCAGCGCACCCGCGCCCGCGACCTCACCCGAGAAGAAGCCGTAACGATGCTGTCAGCCCAGGGTTTGCAGAAACGCTTCCGCGCGCGCCAGGTCGTGCGCGACTTCGCGTTTTCCATCCGCGAAGGCGAAGTGGTCGGCCTGCTCGGCCCCAACGGCGCCGGCAAGACCACCTGCTTCTACATGGTGGTCGGGCTGATCCCGGCCGATGGCGGGGTGATCAAGCTCGACCAGCAGGACATCACCGGCCTGCCCATGCACTCGCGGGCCAAGCTCGGTATCGGCTACCTGCCGCAGGAACCCTCGGTCTTCCGTCGGCTCAGCGTCTCGGACAACATCCTGGCGGTGCTGGAACTGCGCGAAAACATGACGTCGAAGGAGCGCGCCCAGGAGCTGGAAAGCCTGCTGGACGAACTGAAGATCTCGCATATCGCCGACCAGAAGGGCATCAGCCTGTCCGGTGGAGAGCGCCGCCGCGTCGAAATCGCCCGCGCCCTGGCCGCCCGTCCCCGCTACATGCTGCTGGACGAGCCTTTCGCCGGCGTCGATCCGATCTCGGTGGGTGAAATCCAGCGCATCGTGCGCCACCTCAAGGAACGCGGCATCGGCGTGCTGATCACCGACCACAACGTCCGCGAGACCCTGGGCATCTGCGACCGCGCCTATATCCTCAACGACGGCGAAGTGCTCTCCCGCGGCACCCCGGCGCATATCCTCGCCGACGAGAAGGTCCGCGAGGTCTACCTGGGCCGCGAATTCAGGCTCTGACGGGTCCCTCCTTCCCACCCCTCGCCTCCTCTCCCATCTAGGGTTAGGATTGGTCTGGCGCCCAGTCATAACGGTAGGCATGAAACCCGGACTCCAGTTCCGCCTTCACCAGCAGCTCACCCTGACGCCACAATTGCAGCAGGCCATCCGGCTGTTGCAACTGTCGCAGCTGGAGTTGGAGGCTGAACTGCGCCAGATCGCCGAGAGCAACCCACTTCTCGAATTCGCCGAGGACGCCGAGCCCGAGGTCGTCGACGAACCCGAGCTCGAGATCCGCGAAGAACCGGTCCCCAAGCCCAAGAAAGACGAGGAGCCCGCCAGCGCCTCCAGCGACGACGTCGCTCCCGAATGGGAACACGACCGCGGCGGCGATTCGGCCGACTACGGCAGCGACTATGGTTCGGGGTCGCGCAATGGCGGCGGCGACGAGGACGGCTTCGAGCCGCAGAACGCCGCGCCGGAGAGCCTGCAGGAACATCTTGCCTGGCAGCTGAACCTGTCGCAGTTTTCCGATCGCGACCACACCATCGCCACCGCGATCATCCATGCGCTGGACGAGGACGGTTACCTGCACGAAGGCATCGAGGCGGTCGCCGCCGCGCTGCCGTTGGCGCTTAACGCGAGCATGGAGGAGATCGACGCGGTGCGTCGGCGCCTGCAGCGTTTCGACCCGACCGGCATCGCCAGCCTGGACCTGCGTGATTGCCTGCTTTCACAGCTACAGCAGTTCGCCGCGGACACGCCGCAGCGCGACCTCGCCCTGCGCATCGTCGGCGAGGACCTGGAACTGCTGGCTCGCAACGATATCGCCAAGCTGGCCAAGCGCCTGCGTGCGCCGGACACCGAGGTGGCCCTGGCCGCCGCGCTGATCCGCAGCCTCGACCCGCGCCCCGGTGCCGCGCTTGACGCCACGCCGGTCGAGTATGTCGCGCCGGACGTCTACGCACGCCGCGACGGCGGTCGCTGGCAGGTCAGCCTGAATCCCGATTGCCAGCCCCGACTGGGCCTGAACCAGCATTACTGCAATCTCATCGCCCGTGCGCGCGGCGAGGACGCCGCGTGGATGAAGGGCCAGTTGCAGGAGGCCCGCTGGCTGCTCAAAAGCCTGCAATCGCGCGCGGAAACCCTGCAGAAGGTCGCCGAGGTCATCGTGCGCCGGCAGAGCGCCTTCCTCGACTATGGCCCGGAGGCGATGCATCCGCTGGTGCTGCGCGAAGTCGCCGAGGAAGTCGGTATGCACGAATCGACGATCTCGCGCGTGACCACGCGAAAATACCTGCACACGCCGCGCGGCACCTTCGAGCTGAAACATTTCTTTTCCAGCGGCGTCGCCACCGAGGACGGTGGCAGCGCTTCGGCCACCGCCATCCAGGCGATGTTGCGCAAACTCATTTCCGGCGAGGATCCGCGCCGCCCGCTTTCCGACCAGGCCCTCGCCGAGGACCTGCATCGACGGGGAATTCAGGTCGCCCGGCGTACCGTGGCGAAGTATCGCGAAGCCCTGCGCATTCCCAGCTCCAGCGAGCGAACGCGCGCCGGTTGATGAACATCACGGAACCCCTCGCGTCCGTGGCAGTCTGATTTGAGGAACCCGAGGAAACGGCAAAGCCGTTTCCCCCTCGCCGTCGCAAAGACGGCACCGCAGCAAGAAGGAGGCGTCATGCAAGTCCAACTCAGCGGCCAGCACATCGAAATCACCCCGGCTTTGCGCGAACACGTGCAATCCAGACTCGACCGCCTCGAGCGCCTCTACGACAACATCACTTCACTGGCTGTCGTACTTTCCGTCGAAAAACTCGAACAACGCGCCGACGGCACCCTCGCCGTGGCCGGCAACACCTTCCATGCCCAGGCCGTCGATGCCGATATGTATACCTCGATCGACATCCTGGTAGAGAAACTCGTGGTCCAGCTTCGCAAGCACAAGGAAAAGCATTGCGACCACCACGCACGCGAAGGCCGCGAGATCAACTACGGCTGAGTGTCCACCGCCCCCGGAAGCCTTCCGGGGGCGGCCCACCCCTTCCCGACGACGCCCTTCCGGGCGCGCGTTCCCGCGAACTGGCACAATATTGCCGACGGCCGTCCCTTCCAGGGCGGCCGCCGTAGTGATTGACGTCTGGTTTTCAAGGATCGTGCGTGGACCGGCTTACCGCCCGACAACTCTTCGATGGCGTGCACGAGCGCATGGCGCTCCGCTGGGCCGCGGGCATGCGTGGCGAGTCGCGTGTACTCGAACCAGGGGCCAAGCAGAGCCGGCGCCCGTCCCTGGTCGGCTACCTGAACGTCATCTACCCGAACAATGTGCAGATCATCGGCACCGAGGAACTGAACTACCTCGATGGCCTGGACTCGCGCCAGCGCTGGGAAACGATCCACAAGATCGCCGCCTCGCGTCCCGCCGCGCTGATCGTCACCAAGGACCAGTCGATCCCGTCCGACCTGCGCGAGGTCGCCGAGGAAACCGATACGCCGCTATGGCAGAGCGCCAAGCGCGGCCATGAACTGCTGACCTACCTGCAATACCATCTCGCGCGCACGCTGGCGCCGCGGGTCACCCTGCATGGCGTCTTCCTCGAGGTGTTCTCGATCGGCGTGATGATCACCGGCGAGTCGGGGTCGGGCAAAAGCGAACTGGCGCTGGAGCTGATCAGCCGCGGCCATCGCCTGGTCGCCGACGATGCCACCGAATTCACCCTGATCGCACCGGACGTCATCGACGGCGCCTGCCCCGAACTCCTGCAGGACCTGCTCGAGGTCCGTGGCCTTGGCGTGCTCAATATCCGCGAGATGTTCGGTCATACGGCGGTAAAGCCGTCCAAATACCTGCGTCTCGTCGTGCACCTGAAACCGCTCAACGAAGGCGACGATGCCGATGGCATGATCCGCCTGACCGGCGACGTCGGCCGGCGCGACGTGCTCGACGTGGCGGTGCCGATGATCACCATCCCGGTCGCCCCCGGCCGCAACCTCGCGGTGCTGGTCGAGGCGGCCGTACGCAACCATGTGCTCCGCAGCAAGGGCATCGACCCCGCGCAGACCTTCATCGATCGCCAGGCGCACCAGTTGCGCCGGCTGCCACCGTGGTGACCACATGACCGAACCGACGCCCACCGCCCCGATCATCGATCCGGCGGATATCCGCCTGGTCGTGCTCACCGGCATGTCCGGTGGCGGCAAGACCGTCGCCCTGCGCGCCCTGGAGGACCTCGAGTTCTATTGCGTGGACAACCTGCCGGCGGCGCTGATGCCCCAGCTGGTCGCCGCGGTCAGCCAGGGCCAGCACGGCCAGCGCACCCATATCGCGGTCGGCGTGGACGTGCGCAATCGCGGCGCCGACCTGCTGCGCATGCCTGCGGTGCTGTCCGAACTGGCCGCGGTCGGCGTCCAGGTGCACCTGATCTTCCTGGACAGCCGCGACGAGGTCCTGCTCAAGCGCTATTCGGAAACCCGTCGCCGCCATCCTCTGTCGGCCGAGGGCCTGTCGCTGGCCGAGGCCATCGCCCAGGAGCGCAAACTGCTCCGGCCGCTGGCCGCGATCGCCGAAAAAGTGATCGATTCCAGTGACCTGAACGTCCATCAGCTGCGCCGACTGGTCGCCACCGGCTATGCCGCGGCGGCGGACGGCATGACCTTGCTGTTCGAATCCTTCGCCTACCGGCGCGGCCTGCCGCTGGACGCCGACTTCGTCTTCGATGCCCGTTGCCTGCCCAACCCGCACTGGGAGCCGCGCCTACGGCCGTTCTCGGGCAAGGACCAGCCGGTGCGCGAGTTTCTCGATGCGCAGCCGCTGGTAGCGGAATACTATGACGACGTGGCGCGCTGGCTGGATACCTGGTTACCGCGCTTCGAACACGACGACCGCAGCTACGTGACGATCTCGATCGGCTGTACCGGCGGGCGCCACCGTTCCGTCTACCTGGTCGAGAAACTCGCCGAGCACTACCGTGCCAAGCGGGGCAATGTCCTGACCTTCCATCGTGAACTCGAGTAACACCATGAACCGAATCCTTCCAGCTTCCGACATGCGGCCATGAGCGTCGGCGTATTGCTCATGACCCATGAAGCGGTCGGCAAGGCGCTCATTTCAGCGGCGCGCCATGTCATGCCCAAGCTGCCGATGGACGTCGACGCGGTCGAGGTGCCACCGTCCTCCGACCCGGACATCATGCGCACGCTCACCGCGAAACACGCGCGCGAGCTCGACCACGGCGACGGCGTGCTGGTACTGGCCGACCTGTATGGCGCCACGCCATGCAATATCGGGCTGTCGCTGGCCGAACTGGGCGTCCACCTGCGCTGCGTCTCGGGGCTGAATCTGCCGATGCTGCTGCGCGTTCTCAACTATTCGGAAAAAACGTTGCCGGAACTGGCGGAAATCGCTGCCACGGGCGGTCGCGGAGGGATCTTCATCGACCATGCTTGAACAGGACATCGTGGTAACCAACCGGCTGGGGCTGCATGCCCGTGCATCGGCCAAGCTCGTGCAACTGGTCCAGGGATTCAAGTCCACCGTCTGGCTGATCAGCCGGGGTCGCGAAGTCAACGCGCAGAGCATCATGGGCGTGATGATGCTGGCTGCCGGCCTCGGCACCGCGCTGACCGTACGCGCCGAAGGTCCGGACGAGGACAGCGCGCTCGCTGCCGTGGTGAATCTTTTCGATCGCAAGTTCGACGAAGGCGCATGATGACAGGCTCACCACCCGCGAGGCCCGCATGAGGCAAGTGCTGACCGGCACGCCGGCGGCGCGCGGCATGGCGCTGGGTCGGGCACGCCTGGTCCAGCCAAGCCTGTACAACGTCGATACGCGCTTGCTCGACGACGAGGAGATCGCCCCCGAACTCAAGCGCCTGCACGCTGCCCTGGACATCGCGCGTGCCGAATTGCGCGAACTGCGCGGCAAATTGCACGGCGCGCTGGCCCGCGAGGTCGGCGATTTCATCGACGCGCACAGCCTTCTCCTCGATGACGAGGAGCTCAAGCGCGGCCTCGATGAGCTGATCTCCATCGGCCACTACACGGCCAGCGCCGCGTTGAAGATGCAGCGCGATCGCCTCGCCGCCGTGTTCGAGGCGATGGACGATCCGTACCTGAAGAGCCGCGGCGAGGACATCGACCAGGTCATCGGCCGGGTGATGACGGCGCTGCAGCAGCAGGCGAGCCGCGAAGAACGCAAGCTCGCCTCGCGGGTCGGCGAAATCGTCATTACCGACACCCTGGCCCCCGCCGACATGGCACATCTTGCCGGCCACGGCCTGCTCGGCGTGATCGCCAGCGCCGGTAGCGTTTATTCGCATAGCGCGATCCTGGCGCGCAGCTTCAACCTGCCCATGCTGGTCGGCACGCGCGACGCACTTGCCCTGATCAACGACGACGACCTGCTCCTGGTCGACGCCGAGCACGGCGAGGTCATCCTGCATCCGACCGCCCAGGATCTGGCCCGCTACCGCACCTGGCAACGCGAGGCCGCGCAGGAGGGCCGGCGCCTGGCCGCCCTCGCCTCGGCACCGACACTGACCCGCGACGGCGCGCATATCCGTTTGTTCGCGAATGCCGAACTACCCGCCGACGTAGCCCAGTGCCGCGCGCGCGGCGCCGATGGCATCGGCCTGTACCGTTCCGAATTCCTCTTCCTGCGCCAGCGCGGGCTGCCCTCCGAGGAGGAACAGTTCCATGCCTATCGCGACCTGGTGATCGGCATGGGCGGTTTACCGGTGACCATTCGCACTCTCGATCTTGGCGCCGACAAGGCCGACGCCGCGGGGCTGGCCTTGCGCGGCGAGGAGAATCCCGCGCTCGGCGTGCGCGGCGTGCGCCTGTCGCTACGCTATCCGGACGTATTCGCCGTGCAGCTGAAGGCGATCCTGCGCGCGGCCTGCTACGGCCCGGTCCGGATCCTGATTCCGATGGTGACCCACGTCGGCGAACTGATCGACGTGCGCAGCCTGATCCGCAAGGCGCGCGAGATGCTGCGCCAGGAAGGTCACGAACTGCCCGAGCGCCTGCATGTCGGCGCGATGATCGAAGTGCCGGCCGCGGCGATCGGCGTCGACAGCCTGCTGGAAAAAGCGGACTTCCTTTCGATCGGCACCAACGATCTCGCCCAGTACCTGCTCGCCGCGGACCGTAACAACGACGCGCTGGACAATATCTACGACCCGCTGCACCCCCCGTTCCTGCGCCTGATCGCCTATGTCATCGCTGCCGCGCGTCGCGCCGGCAAACCGGTCAGCCTGTGCGGGGAAATCGCCGGCGATACCGCGTTCACGCCATTGCTGGTGGCGATGGGACTGGAGGAATTCAGCATGCATCCCGGGCAGTTGCTGCAAGTTCGCGACCGCCTGACCGCGCTGGACTGCAAGGCGCTGCGCCGCGCCGCGCCGCGGCTGCTGCGCTCGCGCACCCGCGAGGAAGTCGAAAAACGCCTCATCGATACCCTCGAGAACCCCGAACCCTGCCGCTGATCGGGTCGAGCCCTTACAGCATGGCGTTCCCGCTGCCATCGTCCTCGTCGCCATAAATGGCGACGTGCGGCACCCCGTCCGCGCCGATCCAGCCGCGGAACATGCCGTCGGTGTTGAACGGCATGGCGATATTGCCGGCGGCGTCCAGTGCGATCGCACCGCCGTTGCCGCCCATCGCCGGAATATCCTGGTTGACCGCCTCGGCTGCCGCCCGTGCCAGCGGCATGTGCATTTCGGTGACCCGCATGCAGATCGCATGCGCGGCGACGGTGCGAATGTAGAACTCGCCCCAGCCCGTGGCCGAAACCGCGCAACCCGCGTTGGCATAGGTGCCGGCACCGATCAGCGGTGAATCGCCGATGCGCCCCCAGCGCTTGTCGGTCATGCCGCCGGTCGAGGTGCCCGCGGCAAGATGCCCGGCCTGGTCGAGCGCCACCGCGCCAACGGTGCCGTAATGCTTCTCGCGGTCCGCATCGGTATCCGCCTGTTTGTTGCTTCCTTCCCGATCGGCCTTCAGCGCCTTCTGCAATTGTTGCCAGCGCTCCTCGGTCCGGAAATACGACGGATCGACGATCTCCAGCCCCTGCTCCTTGGCGAACTCTTCCGCGCCGGCACCGGACAGCATCACATGCGGCGATTTCTCCATGACCGCGCGCGCCAGCAGGATCGGATTCTTCACCCGCTGGACGCCCGCCACCGCACCGGCTTTCAGATCATTGCCGCTCATGATCGCCGCGTCGAGCTCGTTCCTGCCCTCGTGGGTAAACACCGAGCCCTTGCCGGCGTTGAAGTTCGGGTCGTTCTCCAGCACCACGATTGCCGCGCTTACCGCATCGACCGCGGGCTTGCCGGCCTTCAACTCGGCAAAGCCACGGGTGAGTGCCTCGGTGAGCGCGGCGCGAATCGCCTTCTCCCTCGCCGGCGACATGTCGCGCCTGATCACGCCGGCACCGCCATGGATGACCAGCACCGGCGCGACCGCATGGGCCGCGGCGAGCGGCGCCATGCCCATCACGATGGCAAGCAGACGGTTCGGCAACGACATGAAAAAACCCTCGACGGACTGGCGTCGAGTATATCGAGCGTGCCGACGCCGGGTATCGGCCGTTCAGCGTATCCGCATCACCGATGGACCGCTGCCGCGGGCGCGGGCGCGAGGTTCGGTTCAG
>DASYLE010000141.1:0-27532 GCA_036009745.1 Luteibacter sp. | reverse complement strand
GCCGCCGAAGGCCGATCGCTGGGGACCGGGCTCGCGCGTGCCGGCGCTGGTCGTTTCGCCGTACGCGAAGAAGGGCCATGTCGACCATACGGTTTATGACACCGGCTCCATCGCGCGCTTTATTACCCGCCGCTTCGGGCTGGAAAAGCTGCCGGGACTGGCGATGCGCGAGAAGGCGATGCAGGAGGCTTCCGGCGTGATGCCTGGGGACCTGACCGCGGCGCTGGAGTTCGGGGCCTGAAGTGCCGTTGAAGGCAGCAAAGCCGCGATCGTGTAACGCCCGGCCCCAAAGGACTCGCGAACAGGGTTCGCTCCCACAAGGCTTGCCGCCAGGCTGGGGATGAACCCCGGCCCGTTCGCCCGTGGGGGTGGCGGTGGCATACTCGCCGTTTGCCGCCCCATGGAGTTCCACTCATGCGTCTGTTGCCCGTCCTCGCGCTCGGGGCGTTTGCCCTGCCGCTTTCCGCTTATGCCGCCGACCCGCATTCCTATGCCGAGCCGTCCGTGGTCAGGGTCACCCACCTGGACCTGGACCTGAAGGTCGATTTCGCGCACAAGCAGCTCGACGGCCAGGCGACACTGAAGCTGGACTGGAAGAACGGCACGGCACAGGACCTGGTCCTGGATACCCGCGACCTGAAGATCGCCAGCATCGAGGCGGTCGACGGCGACGGCAAGACCAGCCCGCTGAAGTACGCGCTGGCCGCGCGCGACAAGGAACTGGGCAGCAAGCTGACCATCCAGGCGCCGAAGCATCCGGCGGCCGTGCGCATCGTCTACACCACGGTGCCCGAAGCCTCCGGCCTGCAGTGGCTGACCCCGGCGCAGACCGCCGACAAGAAGCAGCCGTTGATGTTCTCGCAGTCCGAATCGATCCACGCCCGCTCGTGGGTACCCCTGCAGGACTCGCCGGCGATCCGCTTCACCTATGATGCCCATGTCACCGCGCCGAAGGACGTGCGCGTCGTGATGAGCGCGCTGAACGATGCGAAGCATCCGCTCGACGGCGATTTCCGTTTCTCGCAGACCCACCCGATTCCCTCGTACCTGCTCGCCATCGCCGCCGGCGATATCGCGGTACGCGAAACCGGCCCGCGCAGCGCGGTCTATGCCGAACCCAGCGTGGTCGACAAGGCCGCCCACGAGTTCGAGGACACCGAGAAGCTGATCGCGACCACCGAGAAGCTCTACGGCCCGTACGCCTGGGGCCGCTACGACCTGCTGGTATTGCCGCCGTCGTTCCCGTTCGGCGGTATGGAAAACCCGAACATGACCTTCGCCACGCCGACCGTGCTGGTCGGCGACAAGAGCCTGGTCTCGCTGGTCTCGCATGAGCTGGCGCATTCCTGGTCGGGCAACCTGGTGACCAGCGCTGCATGGCGCGACATCTGGCTCAATGAGGGCTTCACCACCTACGTCCAGGGCCGGATCACCGAGGCCGTCTACGGCAAGGCGCTGGCCGACGAGGAAGCCCTGCTATCCGCGCGCGGACTGGAGAAAGACCTGGCCGATATGCCGGAGAATTCGCAGAAGCTCGCGCCGGAACCGCATGGCGTCGGCGCGGACGATTCGCTTTCCGATGTTGCCTATACCAAGGGCTCGTGGTTCCTGCGCACGCTCGAAGCACGCTTCGGCCGCGAGAACTTCGACAATTACCTGCGCGGCTACTTCGATCATTTCGCCTTCCAGAGCATCGACACCGAGACGATGCTGGCGTACATGAAGACCAACCTGCTCGATAAGTACCCGGGCAAGATGAGCGAGGCCGAGGTCAAGGAATGGGTCTACGGCACCGGCGTGCCGAAGAACGCGCCGCTACCCACTTCGCCGCGCTTCGACAGCATCGACAAGCAGCGCGAGGCCTTCCTCGCCGGCACGCTGACCGCGGGCAAGCTCGACGCGAAGGGCTGGAACACGCAGGAATGGATGTTCTTCCTCGACCGCCTGCCCGATGTCACCCCGCTGGCGAAGATCAAGGAAATCGATGCCGCCTGGCACCTGACCGGCACGCCCAACGCCGAGATCGGCATGCGCTGGTACAGCCATGCGATCGCCGCCGGCGACAAGGACGTGTGGCCGGCCGCGGGTGAACACATGCAGCGCATCGGCCGCATGTACCTGACCACCCCGGTGTATCGCGCCTTCGCCAAGACGCCTGAAGGCCTTGCCTACGCCGAAGCTATCTACGCCAAGGCGAAGTCCGGCTACCACCCGCTGACCCAGCAAGCCATCGAAAGCATCTTCGCCAAGGCGAAGAAAGCCCCGGCGGCGAAGTAAGCCTGTCGTCCCGGCGGCCTGGGCCGCCGGGACACCGATCCTGAGAGTTGTAATCCCATGGCAAAAAAAACCATCGCAAAGCCCGTCGTAAAGCCGGACCCGCGCCCCCTGTGGAAGCGCATGTTGCTGCGCCGGCTGAAATTCCTGGTCATCGTCGGGGTCTTCCTCGGCGTCGGCTTCGGCGGCACTTACCTGTTCGCGCCGCAATTGCTGCTACGCGGCGACTACCTGCGCAAGGCGATGTCGGCGCATCTGGAAAAACAGCACATCCGTGCCGGCGATACCGACTGGGTGTATTACGAAGGCGGCCAGGGCCCGACCATGGTCCTGCTGCACGGTTACGCCGCGCGCAAGGAAGTCTGGCTGGACACCGCCAAGGACCTCACCACGCATTTCCACGTGATCATTCCCGACCTGCCCGGCTGGGGCGAGTCCTCGCGTGTCGAGGGCGGCAACTACGACGTCGACGCCCAGGTCGAGCGGCTCGATGCCTTCATGACCGCGATGAACCTGCGCGGCATCATGCTGGTCGGTCATTCGATGGGCGGCGCGATCGCCGGCGCTTATGCCGCGGATCACCCGCAGCGCATCGCCAGCCTCGCCCTGGTCGATTCGCTGGGCCTGAAGTTCAAGGAAAACGACTTCGTGCGTGAAGCCGAGTCGGGCAAGAACCCCTTCATCTATGACGATCGCGCCGGCTTCGTACGCAGCGAGGCGCTGGCCTTCCTGCATCCGCAGAACGTGCCCGGTCGTCTGGCCGACGTCTTCGTCGACGACAACAAGGCCAATCGCGATTTCCTCAACCGCACGTTCGAGCAGCTGCGCGATCCGTCGCAGTCGCTCGCCCTGGAAGCGCGCGTGGGCAAGCTGACGGTGCCGGTACTCGGCCTGTGGTGCCACGACGACAAGATCATCGACGTCTCGGCGCTCGACACCTTGCGCAACGGCCTCACCGCTTCGCCGGCGATCGCCTCGACCATCCTGAACGGCTGCAACCATATGCCGATGATGGAACGGCCGAAGGAAACCGCGCAGATCCTGACCGGGTTCGCGATCGCGCACTGATCCACCTGTACGGGCCGCCGGGATGGCGGCCCGTCGTTTTCAACACAGACAAGGAAGTACACCCATGCCGCCTACCGGATCCGCTACGCGCGGGCATCGCTTTTCCCTCCGCTCCGTCCTTGTTCGCCTGCTCGTCGTCGCCTTGTGTTTCCAGGCCGCGCCGGTGTTCGCCGAGACGGCGCTGGAGACACGTTCGCTCCACGTGGACGACACCACCTGGTCGTATTACGAAGGCGGCACCGGCCCGACTGTCGTACTGGTGCATGGCTTCTCGTCGAACAAGGACACCTGGCTCGCCGTGGCGGAGCGCCTGCGCGGTCGTTTCCACCTGGTCATTCCCGACCTGCCCGGCTGGGGAGCATCGACGCGCATCGAGGGCGGTAACTACGACATCGATACGCAGGCCGCACGACTGGACGCGTTTATCCGCGCGCTCGATCTGCGGGAAGTCTCACTGGTGGGGCATTCGATGGGCGGCGCGATTGTCGGCGTGTACGCGGCCGACTGGCCGGGCCGAGGCCATCGGCTGGTACTGATCGCGCCGCAGGGATTGAGCTTCGACGAAAATGATTTCGTTCGCGAACTGGACGCGGGCGGGAATCCTTTTGTGTTCGACGATCGTGCCGGCCTTGAGCGTACGGCGCGCCTTGTTTATCTGAATCCACCGGCATTCACGGATGACGACGTGCGAGCCGCCGTCGCCGACAACCGGCGTAACCGAGGTTTCATCGAGACGACGCTTGCGCAGATCCGGGCGCCTTCGCAATGGCTGGCACTGGATCGAAGAGTGGGCAGGCTGACCGTACCCGTGGCCGGCGTCGGCTGCCGCCTGGACAAGGCGATCGATATCTCGGCGCTGAGGACCTTGCGCGAAAAGCTACCGACGGCCAGGACCGAGGTACTGGAAGGCTGCAATCACCTGCCCTTGCTGGAGTTGCCTGACGAGACGGCCAGGATCGTCGCGGCGTTTGTCGAGGCGCGTTGATCCGGGCGTGATGCTTCGACTGGTTCGCCCAGGAATCAGTCAGCAAGATCGGCGACGAGCCGGTCGAGTTCGGCCTTGAGCATGCTGCCGTTCGAACGCAGCCAGTCGCGTTGTTCGCGCCAGTCCGGATAAATCGACTCCACCCAGCCCCAGAACTTCGGCGAGTGGTTGCGCACTTTCAGATGGCATAGCTCATGCGCCAGCACGTAACGCAAGGCGGCGGGCGGCGCCAGGGCCAGCGCGAGGTCCAGGTTGATCCTGTCGCGGGTGTCCAGGCTGCCCCACAGGCTCTTCAAAGGGCGGATGCGCAGCCCGGTCGGCGCGGCATTGATCTGCGGCACGTAACCGGCCAGCCAGCGTGAGACATCGCGGCGGATCTGCGCCTCGAGGAACGAGGCCAACAGGCCACGGGCAACCGGCAGGGCACGGGTCGCGGGGCGCGGCAGGATCAGGTTCACGCCACCGGCGTGGTGCTCGACCCGTGGATAGGGGCCGTCGGCCCAGTCCAGGGTGGCCAGTTCGCCACGCAGCGGAAAGGTCGCCGGCTGCCCGACCCGTAGCGGCGTCAGCGGCTTGGTATCCAGGTTCAGCTCGTCGAGCTTGCGTTCGAGCCAGTCGGCGTGATGGCGCAGGAAGGCGCTGACCTGCGACATATGGGTGCCGTTGGGATAGGTCAGGCGGGCGCCCTTGGGGGTGACGGTCAGGCGCAGGCGACGCGCACGCGGATGAGCGGACTTCAGCACCCGGATGGTGCCGGTGGCCGTCGCCAGTTCCAGCCAATCGTCCTGCTCGTAAGTCATTGCGTGCCCTGTTGCCCCATCGACTCCAGCAAACATCCCACACACACGTCTCAGCCCCTGAGAGCCGCTCCGGTCACTCCGGGCGAGGCAGCTTGAACCATTCCTCCAGCTTGCCGAGCAGGCGTTCGAACTCCAGGCCCATCAGGGCAAAGTTCGCGTCCATCTCGGCGGAGGCCGATTCAGGGCTGTCGCCCATCCCGTCCAGCACCACGTCCAGGAAGCGCAGTTTACGCAGGATCAGGTCCTCGCCGAGGACGAAACTGATGCGGTCGTCGAAGACCAGCCCGAGCTGGAAAACCTGCTTCCCATTGCGCAAATGCTCCCGGATCTCCTCGGTTTCAAGGTCCTGGCGACGGCAGCGGGCGATGGCGCCCGTGGCGGTCGCCGGATCGCGCAGTTCGCACTCGTCGCCGAGACTGAGACCCGCCGGCAATTCGCCGGAAGAGACCCAGTCGGTCATCAGCGTCCGCGGGGATTCCTCGGGCGCCAGGGGTACCGCCGGGAAACTGCCCAGGGCCTCGCGGACCTGGGTCAATGTATTCTCAGCCGATTTGCGACTGGACGTATCCAGCACCAGCCAGCCGTTCCTCTTGTCCACATAGGCCGACATTCGCGAAGTGCGGACAAAGGCACGCGGCAGCAGTTCGTTGAGGACGTCGTCCTTCATCCGCTTGCGCTCGCGACCGCCGATCTTGCGGGCCTCTTCCTCGACGATTTTCTGGATGCGCCGTGACAGTTCGTCGTTGATCACGGCGGTCGGCAGCAACTTGTCCTCGCCACCGACGGTGAGCAGGGTATTGGCGGCGACGTTATGGGTCAGCGCCTCCTCGTTGCGGCCCAGCGGCGAGACGAAGCCACGCGTGGACATCTCCAGCGGCCCGACCGGGCGCAGGCGGTGTTCGGCGAGGGCATCATCGAGACGTTCGAGATCGACGGAAACGGTGGCGGAAAAGCGGAACAGGGTCAGGTTGCGAAAAAACATGCAGTCACTCGATGAAAGGAAGGCCGGCAGCGGAGCGCGAAGCACCCCGCCCGTGTGAGGTACGCGGTCAGACGACCCTGGCGATGGCCTCGGCCACCGCATCGATATTGTTGCCGTTGAGCGCGGCCACGCAGATCCGGCCGGTACCCACCGCATACACGCCGAACTCGCTGCGCAGGCGTTCGACCTGCGCCGGCGACAGACCGGAATAGGAGAACATCCCGCGCTGGCGCGTGATGAAGCTGAAGTCGCCTTCGACACCGTGCGCGCCGAGCCGCTCGACCAGGGCATGGCGCATCGCGCGGATGCGATCGCGCATCTCGCCCAGTTCCTGCTCCCACATCGCGCGCAGGTCGGCGTGGTTCAGCACCGCCGAAACGATCGAGGCGCCATGCGTCGGCGGATTGGAATAGTTGGTACGGATCACCCGCTTCAGCTGCGACTGCACGCGCAAGGCCTCGTCGTGACTGGCGGTGACCACCGATAGCGCACCCACGCGCTCGCCGTAGAGCGAGAACGACTTGGAGAACGAACTGGCGACAAAGAACGGCAGGCCCGACTCGGCGAACAGCCGTACCGCCGACGCGTCGGCGTCGATGCCGTCGCCGAAGCCCTGGTAGGCGATGTCCAGGAAGGGCACCAGCTGATGACGACGCACCGCGGCGATCACCTGCTTCCACGCGGCATCGTCCAGATCGACGCCCGTCGGGTTGTGACAACAGGCATGCAGCACGACGATCGCGCCCTTCGGCAACCCGGCAAGACCGGCGAGCATGCCCTCGAGGTTCACGCCATGACTGGCGGCGTCGTAATACGGGTAGTTGACGACCTCGAAACCGGCGGCCTCGAAGAGCGCGCGGTGGTTTTCCCAGCTCGGGTTGCTGATCGCCACCGGCACGTCGGGATTCAACTGCTTGAGGAAATCCGCGCCGATCTTCAGCGCGCCGGTACCGCCAAGTGCCTGCGCGGTGATCACGCGGCGTTCCGCCAGCAAGGGCGACTCGACGCCGAACAGCAGCTTCTGCACGGCCTGGTCGTACAGCGCGATACCGTCGATCGGCAGGTAGCCGCGCGGCAAGGCCATCTCCACCCGGGCTTTCTCGGCCTGGCGCACGGCGCGCAGCAAGGGCACATGCCCGTTTTCGTCGTAATAGACGCCCACGCCGAGGTTCACCTTGTCCGTGCGCGGATCGGCGCCAAAGGCTTCGTTGAGGCCGAGGATCGGATCGCGCGGCGCGAGTTCGACAGCGGAAAACAGGGTCATCGTAGCGTTCCAGTCAGTAAGGTGTTGGACGTTCAGGCGGCCGGATCGTCCGCGCCGCCGGCCAGCCAGGCATGCGCGTCGGCCTTGGCAGCGCCGTCGCGCGCACCCAGCCCGGCAAAATCGAAAAGATCGCGGTCGACCAGCTGCGAGGGCGCGACGTTGCCCAGCGCACGGAAAATCGTCTCGCTGCGACCGGGATTACTCTTTTCCCAATCTTCCAGCATGCGCTTGACCACCTTGCGCTGCAGGTTTTCCTGCGAGCCGCAGAGATTGCACGGGATGATCGGGAACTGCCGCGTTTCGGCATAGGCAGCGATGTCGTCCTCGCGGCAGTACGCCAGCGGACGAATCACCACATGGCGACCATCGTCGGACTGCAGTTTCGGCGGCATCGCCTTGAGGCTGCCCTGGTAGAACATGTTCAGGAAAAACGTGCCGAGGATATCGTCGCGGTGATGCCCCAGCGCGATCTTGGTGACACCGTTCGCCGCCGCCCAGTTGTACAGCGCGCCGCGACGCATGCGCGAGCACAGGCTGCACATCGTCTTGCCCTGCGGGATCACCCGGGTGACGACGCTATAGGTGTCCTGCTCGATGATATGGAACGGGACGCCGCGCTCGCGCAGATAGTCAGGCAATACGTGCTCGGGGAAATCCGGCTGCTTCTGGTCGAGGTTGACCGCGATCAGCTCGAAGCGCACCGGTGCCTTGGCCTGCAGCGAAAGCAGCAGGTCGAGCATGGTGTAGGAATCCTTGCCGCCGGAAAGGCAGACCATCACCTTGTCGCCATCCTCGATCATGCCGAAATCGGCGATCGCCTGGCCGACCTGGTGGCGCAGCCGCTTGGCCAGCTTGCCGGCTTCGTAGCTCTGCTTGCGGTGGATTTGGGGTACGGCGGACATGATGGGCAACGACGGGGGGCGGCCGGCCATTGTACCGGGTACCCGGCCCCCCTTCCGGCGTTACAATCCCGGTTCTTTCCGCTGACCGGCGACCGGCCCATGCAACCTCTGGATCCGATCGAGATTGCCCAGCGCCTCGCTGAACTGAAGGTCGAGCACCGCGACCTCGACGCAGCCATCCAGCACCTGGGCGACACGATCTCGCGTGACGAACTGCAACTGACCCGGCTGAAGAAACGCAAGTTATTGTTGAAGGACGCCATTTCCCGGCTGGAGAGCCGTCTGATCCCCGACCTGGACGCCTGACCGCGATGCCTCCCCTGCCCGAAACCGTGCTCGAAAATGTCTACGCCCGGCTGGAACCGCTCAGCCTGGACCATATCGATGCCCTGGAAACGGCCGCAGCGGACGGCGAGCTGTGGAACCTCTGGTACACCTCGGTACCGCCGCCGGGCGAAGTCCGTACCTATGTCGAGGCCGCGCTGCGAGGCAAGGCCGAAGGCCGCATGCTGCCCTTCGCCATCCGCGAGACCGGCAGCGGCCAGATCGTCGGCAGCACCCGTTATTACGACATCGTGCCCGATCCGGCCCGCGTCGCCATCGGCTACACCTGGTATGCCAAACGCTGGCAGCGCAGCCATCTGAACACCGCTTGCAAGCAGTTGCTGCTGGCCTATGCCTTCGACGAACTCGGCTCGGTCGCGGTCGAATTCCATACCGACGCCTACAATTTCGATTCGCAGCGCGCCATCGAGCGGCTCGGCGCGAAACGCGAAGGCGTGCTTCGCTCGCACAGACGTCGGCCCGACGGCAGCTTGCGCGATACCGTCTGCTACAGCGTGATCGCCAGCGAATGGGCGGATGTCGATCGCTGGCTCAGCCTGCGCCTGGCGCGGCTTACAAGCGCTGGATGACGCCGGCGAGCCGGGCGATCGCCTCGTCGATCCGCTCGGCGCGGATGGTCCCATAGCCGAAGGCGAGCCCTTCGGCGGCACGACTGTCCACGGCGTAGCGTGAGAAGGATTCCAGGCCGATACCCGCTGCCATGGCGCGTTCGACCACGACGTCGGCCGATAGCGACGGCGCCAGCAGCACCGACAGGTGCAGGCCGGCGATCGACGGCACCGGGCTGCATTGCTCGCCGAGGTGCTTTCCCAGGGCCTCGAGCAGCACGCCCCGCCGTTCCGCATAGATTCCACGCATGCGGCGTACATGCCGGGCGAGATGACCGTCGGCGATGAACATGGCCAGGGTCGCCTGCGCCAGCACTGGCGAATGCCAGTCGGTCAGCTCGCGCACCGCGACCAGCGCATCGCGCGCCCAGGCCGGCGCCACCACAAAACCGATGCGCAGGGCCGGGAACAGGCTCTTGGAAAACGTGCCGACATAGAACACCGACTCGCCGACGGCCAGGGTCTGCAAGGCGTCCAGTGGCCGCCCGCCGTAGCGGAACTCCGCGTCGTAGTCGTCCTCGATAATCACCGCCTCGTGCTTGCGCGCATACGCCAGCAGGGCTACGCGCCGCGTCGCCGACATCGCCGAGCCCAACGGAAACTGATGCGATGGCGTCACGCAGACGATATGCGCCCGCTTCGGCAGCCGGTCCACGCGCAAGCCTTCGGCATCGACCGGAACGCCGACGATATGCGCGCCCGCGGCGGCGAACGCCGCGCGCATCGGCGGATAACCCGGGTCCTCGACCGCGACCACGGTCTTGCCTGGTGTGACCAGCACCCGCGCCAGCAGGTCGAAGGCCTGCTGTGCGCCATTGGTGACCACGACATCGTCGGCGCGGCAGGACACCGCTCGCGCGAACGACACATGCCCCGCGATCGCCTGGCGCAACGCGGGCAGGCCTTGTGCATCCGCATAGGCGGCCGGCGCCTTGGACAGCGAACGCAGCGCGCGACCGGAAAGCCGCTGCCAGATATCGAAGGGGAACGGTGACTGATCCGGCAGGCCGAGCCGGAAATCAAAGGCGTAGGCGTGGTGGCCGGCTGGCGAAGCCAGCTTCGGCAGCTCCCGCCATGTGGGTGCCATCGGTGTCGGCACCTCTCCCCGGCGCGGCGCCACGACATCGGCGACATACGTACCCGCGCCGGGCCGCGCGACAAGGTAGCCCTCGCCAAGCAGCAGGTCATACAGCGCCACCGCGGTATTGCGCGACATGCCATAGCTGGCCGCGAGTACCCGCGAAGCAGGCAGCCGTAATCCGGGTTTCAGCCGGCCATCCAGGATCGCAGCCCGCAACTGCCGGTGCAGGTCGCGCAGGAGGTGACGCGAGCCCGGCGGCGGGACGTCGATCGCGAGCTCGAAAACCGGATCCATGAAGCTCCCCACATCTGGCTCTTCATGGATACCACATTTCCGGCGATGCTAGCGCTCGGAGCGGAACGCGGTCGTTCGCACGTATGACGGAGTGACTGATGTATATGCTCAACCTGGAAAGCCCGTCGCGAAAATCGAATCGTGACGCCACTGGATGATTCGTGCCATCCATGGCACTCACTCCTTCGGGGTCGGCTTCGCCGTTCGCCCCTGCTCTGCAGGCGCGAGCCAGCCTGCGCTGGTATGACGAGCAAGAGCGAATAGCAGAGCAAACAAGGCGCGCCATCCATTCCCCTCACCGTCACCCCGGCGCAGGCCGGGGTCCAGTGGCGACCACCGAACACTGACGCCACTGGATACCAGCCTGCGCTGGTATGACGATCAAAATCGTCGTCGGCAATTCTGAAACGCCTCACCGTCACGCCAGCGAAGCGCCTCGACTTAAGGGCGCTCGAGAATCGCCGTAACGCCCATCCCGCCCGCGGTACAAATCGAAATCAATCCACGCCCCGAGCCCTTCTGCTCAAGAAGCTTGGCGAGCGTCGCGACAATCCGCGCGCCCGTGGCGGCAAAGGGATGCCCCACGGCCAGACTCGACCCATGCACATTGAGCTTCGCCGGATCGATCGATCCCAGCGGGGCATCGCGGCCCAGCCGGTTGCGGCAGTAATCCTCCGATTCCCACGCGCGCAAGGTGCACAGCACCTGGGCCGCGAACGCCTCATGGATCTCGTAGAAATCGAAGTCCTGCAGGGTCAGTCCGGCCTGATCGAGCATGCGCGGCACGGCAATCGTCGGCGCCATCAGCAAGCCTTCGCCATGGACGAAATCGACCGCGGCAACCTGGGCATAGCTCAGGTAAGCCTGGATCTTCAGCCCGCGCGCCGCAGCCCACTCGTCACTGGCCAGCAGGACGGCAGCAGCGCCATCGGATAGCCCGGTGGAATTGCCCGCGGTCAGCGTGCCGTGGCCCGACGTCTTATCGAAGGCCGGCTTCAGCGAGCCCAGCTTCTCCAGGGTCGAATCCGGCCGCAGGAACCCATCGCGCTTCAACCCACGGAACGGCACGACCAGGTCGTCAAAAAACCCCGCCTCATACGCCGCCGCCAGCTTCCGATGGCTGTCCAGGGCGATCTGGTCCTGCGCCTCGCGGGCGATATGCCATTCCTTGGCCATCATCTCGCAGTGGTCGCCCATCGACTTGCCGGTGCGCGGCTCGGCCACGCCCGGGAACGAGGGCTTCAGCTCGCGGAACGAAAAGCCCTTGGTCGCAATGCGGATCTTTTCCTTCAGCGTCTTGGCGCGGTTCAGCGCCAGCAGGCGCTTGCGGAACCGGTTGCCGTAGACGATCGGCACGTCGCTGGTGGTGTCCGAGCCGCCGGCGATGCCGGCATCGATCTGCCCGGTGGCGATCTTGTTGGCGATGATGATTGCGTTATCCAGCGAGGTTCCGCAGGCGCGTGCCGTGGTGATGCCAGGGGTAGTCGCCTTCAGGCCGGAGGAGAGCAGGGCCTCGCGGGCCAGGTTCCACTCCGACGAGTGCTTGATCACCGCGCCCATCGCCACTTCGCCCAGTTCCACCCCGTGCAGGCCGAAGCGCTCGACCAGGGTGCCCAGCACCTTGACCGACATGCCGAAATTGCCGACGTCGGCATAGGCGGTGTTGTTGCGACAGAAAGGAATGCGGATGCCGCCGACCACACCTACGCGCTTTTGCGTCTTTTCCATGCTCTGGACAGTCCGAATGCTGGCAATTGGCGGACCGGGGAGCCCGCCTTGGGGTGCCTGTGACGCCTCCGGCCGCCTGGGGTGGCCGTATCGCGCATTCACAGTGCAATGGACCCAAGGCTAACCCGCATGGACGTGCGACGAAAGCCCGAAACCGCCGGATGCTAAAATCGCATTCCTTTGCCGTTAGGAAAGCACCCCGTGAACGAGTCCCTGCAGGCCTGTCCCGCCGTCCTGGCCCTCGAACTGGCCGACGGCGAACAGCCCACGCGGCTGACTCTCAGCCGCGATGAAGCGCAGACGCTCGCCGGGCTGATCGCGGACGACCTGCGCAAGCTGCTGCCCGGAGTCGAGGACGCCCGCCTCGCGGTCACCGGTGCCCTGTTCGACGTGGTGGAACTGCTCCGCCCGGGTTTCCCGATTTTCGCGACGCTGGATGAACTGGCCGGCCGCGTCCCCCGCGCGCAACTCGGCGGCGTGGTCGCCTTCGGGTCGCACGAGGGCCGTATGCCGGCTGAAACGCTGAGCCCGGACCCGCGCTACGCCGACGGCCCGATGCGGCTGCTGCCGTGGACCCTGCTGGCTGCCCCCGAACTGGCCGCCGAGCTGGCCGAACGGATGGAAGTGGAGCTGGTCGGCCGCGGCGAAGCCGGCGCGGCGACCGCCGACTTTCTTATGCGTACGCTCGGCATCCGCCTGGAACATGCCCGCTACCTCAGCCGCGACGATGTGCTGGCGCTGACCTGCGTGCAGTACGAACACGTGAACCTGTCCGCGCTGTGGACCGTGCTCGAAGCCGCCCTGCTGATGCCTTACCGGCCGGAAACCGCACTCGGCGCGCGCGGCCTGCCGCTGCGGTATGCAGACGGCAAGGTCAGCCTCCCCGGGCTGGCGACCTGGTTCGCCGGCACGGCGGCTGGCCGGGAAAACCCCGCCCACGACTTCGCCGGCACCCTGTTCGAAATGCGCCAGTACGCCGCCCTGCTCGAGGCGCACCGGTTGCCCCTGGTCATGGAAGGCGGTGAGGCCGAATCCGGATACCTGATCGAGACTGTCGCGCCAGTCGATCCGGACCTCGCGGCGCCCGCGCTGTTCGCCCATGAAGCCCCGGGCCTGGGTATTGTCGCGATCACCGTTGCCCAGCCGGGCGCCGGTAGCGTGCGGGTGCTTGCCCATGGGTATCCGCTGGCGCCGCCGGCGCTCGCGGCGCTGGTTGCGACGTTGGCGGGGCGTTATGGCAGCACCGAGGAAATCCAGGCCCTGGGCCGCATCTGGCTGGACAGCCACGGCGCGCTGGCCGCCCCACCGGCCGCTGCGCTTCACTAACCCTCACCGTCACCCCGGCGCAGGTGTACAGACCGGGGACATGGGTAACAAACGTGCGGGGACATGGGTAACAGTTTAGCTGGCTTCGTTCAGGTCGATTTCCCCGATGTGCTGGTGGGAGAAATAAAGGTCGTATACCCCGTCTTCGGCATCGCGAGGGCGGGCTGCAATGATGTGGCCTCCTAAGGCCTTGGAGACGACGAACGGTCGGCGAAGCAGCTTGATACGCCCCCGTTGATCGACGTTCATGGGAATGTCCTGAGGGGCATATTCGATCGCTGGCAGCGCCTCGGGAAACGACCGGGGACTGGGGCGGTAGCGGTCGGCAGGGACCGCCATACCGATCGCCTCGTGCGGCCTGACGTCGTTGTAGATCGCGCGCCACCGATCGAAGGATTGCTGGGCCTGATCGATGTCAGCGAAGGCGCGCCCGCGGACAACCTCGGCTTTGAAGCTCCGATGAAAGCGCTCTTCCTTGCCGTTGGTTTGCGGATGCGCCGGCGCACTCCAACTCAGGCGAATGCCGACCCGGACCAGCCAGATGGCGAAGGTGGACAGATCGCGCGATCGACCGGACGGGATGCCCCACGGATTGCCGTTGTCCATGTTCATCCGCAGGGGCAAACCGAAACGGCGAAATGTGTCAGTAAGTGCTGTTTTTACGGTGGCTCCGCGCTGATCGGTCGTCGCCAGCAACACCAGGTTGTACCGGGAATGGTCATCCAGCACGGTTAACGGATCGCACCGTCCCTGACCCACATCGATGGGGCCTTTGAAGTCCATCTGCCACAGGTCGTTCGGCGAGGGGTGCTCGAAGCGTTGCCAGCGTTGCTGCGAGCGTGTTGTGGGCGGCGCGAGCAAGCCATGCCGACGCAGGATATCGGTGATCGTGCTCGGTGCTGGTACGTCAGCATGACCTTGATTGCTCAGCACCTTGGCCAGCTTGCGGCCACCCCAGCAGGGATGGTCGCGACGCAGTTCCACCACGGCTTCTTCGATAGACAGTGTCGTCTTCAGCGGCGACCGCTCCGGGCGCCGTGAACGATCCTCAAGCGGCTCGCCTGCCGCCTGACGCTCAGTCCATTTATAGACCGTCTTCCGGCTGACGCCAAAGCGTCGGGAAAGCTCCGTAACGCTGATGCCCTGGCCTCGGGCCAATGACACTAACTCGGTACGTTGGGACATAGGGGTTGCTTCCTTCCAGGCCACAGGGATGGGCACCTCTTGAGCGGAAAAGTCCGCCCCAAGGTGTAACCCATGTCCCCGCACACCTGTTACCTATGTCCCCGGTCCGTACACGCAGGCCGGGGTCCAGTGGCGACCACCGACCACTGAGGCCACTGGATACCAGCCTGCGCTGGTATGACGATCAAGAACGAAGCGCAGGGCAAGGCGCGGCACCCACCCCCCTCACCGTCACCCCGGCGCAGGCCGGGGTCCAGTGGCGACCACCGGCCACTGGGGCCACTGGGGCCACTGGGGCCACTGGATACCAGTCTGCGCTGGTATGACGAGCAAGAGCAAAAGCAGAAGCGAAAAGCACAGCAAGGCGCGGCACCCATCCCCCCTCATCGTCACCCCGGCGCAGGCCGGGGTCCAGTGGCGACCACCGACCACTGGGGCCACTGGATACCAGCCTGCGCTGGTCGCGAAACGTCGCAAACAGAGCGCGTAGCCGACGTCCAGAAGATAGGGTCTGCCATCGCGGCAGAAGGTCGTGCGATGTGCCGCAAAGCGGCCCAAAAAAGAGCCGGGCCCCGGTATCGGAGCGGGGGAGGGAGGGGATCCGATACCGGGGCGGGGCTGGGCAGTCCATTAGAGAACTGCTCGGTACAGGATTATCCGGAGAGATCCCTGTCTAGTCAATTAAATAAAAGAGAGGCTTTCGCGGATAGCTGTGCCAAGAGTCGACTCGACCCTGTGTAACAGCGCTCATGGTTTTCACGATCTCCCCGCTCTGGGCTGGGTCGGTACCGGCAAGGGCGGTTTCGAGACACGCGATGGTGGCTTGCACTGGAAGGCGGTCGAACTCGGCCGCTACGTGAACAAGATATGCATCCTGCCCGAGGGCAATCACTTCACCGCGTATGCGGTCGGCTCGGATGTGTACGAGTTTGCCTCGCCGCTCGCACTGCCGGCGGCTCCGGTCGATACCTCAGCCGTGGCCGTAGGCAAGCCATGGGATTCCGGCCCGGCGGAGACTGTCGTTACCCAGTCGCTGTCGATGGTCAGGCATTGGTCCGCGATCGCCGCCACGCTGGCACGGTGCGATACCACGATCAGGATCGTCCGCGGCAGGCGACGTTTTATCGCCGATAGCACGGCGATCTCCGAGGCACTGTCGAGCGCACTGGTCGCCTCGTCGAGCAAGGCCAGGAAAGGCCGCCTGAGGATGACCTGGGCGGCGAGCAGGCGCTGCAGTTCGCCGCCGGAAAGCCTGCTCGAGGCATCGTTCAACGCCGTGTCCAGGCCTTGCGGCGATCCGGCCAGCCGCCGGTCCAGGCCGACATCGGCGAGTACGGTGTGCAACATCGCGTCGCTTGCATCGGGCGCGGCCCACAACAGGCACTCGCGCACGGAATGCTGCCAGGGCCGGACCGTCTGGCTGACATAGGCCCCATGCCTGACGATGTCGCGATATTCGTCGAAGCCGATATGCCGTTCGTCGACACGTGCCGCGAACGCCTCGGGCCGGGTCATGCCGGAAAGCACGTCGACCAGGCTGCTCTTGCCGATGCCGGAGTCGCCAGCCACCAGCGTGAGTTCGCCGGGGACGAGGACCAGATGACCAACGTCGAGGTCGACCAGCGGCGGCGCCAGCCTTATCCGGTCGATCTTCAGCACACCGGCCGGAATGTCGGCACGTGGGGCGGCTTTGCGTCCGGCGTCCAGGCTCATATAGCGGCGCCAGAGCTCGAACGCCGGCGCGGCCGAACGCAGTTGCTGGAAGTTCTGCCGGGTCGATATCAGATACGGCAACAGGCGTCCGAGCAGCAGGCTCACCGCGATCAGCGAGGATCGGTCGATGCCATGCCATCGATTGGCGAGCACGAAGACCGCGGCGATCCCCACCGCGGCCAGCAGCTCGAGCATCAACCGTCCCGAGGCGACGAGCTCCATCTGCCGCCGGTAGCCGTTGCCCAGGCGAGTGGACATGTCGGCATAGCCCGCCTTCTCCGCGTCCTCGCGGCCGAAGGAACGGATATGGCGCAGGCGGCGCGGGAAGTCCTCGCTGAGCCAGAACAGCCGCGTCAGGTCCGCCACGTACTGGCGACTGACCTGCGATTGCTCGCGACCGTAGAGGCGCGAGGTCACCAGGCCAAGCCCGACCATCACGGGTACCCCCAGCATCAGCGAAGGCGAGACCCAGAACGCGAAGCCCAGGCTGACCGCGCAGGTGACGGCGGTTACGAGCAATTGCAGCAGGGCATTGAATCCCTGGACAGCGATTTCCACGTTATGGGTGAGGACATTGGCGATTTCCGCCGACGTCGTGTTCGCCAGCGACGCGAGCGGCGCGTCGATCAATCGCGCGTGCACCGAACGCCTGAGGCTCACGCCGTAACGCCCGACCAGGCGTGCGCCGCGGCGCGCGGCCTGCCAGCGCAAGACCGCAAACAGAGCCATGGCCGCGCCGAAGATCGCCGCCTGCCTGTCGGTATCGCCGTGCGCATCGAGCACGCCCCCGCCGAACGACAGCGGATGGCCGGGCTGGACGAGCGGTACGAGCAGCAAGGCCGCGACGCTGCCGGACAAGGCCGCGCCGAGCGATAGCAGGACGTACACGACGATTTCCATCAGGTCGACGCGCGTCAACAGGCCCGCGAGCGAGCGCAGCTGGCCGCGTGGTCGCTGATGAGCCCGCGAAGGCTCCGCAGAGGCTTCATTCCTGTCCAGAACGGTGCTACTCCCAAGGCGGCGTCATACGGGTAAGTGCGATCTCCCGGATGAAAGGTTGTCTGATACCTGCCGCGACCCTGTGGGAGCGAACCCTGTTCGTGCTGCTCCTTTGGGGCGGGGGGGTTACATGATCGCCGGCTTTTAGCTCAATCCAGAAGCTTCCGCAGCGCCTCGACCGACGCCGACGGATGGCGTCCACGGCGTAACAGGTGAACCCCACGCTCGATCAACCGCTGTTCGAAGCGATCCCACCCGGGCTGCCCAGAAGCGTACGGCTGATCGGCGCGTAGTCGCGCAGCGATCTCCCCGGCAGGAATTGCACTCAGCAGGACATCGGGATCGTCCGCCCATTCGCTGGAAACAAACACCGCGCCGACCAGCTCCAGCGGCGCCATCGCCAGCCGCCCGTGTCCCAATCTCAGGTCGGCTTCGAATTTCTCGACCCCGCTGCGGCGACGGATGACCGGTGCCTCGCCAATCCACCGCCGGGCATCCGTGTCGTCGACGAAGCGCAGCGCATCGGCCTGCACGTGCAGGTAGTTCGCCACGCCGGTGGCCAGCATGCTCCGCGGCTGGACGAAGACGGCGTCCTCGGAAAGGAAATCCAGGCCGTGCAACAGGCTGTGCAAGGCCAGGGTCGACTTGCCCGAGCCACTGGCGCCAAGCAGGAGGACGCCGCGCCCTTGCTGGCCAACACAGGCGCCATGCAGGGGAACCAGGTCCAGGCCACGCGTCGCCAGGGTGAACACGGCGAATTCGATGAGTTCGTAACGCAGATGGTAAGGACGGTCCAGCATGTCGGCCGAGGCGACGATCAGCGCCCGATGCTGGTCGGCTGCCAGCACCACGTAATTCGACGCGTCCATGACGCCGCAGAGCAGGCCCGCCCCCGATTGCATCCGCACCGGCGGCGGTGAGGCCGTTTCCACGCGTAGCTGACGTGGCACCAGGCGCAGTTCGATGTGGAAAGCCGGCGTGGCCAGGGGCAACCGGTGCGAGGGCAGGCCGCCATAGGCGGCTTCGACCAGCTGCAGCAGCGCCTCGTCGTCGCTTTCGAAGCGGAAGCTGGCGCCAAGGATCTGTTTGTCCACGGCAAGGCCGTGCCCGGCGCGCTCGAGGAACGGGTTAGCGCTGGCGTCGTTGACGTCGTAACGGGGAGTCAAGGCCATTCTCATCGGTGAAAAGTGGGCCGCGATAGGCGAAAGCGACGATTTGTCCGGTAAGTGCGGCTTCGCCGACGAAAGGTTGCCTGCGTTTTTTTCGCCGGAAGGCAACCGAAGCTCCGCACCGGGGCACTCACGCCCATGCAGCATTCAATTGAGGCAGCTTCCCGATGCTAAAGATCCAGGTAGGCCACTCCTACTTCCTGAAGTACGACCGGAAGCAGTGGGAACGTGGCAAGCCGTATCCCCCGCTCGCCACCATCCAGATCGCCGCGCACCTGCGACGGATGGGGCACGAGCTCTCGTTGTTCGACGCCATGCTTGCCGAAGGCGTCGAGGACTATGAAGGATCGCTGCTCGCGGCGAGTCCTGATGTCGTGGTCATCTACGAGGACAACTTCAACTTCCTGACCAAGATGTGCCTCGGCCGGATGCGCGAAGCGGCCTGCCGGATGATCGCCGAAGCGCGCGACCACGGTGCCCGCGTGATCGTGGCCGGCTCCGATGCGTCCGACCAGCCGGATGCCTTCCTCGCCGCGGGCGCGCATGCCGTGCTTATCGGCGAAGGCATCGCTGCACTGGCCGAACTGGTCGACCGGCTGGATCGCGACCCGGGCATCGATACGCCAGCATGGGTGGCCGGCATCGCCGGCGTCGCCTCGCTGGTGAGTGGACAGACGCAACTCACGCGCGTTGGCGTGATGCCGCCGGACCCGCGGCTGGTCGGCCACCCCGCCTGGGACCTGGTCGATTTCGAGCGCTACAGGACAATGTGGCGCGAACGACACGGCTACTTCAGCCTGAACATGGCCGCGTCGCGTGGCTGCCCGTTCCGTTGCAACTGGTGCGCCAAGCCGATCTGGGGAAACCATTACAAGCAGCGCAGCGCGGAGGACGTGGCCGCGGAAATGAGTTACCTCAAGCACGCCTTCCGTCCCGACCACATCTGGATGGCCGACGACATCTTCGGCTTCCACGTCGACTGGGTGGCCGACTTCGGTGCCTACCTGCGCGCCACCGACGGCTCGGTCCCGTTCACCATCCAGACCCGCGCCGACCTGATCAGCGAACGCATGGCCGCGGCGCTGGCCCAGGCCGGATGCACGGAAGCGTGGATCGGTGCGGAAAGCGGCAGCCAGCGTGTATTGGACAGCATGACCAAGGGCACGACGGTCGCCGAACTGATCACCGCGAGGAAACGCCTCGGCGAGCACGGCATCCGCGTCGGTTTCTTTATCCAGCTCGGCTATCTCGGCGAGCAGTTACCCGATCTGCTGGCGACCCGCGACCTGGTCGCGCAAGCGGCACCCGACGATATCGGCGTCAGCGTTTCCTATCCGCTGCCCGGGACGAAGTTCTACGCACAGGTCAAGGCGCAACTCGGCGAGAAGACCCACTGGCAGGACAGCGACGACCTGGCGATGATGTTCCGCGGCGCCTACGACTCGGATTTCTATCGCAGCGTGCGCGACCTGCTGCACGCGCAGGTCAACCTCCGCCAGGCGAAAGTCGCCGGGGCGGAGGCAAGCCACGACGAGGCGGACGCCGCACTCGATGCGCGATGGGATGCGTTGATCGCCAGCGAGCAGGACCACCGCAACGCCGACGCCACCACCCTGCCGCCGATCGCGGAAACCCTCGCCCAGCCGCTGCGCCATGCTACCGCCGCTAAAAACCGTTAAGGCCGGCCTGCGCCGGACCACCGAGGCGCTTGCCGCGGAACTGGCGCGGCCGGGCGAAGCCACGCCCAGCTGGAGCGCGCTCGAATGGCGCCTGGCGTCGGCCGCCGCGGCCGCGCACGGCGTCGCACCCCTGCTTGCCCAGTCGTCCGCATGGCAAGACCCGGCATGGCGCGCGTTTCTCGCCAGCCAGCGCGCGCATGTCGAGCATCGGCACCGGCGGATCGCGGCCTTGCTGGAACGCATCGATGCCGGCGCGAGGGCCGCCGGCGTGGCGATCGTGCCGCTCAAGGGTTCGGCCTTGCACGCAATGGGCCTGTACGTGCCTGGCGACCGACCGATGGCCGACATCGACCTGCTGGTCCGCGAGGAAGATGTCCAGCCCGCGATCACGCTGCTGGAAGGCCTCGGTTACGTCCCCTCGTTCACCCAGTGGAAGCACCGGGTATTCAAACCGGTGTCCGGTGAGCCGCGCGCGGGCCTGGGGGAGCACCGCGACACACCGGTCAATATCGAACTGCATACCCGCATCCATGAGCGGTTGCCGATAACCACGGTCGATATCACCGAACGTGTCTATCCACGGGATGCCCATCCCGGTCTCAATGCGTACCCGTCGACCGGCGCGCTGATGAGTCATCTCCTGCTGCACGCAGCAGGCAATATGTGCGGCCGCAGCCTGCGCCTGCTACATCTGAACGATATCGCGCTGCTTTCGGCGCGGATGGAACCGGACGACTGGAACGTGTTGTGGGGCGAGCATGGCGACGATGCTCCCTGGTGGGCACTGCCGCCGTTGCGACTGGTCGAAAACTATTACTGGTACGCGATACCCGACACCCTGCTCGACCGGGTCGAACGCGCCTGCCCTCCCCTGCTCCGGACGATTTCGCGTCGGCAGACACTGACCCAGGTGTCGTGCTCGGAGCTCTGGCTTCATGCATTCTCCGGCATCGAGTGGTCGCGCTCCCTGCGCGATGTCGGCACTTACCTGAAAAACCGCATCAGGCCACCCGAAGAAGCGATCAAGGAACGGGCCGATATGGTGAGGACCCAGTTCTGGCTGCAGGGACAAGGCTGGGTCAGGCAAAACCACGCCCGCCGCGTCCTCACCTGGCTGACCCAGCCGGTGCCTCGGATGGACACGCTTTACGTGGTACGAGCAGCGATGGCGCAGCCCACGGAGCCCGTGAAATGACTCGTGACGCCTTGAATATCGTCGATCTCGAGGCACAACTCGATCAGCAGCTGCAAAGCCCGCGCGTTACGAATCTGGGCGCCGTGCGCCAGGCGGCCCTGGCGTGGTCCCATGCCGTGTGGTCCGTGACCGAGTCGGCTGCTCCTCTGATACTCACGACGATCGAGATCGAGCGGGCGTTCGCCATCGCGCGTCGACCCGTGTTCGTTTTCGGCGCTCACCGAAGCGGCACGACGCTGGTACGCGATCTGCTCGACCACCACCCAGCTCTCTCGGTGCTTCCCGCCGAAGGCACCATGCTCACGAATTTCACGTGGCACCTGAAGCGACTGGAGCCGGATAGCTGGCTGCCATTCCTCGGCTGCGAGTGGTTGCGCAGGCTTGCCAACCCGATCAACCAGCAGCCCTATTGGCTGCTTGGCCGCTCGTCGACGGAAGGCTCGCCCTACGTCGAATTCGGTCGTGCCCTGCAGGCCTGGTGGCCCCTGGTCAGAACGCGGCTCGGGCCTCGCACGACGTCCTGGCCGCTGGTCGCGATCGCGCTTGCCTACGCGCACTGCACGACAGGGTTTCACACTGAATCGCCCCTGCAGCGATGGGTCGAGAAAACCCCCACCAATGAGCGCTTCCTGGCGCGCCTGATGGCCGAATTTCCCGAGGCAAAAATGCTCCACGTCGTCCGCCATCCTTTCGCGGTCTATGCGTCGAGCTGTCAGGCCCTGCGAAATTCCGGCCTTCCATCGAGCGATGAGGCCCGGATGCTGCGTCAAATGCGCTTGTCGTACCGGGAGGCGGCCAGTCGCTCCGTTCGACCCGCGTCGGACTCGTACCTGCTTGTTCGCTATGAGGACCTGCTCGAGGACACCGCGGGCGGCGTCCTCCGGATGGCCTCCTTTCTCGGGATCGAGCCGCTGCCCGTCATGACCCAGCCGACCGCGAACGGCATTCCCACCCCGAGTAACAGCTCGTTTGACAGCAACAAGGTGGCCGGGAAACTGGACCGCCGGCCGGCGGATGTCGAGTTCAATTCGCTCACCTGGCGCGATCGCGATCGATTGAGCGCGATGTTGGCCGACGATGCCGGAAAGCTCGGTTATCCGTTGGCGCCGCTGCCTGCGTTGCGCCGACGCCTACTGCAAATCCGGACACACGCTGGCTGGGTGGTCGATCGCTTCAGGGCACGCTGGATGCGCTTCCTTTCCGCGTACCAGAGGTCATGACGAAAAGCCGGGCGACTGAAATGGAAGGGAAGTCTTTCAATATCGACGAAGACACCCCCACTCTCTCCGCCATATCTGAGAAGTGAGCGACGGCTCAACTGCGTATCAGGTTACGCCCATCTGGCGAAGCATGAATTCGTCGAACAAGGGTACGGAGAACGCGATGAGGCCGTGTTCGGGTGAGTAGATCATCCCTTTCTTGATGAGGCTGTCACGCACCGGGCCGAGCGTTTTGACGTTCTTCTTCGCGTGTTTGGCGACTTCCGCGGATTTATGCGCACCTTCGCCCATCTGGGCCAGTGCAAACATGTACTCGCGCTCTCCCGGCGTTGTGCGATCAAAGCGAACGCGGAAGAACGATTTGTCCAGCTTGGTGATCGAGCGTGCTGTCGCCTCTTTTGCATCGCTGGCCGTAATTTCAGGGCCGGGCGCCGCCGTCCAAGCGTTGTAGCCCCATTCTTGCAGGAAGTAGGGATAGCCCTTGGTCTCGTTGATGATTTCGACCAAAGCCTCGTCGCTGATCGTCGCTCCCTCTTCTTTTACGGGCTCACGAATGGCTGCCCATGCGTCTTTGTCTGCGAGACGACCGAGGGGAATGAAGTCAAAAAGGCGCTCGGCATAGCTCTTCGCTTCGCCTGACATGCCCGGTAGCTGGGGCAATCCAGCGCCGAAAAATACGAGCGGCAGGTTCGCCTGGGTAATGCTGTGCACGGAACGATAGAGAATGCTGAGGTCGTCTTTGCTGAGGTACTGCATTTCATCAATGAGGAAGGCAATAGGACGCTCGGCACCTTTGGCCGCCTCGCCCACGGCTTTTAGTAGTTCGGAGATATCCCGCTCGAGGTTGCCGGAATCGGCCTTGCCGGGTTCCGGATCCACATCAATGCTGAGCGCGCCGTCGCCGACATCGATCCTCACTTTGCCGATGAAACTGCGAAGCACCCGCAGGCCGCGTTTCACCGATTCAACGGACTTGGCCACGCTGTCCAACTGCAGTAGAGCGGCACGTAACGTGGGGGTGAGCATGTCGACCAGGCTCTGCCCATCCTGGGCTTCCAGCATCTCGGCGAGGTAGCCCAGGTTCTCGGCCTTCTTCCTGATGTCGGCCAGCAGGACCGTTTTGCCCACGCCACGGAGGCCGTAATAGATGAACGAACGCTCATAGCGGCCATTCTTGATGCGATTGAGCGCTAGCAGCGCCCCCTCAAGCTCATCCTTCCGGCCGGCGAGTTCCGGGGGGCGGATTCCCGCGCCGGGATTGAAGGGATTACGGTTCGGATCCATGGCGTCAACCCTAAAGATATCTAGCCAAATCTACACCAATCTAGCCAGATGTGGCTAGATATGTCTAGATATGGCTAGACTTATCTGGTTATGCCTGCCAAGGGAGGCGGGCCAACGCCCGGAGCGGGTGGCTACAAAACTTCAAGCGAGCGGACGCGCTTATCAAGGACTCCATGCGTTCGCCGCATGAAGGCATTGGCGAGCTGGAAGCCCTGTCTGGAAATCTGGGTCCAGGCGCATCGACGAAACAAGCCGGATGATCTACGGCGCCACCGATGCGTCCAAATCGCACGGTCTTGCGCGTATCTCAATTGAGATACATACTAGCGCAAACACCTATCAACGAGGCCGACATGACGGCTCATACGTCGATGTTGCATGTCCGTGTGGACGATCAGCTCAAGGCTCAGGCCACCGAGACACTTGCCCGTGTTGGCCTCACTATTTCGGACGCGGTTCGAATTCTGCTGACGCGTATTGCCAACGAGGGTGGGCTTCCGGTGGGACTAACCTCGGATCCAGAGGCTCACGATGCCTGGTTCCGGGCCAAGGTACTCGATGCACTCAGCGACAAGCGAACACCGGTATCCCATGAGCAGGTGATGGACGAAGCACAAGCCCTGATCGACGCGAAACGCCGTGCACGACGTTCTACTTGAATGGCGTTCATCGGCGCGCACGGGCTTGCTGGCTATCGTTGATTTCATATCCGACGACAATCCCGATGCCGCTCAACGATTGAAGATGAGATTGAAGCAAAGGTCGACAGCTTGCCCGAGCATCCACTGCTCTACAGACCGGGTCGCATAAACGGCACGAGGGAAATGGTAGTCAGGGCAAACTACATTGTGATCTACACGGTGGACGAACGCGCAGTGTCCATCCAGCGCGTGCTCCACACGGCATTGCAATGGCCACCGGAGTAAAGGCGCAACGGAAAAACGTGTGCATGCAGTGATCGCACACGTCATGTTTTGAATTCGTGCAATGCTCAAGTCACAGGATAGACGCCCATGCTGCATCTCCGACTCATTGTCCCGCCTGAACGTATCGGCCTGGTCAAGGGCTCGCTGCTTGAACGCGCCGACGTCGCCAATGTCATGCATTTCCCCGGTGCGGCGCTCCAGCCTGCCGGTGATGTGATCCTCTGCGATGTATCGCGCGAGGCAACCGACGATCTGCTGGCAACGTTGCATGCGTTGGGAGTGGATGCGGGCGGCTCGATCGCCGTCGAGACCATGGAAACGCTGATATCACAGCACCCGGACGTCGATTGCGCCGAAAATGCGGAATCGGTCGTCTGGGAGTCGGTGGAGGCGGCGGCGCTCAAGGAAGTGCAAGGTGGCTGGACCTTCCATGTTTTCCTGAGCATCGCCGTGGCGCTGGCGGCCATTGGCGTAAAGCTCGACTCAACGATTGCGATTATCGCGGCCATGGTGGTCAGCCCGGACTTCAGTCCTGTCGCGGCCATGTGTGTGGGCGTGGTTCGAAAGGGTCAGCGCACGTTGATCGGCGCGGGCTTGCGTCTGTTCCTGGAGGGCTTTGCCCTGGCTATCGCCGTGGTAGCGATACTCGCCCTCCTCGCCGCGTGGGCCGGCTGGATCGACGCGACCGACCTGCTCAAACCCCGACCACAGACCGACTTCATCTGGACACCGGACCGCTGGTCGTTCGTGGTCGCCCTTCTCGCCGGCGCGGCCGGCGCGCTGTCGCTCACCTCGTCGCGCTCCAATGCGCTGGTTGGCGTATTCATCGCGGTGACGACCGTTCCTGCCGCGGGCAACCTGGCTTTCGCCCTGGCGATCGGCATGTGGCAGTGGCTGGAGCCAGCCATGACGGGAGGCCTTGTCACCGCAGGCGATAGCGTCGCGCGTGAAATCGGTGGTTCGCTGATGCAACTACTGGTGAATGTTGTCGGCATGTTGATTGCCGGGGTTCTCGCCTTGTTCGTAGCGCAGTGGATGAATCGGCCGTCGGCACGGAGTCGATTGCAACGGCCGATGGCCGGGCATCGGGATAGATAGACGGCTTCACCCGCTGGCTGGCAAGCTGAGATCGCGAAAAACTGAGGGTCGGATCAGCCAGTATGAGTCGACCTGTCCGATGATCTTTTTACTTCGGTACATATTTTTTTAAAAAACAGCCATCACCTGCCTATTTTTTTAGCAGGCGAGAAAGCTCCGTTCACGCAAACCGGGCCGGGGCGTCTCTGAGACTCGCGGCGCGAAAATTGCTGTATCGCAGGTCAGGTCAGATGAACGCCGAGCAAGCCGGAAATGGTCATGAGCGCGCCGATGGCCCCCAATAGAACCAACACTACTGCCAACCGGTTCGCCGTGCGCTCACAGACGCCGTGCGCGACAAGCACCGTTCGCAAGCCGCCGGAGAGATGAGCAACCACCAGGAACATCGCCAATGAGTAGTGCGGTATCAACCGCACGCTCCAGGCGTCGGCGAGCATGCCGAAGGGTGCGCCCGTCAACCACCACCAATTGGTGTCGGCTTTCATGGTGGCCCGTCCCACGATGAAGACTGCGGATGCATGGGACGGAATGAATACAGCCAGGTAGGCTCCTGATGAGGCCAACAAGCAACCGATCCAGTCGCGGCGTTTCGTCGAGTACCTGCGCAGGACGAGGTAGCCGCTCACCAGCTGCACGGCGAAAAGGGCCAGGAGGATCGGTTGGACGACATCATTCCGATATAGGTTCCGGAACATCGTCATCACGGCGATGTGAGCGGTCGGGCTCCAGAAGCCAGCTACGTGGTTGAAGATGTGTGCAAGAAGGAAAATCACGAGGATGGCCAGGGCTGACGTGCCATGAACCACCCTGATGACAGTCGGTCGCGAGCTCCATGGGACCTGTCGTCCTGACGCGCCGCGGCGAACAAGGAACATGCCGGCCACGCCGGCCCAGAACACCAGCCACGCAAGGACGGCGAGGTTGGGAATACCGATGATGACATCGCCGTACAATCCGAAAAGTGTGAAGAGCGGCGGCGTGGCAAACACGGTATACGCAAGCAGGCGAAGCCGGGTGGCCGACTCGCTGGAGCTGGCCAATTTGTCCGCCTTCAGGGCGACGACGAAGCCGGCAATGACAACACCGTAGATCACGCACAGGCACAGCGCCACGCCAAGCCAAAGGGCGACGGCTATTGGCCAGTCGACGGCTTTCTGGAGGTTTATCTCGCTGTGAAAGAAACCCGATAGAGCACCGGGATATGCCAGCGCCAGGCATAGCAGGAGCGCACCGGCTTTGAGTTCCCCGTATTGCCGTGTAACGACCGGACTGGTTGCGACCTCGACCATCTGAATCCCCTGACCCGTGTTGAATATCCTGTCCATGGAACCGGCTCGGCCACGAAAGGGAAATAGGAATTGCCCTACTTCGCGACAGTCGTCATTCGACGCGATACCGTAATTACTT
>DASYLE010000140.1:0-6241 GCA_036009745.1 Luteibacter sp. | reverse complement strand
TGGCAGATCTACAACCACGGCGCCAAGGGCACGGCGAAGTCCGGCGGCTTCAAGACCATCCCGGTGCGCGATGCGCCGGCCGAAGTGATCAAGCTGGCGCTGAAGGCCACCCAGCCGATCGGCGATGGCCTCTACGGCGTCGACCTCAAGCAAGTCGGCGACAAGCCGGTGGTGATCGAAGTCAACGACAACCCATCGATCGATGCCGGCGTCGAGGATGCCTATCTCGGCGAAGACCTCTACCTGCGCATCATGCAGGAGTTCCTTCGCCGCATGGAACTGAAGCGCCTCGGCATCAAGACCTGATCTGTTGACGCACACTTCGTTGTGGGAGCGAACCCTGTTCGCGAGTCCTTTGGGGCCGTGTGCTCACGGTCATGAGCTCTTCAGAGCCAGCAATCGGGACAGTCACAGCCCCAAAGGACTCGCGAACAGGGTTCGCTCCCACAAAATCAGCTGACGACGGCTTTCTGCGCATCGCCACCGACACCCAGCGGCGTCCGGTCGAGCGGCAGATTGCGCACGCGGATACCGGTCGCGGCGAACACCGCATTGGCCAGGCACGGCGCGGCGATCGCCGTGCCAACCTCGCCGATACCGCCCGGCGCTTCGGCACTCGGCACGATATGTATCGCGATCGGTGGCGTCTCGTTGAGCCGCAGCATCCGGTAGTCGTTGAAATTGCTCTGCTCGAACGCGCCGTTCTTGATCGTCAGGCCGCTATGCAACGCGGCGGTCCAGCCGAAGACCAGTCCACCCTGGATCTGCGCCTCGACCGAATTCGGGTTGATCGCGATACCGCAATCGACCACGGCGACGGCACGGCGAATGGCGACGACGCCCTGCGGCGATACCTCCACTTCGACCATCGCGCAGACACGGCTGCCGAAAGGCTCGCCGAGCGCGAGGCCACGGCCGACGCGTGCCGGTAGCGGCTTGCCGTCCCAGCCGAATTTCTCCGCGGCCATGTTCAGCACGGCCAGCGTGCGCGGATTCTTCTGCAACAGCATGCGTCGGTAGTCGAGTGGATCCTTGCCGGCCACATGGGCGAGTTCGTCGACGAAGCTTTCGACCGTGAACAGGTTATGGGTGGGGCCTACACCGCGCCACCAGCCGGTGACCAGGCCGTCGGGCATGTCGTGGCGCAGCCATTCCACATGCAGGTTCGGCAATTCGTACGGCGGCTCGGCCGCGCATTCGACTGCGTCCGGATCGAGGCCATCCTTGCGCAGGCCCATCGGCGCGAAGCGGCCGGTGACCGTGCTGCTGGTGATGCGGTCGCTCCAGAACACCGGCTTGCCCTCCGCATCCAGCGTGGCCGCGATGCGGTCGTAATACATCGGCCGCGGCATGTCGTGGCGGATGTCTTCCTCGCGCGACCAGACCACCTTCAGCGGATACTTCACCTGGCGCGCGAAGGCCACCGCCTGCTCGATCGAATCGGTTTCCAGGCGTCGGCCGAAGCCGCCGCCGAGGTACTGGTTGTGCAGGGTCACCTTGTTCGCGGGAATGCCGAGGATCTTCGCCGTCGAGGCGACCGCGCGCGTCGGCACCTGGGTGCCCACCCATATCTCGCAGCCATCCGGCGTGACCGACACCGTGGTATTCAACGGTTCCATCGTCGCGTGCGCGAGCAGCGGCAGTTCGTAGGTCGCCTCGATGCGTTTGCCGGTGCCGGCATCCTGTTCGCCCACCTGGCGCGCCACGATGGCCGTGCCGCTGCGGGAGGTTTCGGCGAGCGCCTCGATCAGTTTTTCCGTGGTCAGTGTTGCATTCGCACCGAGGTCCCAGTGCACGTCGAGTGCGTCAAGGCCTTTCTTTGCCGCCCAGTAATGTTCACCGACCACCGCGACTGCGTTGTCGATACGGATGACATCGATAACGCCGGGCATCTTTCGTGCGCGCGTGTCGTCGACCGAGGCCAGCTTGCCGCCGAAGGTCGGACAAGCCAGCACGCTGGCGACCTTCATGCCGGGCACGCGGACGTCGAGGCCGAACTGCGTGCTTCCGTCGACCTTCTGTGCCGAATCGACGCGCCTGAGCGGCTTGCCGATGATGGTGAAATCCTTCGGATCCTTGAGCGTCACCTTGTCCGGCATCGACAGGTTCGCCGCCGCGCCGGCGATGTCGCCGAAGCCGATCGTGCGGCCGGAGGCGGCATGGGTGACGACTGCGCGGGCCACGGTGCACGACGTGGGATCGACCTTCCATTTCGTCGCAGCGGCCTGCACCAGCAGTGTGCGCGCGACCGCGCCAGCTTCGCGGAACACCTGCCAGCCGCCGCGGATGCTGGTCGAGCCGCCGGTGATCTGGGCGCCGAGCAGGGGCATCGCGTACAGGGCATCGTCGGGCGGGGAATGTTCCACCGAGATCTGGTCGAGCCCGGCACCGAGTTCCTCGGCGAGCAGCATGGCGATACCGGTATAGGTGCCCTGGCCCATCTCGATGGGTGCCATCACCAGGCGGATCGAACCGTCGGCATCGATACGGATGAAGGCGTTCGGCGCGAAGGCCGGGTTGCCGTCGGCCGCGGCCGCCTCGGCATCGCCTGCCTGGCGCCGTGCATTTACCGCCGCGTTGGCGCGGCCACCGGCACCGAGCCAGAGGAAGGCGACGGTCAGGCCGCCTGCTACCTGGATGGCACGTCGGCGGCCAAGATCGATATCGTCATTCGCGCGTGGAAGCAGCATGGATCCGACTCCTCGATGCAGACCTGTCTTATACGCCGACCGGGTTGCCACGGGCGAGGATGGAGTGCACTCGAATTCGTGAGGGGCTCCCTCTCCTTCCTGGAGGAAGGGACAAGCTATGGCGTCCGGACGGCTGGCAGTTCTTTTGCCGAGTGGGGGTCGATCGCGTACGGATGCGTCGCCGCCAGGAACCCGGGTTGTGCCCGCACACGGTCGATCCACGCACGGAAATGCGGATATGGGTCAAGCGATATGTCCGCCTCCCCGGCGCGACTGGCGTAGGCGAACACCGCGATATCGGCGATCGTGTAGTCGTCGCCAGTCAGGAAAGGACGCGTCGCAAGTTCCTGCTCAAGCAAGCCGAGCGTGCGTAGCGCGGCAGCGCGCTTGCCCTGCACCAGGGAAGGCTCCCGCTGTGCGATCTTGCCGGTCATCGTCCAGTAGCGCAGCGAGCCTATCGTCATCTCGACGCGCTCCTGCTCGAAGGACAACCACTGGGCGACCTTGCCGCGACCAAACGCGTCGTCCGGCAGGTAGGGCTTTCCATCGGCCAGATAGGTCAGGATCGCGTTCGATTCGCCCAGCGTGCGTCCGTCGTCGAGCTGGATCGCCGGCACCGTGCCGGTCGGGTTGATCCGGCGGTATTCGGCACTGCGACCTTCACCCTCGAAGATGCTGACATGGACGGTGACGTAAGGCGTCGCCAGATGATTCAGCAGCTGGCGGACTTTCCACGCGTTCTGCGAAGGCAGGTAATCGAACAGGGTAAGCATGGCGATATCCGTGGAAGCGATGGCCGCAGTGTTGCGCTGGCCATCACCCCATGGATATCCGTTTCATGCGCCGTTAGCTGGCCTTGCAATCCTTGAGGATGAAGTCGCGATCGATTGCGCCGTAGTCGAAGGTATCGAAGTTGCCGGTGAGTTTCAGGTTGTCGCCTTCCTTGATGCTCAACGCAAAAGCCGTCTGGTTTGTCGCCATCCTGCACAGGACGCGCGTCTTGCCCACCGGGTCGTCCCTGTCGAATATCGTCTTGAACACCACGACGTACTTGCCGTCCTCCTTGCGAACATCGGCCGAAGTGCCCGAAATGAGGAAGACCTTGCCGGCGTAGCGGGCACCGATGGCGGCACGATTGTCCTTGGCCTCGAAGTCGATCTTGTCGGACAGGCGGGGCGCGGAGATCTCCACCGGTTTCACGGCGACGTCCGCCTGGTTGGCCAGCGCCTCGCCGGCCTGGCCGGCCCTGACCTGGGCCATCATCTCGCACATGCCCTGGCGGATGCTGTCGGAGCCGCCAAAGGCGCCCTTGTTCAACTTCAGCAGCATCGAGACTTCGCCATCGTTCGAGGCGGTGATGATGAAGGACAGCGGCTTGTGGGTGACGGTTGACGGCTCTTCGATAAGCAGCGAACCGCCCGCGGCGTCTTCGTTCAGCACGTCCATCTTCTTGTTCACGGCGATCGCGCGCATCTGCTTGATCGCGCTGTCCACGCTCAGGCCGGGCACGGTAACCGAGGCGGTATAGCTGGTACCGGTAAACGGATTGCCCGATTTCTTGAAGCTTTCCTCGCACGTGGTGGCCAGCGTGGAGGTGCTGGCAAACAGCAATAGCGCGGCGATTGCATAGCCTGACTTCATGTGGAGCCCCTGTTGTCGTCATGACGTGGCCGGTTCGGCCATCCGGCGGCAGAGACTATTGGTCGTACGCCAAAAGCGCAAATTGTCGCAATTATTTGCGAGTAGTGAGGGCCACGCCGACGCTGGTGCCGACGACGAGAACGCTCCCAAGGCACTGCGACGAGGTCATGGCCTGGTTCAGGACGACGAAACCGGCCAGTGCGCCAATGGCCGGCTCGGCACTCATCAGGATGCCGAACGTCGCCGTACTCAGCTGCCGCAGCGCGATCATCTCGAGCACGTAAGGAATGAGCGGTATCAGCGCCGCGAGGCCCGCCGCGGCGACGAGTTGATCGATCGGCAGATGGCCTCCGCTTTCGGCCAGCCCGAATGGCGCCGCGACGAGGGCGGCGACGAGCAGGGAGACCGACAGCCCTTCCAGGCCGTCAAAGAGCCGGCCGACCTTCTTCATCAGCACGATATAGCTGCCCCAGCCCAACGCGGCGGCGAAGGCCAGCAGCAGGCCACGTCCATCGGCGACCCAACCGCTATCGTGGCGTGCGAGCAGGAGTACGCCGACCGCCGCCAGCGCGGGCCAGGCCAGCATGCGTCCCCGCGGCATGGCGATGACCGCCACGCCGAGCGGCCCGAGGAAATCGATCGCCACCGCGAGGCCGAGCGGGAGGTGCCGCAGTGCCGCGAAGAAGCAGAGCGTCATGCCCGCCATCGCCGCGCCGAGGATGATCGCGGCCAGCCAGCGGTCGCGCGAATAGCGGTGCAGGGGTGGGCGCACGACCACGGCGAGGGCCAGCGCTGCCCAGCACAGGCGCAGCCATGTCGTGCTCAGCGAGCCATGGGCGGCCATGACCGGTGTGGACAGCGCGGCGCCGAACTGCACCGAGCACATCGAGCCCACGGCGAGCAGGGTGGCGGCGATGGCCGCGTTGCGGCTTCGCGGAAGGATCGCGGCGCTCATGGCAGGCTCCATGGGGATGTCAGCCATCGTAACCACCCGGAGCGGTTTCATATAAACTGATATATCTTATCCTTGCTTCAATATTCCTTATGGCAAGAGATCTCGATTCCAACCTGCTGCGCGCCTTCGTCACCGTGGTCGAGACCGGCAGCATCAGCCACGCGGCGATCAGCCTTGCGCGCACGCAGGCGGCCGTGAGCATGCAATTGCGCCGCCTCGAGGACCATCTGGAGCGGCGCCTGCTCGAGCGCTCGCCGCGCGGTGTTCGCCTGACCGACGCGGGACATGTCTTCCTGCCTTATGCGCAGGGCATCCTCGGTGCCGGAGCCGACGCGCAGCGCGCATTGAGTGCGGGGCATGTGGCTGGCCAGGTCCGCCTGGGCATGCTCGAGGACATCGCGGTGGGACGACTCCCGCACGCCCTGCGTCGTTTCTCGGCGGCCTACCCGCGCATCGCGCTGGAACTGGTTATCGCTGGCAGCGCCGCGCTTTCCCGCCAACTGGTCGCCGGCGAACTCGACCTGGTCATCGGCGATCCGGGATTGATCGATGCCGCGCCTTATGCGGCATGGACGCAGACGCTGCACTGGGTCGGTGCGCGCGGCTTCGAGCGGGACGCCAGCGTTCCCTTGCCGCTGGTCTCCTTCGGCGACGATTGCCTGTGGCAGGACAGCGTACTGGCGGCGCTGAAACGCGCGCGCATCCCCTGGCGCATCGTCTGCACCAGCACGAGCCTGCCCGGTGTGCAGTCGGCGGTGGAGGCAGGGCTTGGCGTGTCGGTGCTGCTCGACGCCACTATCCGCCCGGCATCGATGCGTGTGCTCGGCGCCGCTGAAGGCCTTCCCGATCCGCCGGTCGCCGACTTCGGCCTGTTCGAGCGCGAGGTATCGCCGGCCAATGCAGCCGCCGTGCGTTCGCTGCAGGGATTCCTGTCCGAGGAACTGAAGGTCGCGCC
>DASYLE010000139.1:0-14801 GCA_036009745.1 Luteibacter sp. | reverse complement strand
CACGACAGGACCGAACGTCCTGGCTATCCAGAACGCGGCCACCCAGATCAGCAGGGACAACACCTCGGAGATGAGGCCTCGGAACAGGCCGATCAAGACCGAGATACCGAGCACAGCAAGAATCGTGTAATCGACCCAGTTCACGTTATGCCTGCCCCGCCCATGGAATGGATGCCATCTTTATGGCGCGCTGACCACGACGCCGTCGACGCCCAGCTTGGCCTTGACCTGCTCGCGCAGGCGTACGGCGTCGTCCCGCTGGGTCTGCGGGCCGGCACGCACGCGGAACAGCTTCGCTCCGCCGCTGCTGGCGACCGAATCGACGTAGCCGGCAATGCCGGCCGCACGCAGCTTGTCGCGCAGCTTGTTGGCGTCCGCCTCATTGCTGAACGCACCAAGCTGAACGGCGAAACCGCCGGCGCGCGGCAACGCGGCCGCCGGAGCCGGCGTCGCGGCGGTCGGGGCCACGGCGGTATGGGCAACAGGTGCTGGCGCCGCTACATCGCCTTGCTGGCTGCTGGAGCCGGCCGACAGCGACGCCGGCACGCCCGGCACCGCCGAGGTGATCTTCAGGCGCGCGGCTTCGGCGGCCGCACGGCTCTCGAACGGACCGGCGGTCACGCGGGTCAGCGACTTGCCGGCCTGGGTGGTCGCACTGGTGGCCACCGGATAACCCAGGCCACGCACGCGCTGGACCAGGGCGTCGGCCTTGGCGCGATCGGCATAGGCGCTGAGGTTGATGCTGAAGTTGCCGCGGGCGGCGGTGCCGGCCGGAAGCGGTGCGGCGGCCGGCTGTGCGGCGGGCGGAGGCGTCTGCGCGACCGGCTTGGCCGGCGTCGTCGGGCGCGGCGCGGCCGGGGTCGGCGTCGTGGCGGTGGGCTTGCTCGCCAGATCCTCGGGCAGCGCGTCGACGGGCTTGCGCGAAGCGATGTCCAGCGAAGCTAGCTTGTCGCCCGAGGCAGGTGTCGTGGTCGGCGCCACGGCGGCCGGCGGCGTGGTCGCCTGTGCGGCGGTCGTCGGCTGGGCCGGGTTCGGGGCCACGCTCAGCGTCCGCGACTGCAGGTCGCGATCCGGTGCCGGCGGAATGTCCAGGGACACGGACTGGTCCGCATCCGTGGTGGGGGGCGCGCTGGAAAAGAACATCGGCACGAACAGGACCGCCAGGGCGATCAGGACGGCGGCACCGAGCAGACGTGTTTTCAAGAAAGACTCCCTACGGGGATGCGGGCGAAACGCCGCCGATTATAGCCGGCATCGACCGGTCGACTGTGGATCGGCTGTACCGGCCGCTCAGGCGAGGTTGCCCAAGGCCGCGGCGGCGACGAAAAACGAGCCGAAGGCGAGGATCAGGTCGTCCGGACCGGCAGCGAGGCGTGCGGCGGCGAGCGCAGCGGCCACGTCCCCGTGCTCGTCATGCCGCGCCAGCGGCAAGGTACCGGCAAGACTGGCCGCCAGCAACGAGGCCGGCAGCCCGCGAGGCGTGTCCCGCTCGAGGCCGGCCAGATGCCAGTGGTCGATGCGCGCGCCGAGCGCGCCGATCACCCCGGCCACGTCCTTGTCGGACAAGGCGCCGTAGACCGCGTGAACCTGGCCACGTCCGTCCCGCTCGTCCAGCCAGGCCGCCAGCGCGCGGGCGGCCTGGGGGTTATGGCCGACATCGACGACCAGGGCAGGCGTTCCGGCCACCACCTGCAGACGCCCCGGCACACGAACCTGCCGCAAGCCTTCCGCCAGTGCCTGCAACGGCACGTCCAGCCGGGCACCCAGGGCGCGCAGCACGGCGACCGCCGCAGCGGCATTGTCGTGCTGGCATGGCGCGGCCAGTGCCGGGTCGGGCAATGACAGCGAAACGCCCTCGCCGATCCAGCGCCAGCCCTCGGGATCGCGTTCAACGCGATAGTCCACGCCAGCGCGCAACACGATCGCGCCGATGGCCGCCAGGGCATCCAGCAATCCCGGCGGTGGTGAAGCCTCGCCGACAACGGCGGGCTGCCCGGCGCGGGCAATCCCGGCCTTCTCGCGACCGATGCTGTCGCGGTCATTGCCGAGCCAGTCCTGGTGATCCAGATCGACCGTGGTGACGACGACCGCATCGGCGTCGACGATATTCACCGCGTCGAGCCGGCCACCAAGCCCGACTTCCAGCACGGCCACATCCATCGCGGAACGCGCCATCAGGTCGAGGGCTGCCAGGGTGCCGAATTCGAAATAGGTCTGCGGGATCTCACCGCGCGCCGATTCGATACGTTCGAAAGAGGCGATCAGCGAGTCATCGTCCGCGTCCGCCCCATCGATACGGATCCGCTCGTTATAGGCAAGCAAGTGCGGCGAGGTGTAGCAGCCCACCCGATAACCAGCCGCGCGCAGCATCGCCTCGAGCAGGGCGACGGTCGAGCCCTTGCCATTGGTGCCGCCGACTGTGATCACCAGTGGTGCGGGACGCGGCGCCCCCATCCGCTGCCACACCTCGCGCACGCGATCGAGGCCAAGCTCGATGCTGCGCACATTGACCTGCTCCTGATAGACCAGCCATTCGGCAAGCGTCCGCTTCATCCTTGCGACTCCAGTACACGCATCCAGAAACCCAGCCGATGCCGCCGCGGCACCTCGTCACCCGGTTCCTTCCAGTCGATCTCGCAGACCATGTCCCCGGCTGAAGCGTAGCCACGCTTGTGCCAGAAAGCCTCGTTGTCATGGTAGTCCGTTGGGCACCGCGAATCGCCGGCATCGCGAATCACCGAGCAGAACGCCGCCAGCCGAAAACCTACGCGACGCGCGTGTGCCTCGCGCTCATCGAAAAACCGATGCCCGATGCCACGCCCACGCCAGCTGCGCAGCAATACCGACTCGCCGAAATAAAAGACATCGTCAATGGCGATCCCACGCTCGACGAACGCATGGTGGAAGGACACCGAGTCATGCACGAGCGGCACCCCGGTCGACGCACCAATGACCTCGTCCCCGGCGAACGCCAGCACGCAGACACTCGACGGCGACCGAGCGTATGCCGCCAGATAGGTGCGCTCGTAATCCCGGTCGCCTTCGTACAGATAAGGCCACTCGCGAAACACGGCGATACGTAGTCGCGCCAGATCGTCGAGGTACGGCAACATGGCCGCGCCGACTTTAGGTTCGACTCGCCATTCGGCGACTGGGGGCATCGTGGAAACACCTGGAGACAAGGCGCGATTTTAGCCCAGTCGCGACATGAATCACCGCCGCCGGCGCAGGCCGGGGTCCCGTAGCGACCACCAACCACCGACCACCGGGGCCACTGGATACCAGCCTGCGCTGGTATGACGATCAAGAGCAGAAGCGAAGAGCAGAGCAAGGCGCGGCCCTCATTCCCCTCACGTCACCCGGGCGCAGGCCGGGGTCCAGTGGCGACCACCGACCACTGACGCCACTGGATACCAGCCTTCGTATGACGGTGGGGTGGCTGGGGCGATGTGGGCTATTGAACGTGAAGTCAGTGCACGTAGTTGAGAGCAATCGCCGGTGTGATCGTAGTCGTCGTGCCATGCCCACCCAGGATCACCCGCGTACCGAACAGGATGCCGATGTTCGGCGACCAGTTGTATTCGATCGCGGGGGCGAAGCCGTAGGCATTGCTTGAACCTGTCTTGCGACGGACGGGAACGGGTATGTCGACACCGAGGAGGTCATAGCCGCTGACCGTGGTATCGCGGTAATGGCTGTAGATGAGATCGAGCGCCATCACCCAGTTACGCGTCACGCTGTATTCCACCGCGCCATCGACCGAGAAGGAGCTGCCGGGGCTGGCCTTGCCATGGAAGTTCGGGCCGGTGCCGTACACGCTCACGCCGTCGATGTCCGCCCTGCGCGACCACGCCGCCGACAGGTCCAGGCGTGCGCGCAGGATGCGACCGTTCGCCAGCCAGAAATAGCTCTGCGAATTGAGGCTCAGCGTCGTGCCATAGGCGCCGCTGCCCATGCCGTCCGCACTGAGTTCGCCGAGCCGGTCGTACCTCGCCGTCGGCAGGCTTTCCTGCAGCAGGAGCGACATCGTCGGCAGCCAGCTGCCTTCCTCGAAGCGCCTGAGCCGGTACTGGGCCTGCACGGTGAGGTCGCCCATCTTCACCCCGGAGCTGTTCGGTCCGCCACTCACGCGGTTGTAACCAATGATCGGGATGAAGCCGACGGTCCAGCGGTCGGCGAGGCCATAAAGCACATAGGCCCGCGAGCCGAAGCCATCCGTGCGCGGCGCGATAACGTCGTAGACGTAGGGTTCGATCAGGTAATGCCCTTGGGGCAAGGTCTCGGCGCCGTTGGCGAGCATCGGTCCGGTCCACCATGCGTCGTCCCGCGATTGCCTGGCCGGCTCGCTTTCGGCAAGTGCTTCGGCGGGGTGCAATAGCGCGGCGAACGCGAGGGTAAAAACCAGGGCAAGCGTGTGGCGACACGGGATCATCGTCATCTCGGTGTTTGCTGGAGCCGGGGACCGGGGGGCCTTCCAGACTGGCGCTCGCCATGAGCGTATGCCATCCGGAACATGCGCCACCGCACCGCCATGCCGGGGGAGCCGCATTGTGCTCATTCCCATGCCCGGCGACAGCGGCCAATCGTCACGCCTTTTCGCATACCAATTTTCTAGGGAGCCTTGATCGCGGCGGCGATCAGCGCGATATCGTCCTGGATGCCAAAGTCCGGCGGCCGCGAGTAGCCCAGGCGGACAACGACCAGCCGCTCGGACGGCACGATATAGATGCGTTCGCCGAGGATGCCGCTGGCGTAGAAGCCGTCCTTGGGGAACCCGTTGGCAACGCGCACAGCAGCGACCCGGCTCGGCCCGTCGTTGGTCCAGAAGCCGGCGCCATAGGGTGCGCCCAGCGCCGAATGACGCGACCAGGCGACCCAGCCCTCGGGCAGGATGCGCCGGCCATCGGGTGCGATACCGTCATTGACATAGAGCTGCCCCAGCCGGGCGTAATCGCGTGCCGAGGCATGCACATAGGAGGAACCGAGGAAGGTCCCTGCCCCATCGAATTCCATGGTCGGGCTGGCCATATGCAGGGGCGCGAACAATTCCTTTTCGGCGAAGTCCCGCATGCCGGTCGCGCCACCGCCGACGGTCTGGCCAAGCAGGCGGGAGAGCAGCAAGGTATCGGCCGAGGTGTATTCCCAGACCTTGCCGGGCGGGTCCTTCAGGGGATGCCGCGCGGCGAAACCGGCCATGTCGGCCAGGGTGAACTCCATGCGCGCCACCGGCGAGAACCCCGATTCGCTTTCCTCGACGTCAAGCCCGCTCTGCATGCGCATCAGGTCCTCGATCGTGACCCGCAACCGGGGATCATCCCCGGCGCCGGTCCACTCGGGCGCGGCGAGCGGCTGGTCGACTCGCAGGCGGCCCTGCCCGACCAGGATGCCGAGCAGCGCATTGGTAAAGGACTTGGCCACCGACCAGCTGAGGACCGGTGTATCGATGCCGAAGCCAGGCGCATAGCGCTCGGCAACGACATGGCCGTCCTTGACGATCACCACGGCCTTGACATGCTTGACCGGCTGCTCGGGGTCTTCCCGGAAGACCCGCTCGATGGCCGCCGCGATGACCGGGTCGGTGCTGGTGACGGGATAGCGCGGGGCGAAGTCGTCGTCGACGGGGGCTTTCGCCGCCAGCGGCGCGGGGGCCGGCACATTTTCAGGATAATCCAGGCGGCAGCCATAGCCCGGCGTGAAGCGGGCCCGCGCCTTGCGGATGCCGATGAACGAGGCCTCGACGCTGCGGTCGTGGCGATCGACCTGGTAACTGACCAGGGAGCCGGCGATTCGTCCCAGCATCGGCAGGACCATTTCCCGGTACGTGTCGTCGGCGGGCAAGCCGGCGACGAACACGGCGGAACAGAGATTGTGCGCGGTCAGGCCCGCGCCCGCCTGCATCGCCCGGTCCGGCCGGAATACCGCCGCCGATACCGCCAGGCCGAGCAGCATGACCGCCCCTGTCCACCATCCGATTCGCTTTGCCATGTCCTGCTCCCCGCCTCATTGCCAGGGACCGATCATGCAAGCGCGGCCTGGCCCGTACGGGGTGGCGGGGGACGAACGTCGACGAGGCGGGGACGAAGGGCCCGAGTCAGCGCGTGGGCTTGTCCACGGCCGCTTTCACCGCATCGGTGTGCTGGCCGAGCATCGGCGCGGCGAACGGTGCCGGGCCGGGAGTGCGGCCGAACTTGATCGACTGGGCGACCCCGCGGTAGCGGCCAACCAGGGGATGCTCGATCGAGTCGACGATGCCTTCGGCGAGCACCTGCGGATGCTCGAACATATCCTCGATACGGCGTGCGGCGGCGCAGGGCACCTCGTCGCCGAAGATCGATTCCCATGCCGTCGCACTATGCGCGGCAAGCGCCTCATGCAGGCGTGGCACGATCTCCGCCGCGAGTCCGGCACGCTTGCGCACACTGTCGTAACGCGGATCGTCACCCAGCGCATCGAGTCCGGTCTTCGCGCACAGCGCCTTCCAGAAACGCGGCGTGTTCGCGGAAATGTAGATGTAGCCATCGGCGGTCGGATGGATGCCGGTCACCCCGCCGGAACGCATGTCGCGGCCGATGTCGAGCGACTCGCCCTCGGCCCAGATCATCCGCGCCGACTGCATCGTCAGGGCACTGCGCAACAGCGACACGCCGACGAACTGGCCAACGCCACTGCGCTCGCGCTCGAACAAGGCGGAGGACACGCCCGCCGCCAGCAAGGCCGCGGTGTAATAGTCGACCACCGAGCCGTAGATGATTTCCGGCGCACCGCCGCGCTTGCCCTGCAACGCGCACATGCCGGTCATGGTCTGCAGCACCTGGTCGTAACCGGCCTTGTCCTTCATCGGCCCGGTTTCGCCGTAACCGGTGACCGCGCAGTAGATCAGCCGCGGGTTGATCAGGCAGAGCTGCGCGAAACCGATACCGAGCCGCTCCGGCACACCCGGGCGAAAGTTGTGCACGAGCACGTCGGCATCGCGTACCAGTTTCAGCAGCACCGCATGGTCTTCGGGTTTCTTCAGGTCGAGCACCATGCCGCGCTTGCTGCGATTGACACCAAGGAAGGCGCGACTCTCGCTGGGCAGGGTCGAGGGATACTGGCGCAGGTTGTCGCCGCCTGGCGGTTCGACCTTGATGACATCCGCGCCCTGGTCGGCGAGCAGGGTGCAACCGTAGGGGCCGGCGATATACGCGCTCAGGTCGAGTACGCGGATACCACTCAGGGGCCCACTCACTGCCGACGGATCAGGTGGAAAGGTGTCCATACGCTGTGCGTCCGCAAGTCCAGGTGTTATCCCCGGGTTTACTGTGCCCCGTGCCCGGGCAAAGAAACAGGCAGACTTGATATGTTCTGCCACCACAAACTCTTTGGTGAGGGCCGCGTCACCGGGACAGCTCGGGTGCGAGCTGCATCCAGGTCAGCCGCCAGGCGCCGTCGAGCCGGCCGCCGGCGCCGAAATAGGGCTCGAATATCAACGGGGCGCGCCGCAGCGGACTCAACTCGATCCTCGGTGGATCGCCGGCGTTCGCGGCCGGCACCAACTCCAGCCACTCCGCTTGCGGTCCTTCCGGCAGCATTAACGTCTCCTCGACCTTGAAACCGTCGATCAGCCGGGTCGCATAGACCAGCGGGCCATGGGTAATCGCCATGTAATCGAAACGCAGGACCTGCTGTTGCACCAGGCTGCCGTCGGGCGCCCGCGACTCCTGCACATTGCGATTGAGCGCACGATGGACGCGCGGCGCCATCGGGAAATACAGCGCGACCTGATCGCCATCGCGCCATACGCGGTCGATCCTCGCCTGCTCTCCCTCCGCCACGACCGTCTCGCCATTCACATGCACGCTGGCACCGGCGGCCCAGGAGGGAATGCGCAAGGTCAACGCGAACCGCCCCTCGTGCTCCAGCGCGAGTTGCAACGCGATATAGCCCTCGAACGGGTAAGCGGTGGTCTGCTCGATGGTGACCCTTCCCGTTTCAGGCAGGATGAAACTGGCCGTGCCCGGCCCGTAAAGATTGACCGCGATACCGTCTTCCGTGGCGATATAGGCGATCGCCGGCAACTCTTCCAGCGCCATCGACCCGCTGGACTTGCAGCAGCGCCAGTACGTCGTATGCACGCGACGGCCATTCGGGAAGACGTAGTAACACCAGTCCTCGCCATCCGGCGCCTGCGCACCGAGCAGGTCGTTGTATGCGGTCCGCTCGATCTCTTCGGCGTATCGCGGTTGACCGGTGATCGCGAGCAACTCGCGATTCATCTGGATCCAGGCGAGGCTCGAACAGGTTTCAACATAGCCATAGGGACTGAACACGCCGGGTGGATTAAACACCTCGCGCGAACGATGGGCGACGCCGCCCCAGGGACCGCCGCCGAGCGTGAGATGGTGCTCGCGAATGCTGTGCCAGAGACGGTCGACGGTGCGCAGATAATCCGCGTTGCCGGTCGCCCGGTGCAGCTTGGCCAGCCCGACCAGGTTCCAGGCCAGTTGGTAGGCCTTGCCAGTGGCGATCTCCGCGGCATCGACGCCGGCCTCGCCACGCTGGAGCAAAGCCAGCGCGGGATTGCCGTCGGCCTGTGCGAGCACGCGCTCGGCCAGCGCGAGGTAGCGCGGTTCCCCGGTAGCGAAATACAGCTCGGTCGCCGGGTCCATCAGCACCGTCGCGGAAAGCCCGTGATGGTTGCCGAGCTCGGTGATGTCGATACCGTCGTCGACCAGGGCGTGCCAGCACAGGTCGCCGATCCGGCGCGCCGCTTCAAGGTAGCGCGGCTCGGGAAAGTGCCGGTGTATCTCGACCAGGCCAAGGATCAGGTAGGCATGGGTCCAGATATCCCAGGTGCGCACGCTTGGCGCCCCGTCCCAGGTACCGGGCTTAGGCGGTTGCCGGCGCATGAAGCGACGTTCGGGCGCGTACGTGCCGAGATAGCCATCGGCTTCCTGGGTGGATACCAGGAAATCGGCCACCCGTCGCAGACGTGCGAGCAAGCCCTCGTCGCCGCTTCGCGCCGCGGCTTTCGCCGTGGCGTAAAGCCATTTGCCCGCGTGTTCGCCATACCAGTCGCCCTCGCGGTTCTGCTGCCGGCGCTCCGGCGCGAAAATCTCGATGGCGGGGCTGTGTTCGTCAACGATGAAATGCGAAAGGCGCCCCTGCAGGTTGGCGTCCAGCGCATCACCGAGCAGGCCACGCAACCGCGCGATGGGTACAGTCATTTCAATGCTCCGGCAACGGCTTCGATGTCCTGCGGGCTGAGGCCCGCCGCTTGCGCACGCATCACGCCATGTGTCAGCGCGTCGATGATTTCCTCTCGCGGACGCGCCGCGATCCAGTTGCGCGGCGGTATGTTGCCCTGCGGATGGTCATGGCACATCGCGCAACGTTGCCGATAGATCGTGCCACCATCGAGTCCGGATGACGCGACGATCGCTACCGGCGAAGCCCTGTCCTGCTGCTTCGGATGAACGAGATGTTCGGCGCCCAGGCCGAACGCCTGGATGCGATCGGTACCTACCAGCACCTGGCCACCCGCGACGACCGGCTCGTTGTATTTGCCGCTGGTGGAAAGCTGGCCGGCCGCGCTTTTCCACAGCACGCGCAGCGTGTCCGCATCGAAGGCATACAGCACCGGCGATGGCGCGCCTTCCCCCGTCAGCAGGGCGGAACGGCCGGCGTTTTCATCCAGTACCCAGACAATCGCGTTGCGCGGGCCGTCGCTGCTGATCACCGGCGAGCCGGGATTGCCGAACACCACGTCGGGCTGGCGGCGATCGATGCGCAACCATGCGGGTTTTCCGGGTGCGGTCACCACGCCAAGGCACACCAGCGATGGCGCGATGCCGACCGATGAGCCCGCCGCCGCGCGCGTATTGCCGGTCATGTAGATCCGGATCGTGCCATCGGCAGTGCGAAATATCGCCGGGGCCGAGCGTGCGCGCGCGAGATCCATCGCACCATCGCGCTCCGAATACGGGCCGAACACGTTCAACGGTCCACGCCCACCAAACTGCGGCTGGGCTTGCGGCGGCAGCAGCGAGCCATCGCCGGCGGCGTCGCCGCTGCAGGGTTGGCGATGGTCCAGCCGGCCCGGCATGCGATCGCGATCGAGCAGGTACGCGTTGCCTTGCTTGCCGCCGAACACCAGCAAATGCCGCGTCGTGGTAGCCCCGGCGCCGAGATCGGGCAGCAGCGCGGCCCCGCCCGAGCCAAGATCGATGTCCATCTTCGCCGTCAGGCAATAGTTGAACGGCGTATAGGTCGCTTCCAGTCGCAACCCCTGCGGCGCACTATCGGAAAGCTTCAGTACCGACTGTGTCCAGTCATGTGCCTGTTCGGCGAAACCGTCGAAGCCGCTGCCGGTCACCACGAAGATGTTTCCCGCGGCATCGACCGCCGGGCCAGCCGCACCCCAGATGCCGCCGCTGCCGCGATGAGGCATGGCCACCGCGGCGAATGCGCTGTCGACGGTCGCATGCACGGTGTCCACCGACGCAAGCCAGCCGGTTTCGGTTTCGCCAAAGACGACGTACAGGCGCGAACCGTCAGGACTCAGGTTCAAGGCGCCGCGCTGCACGCGGAAGTCGAAGCGGCGCGTCGGCGGCAGCAGCTTCGGGCCGGCGTTGCGGTTGACGGCATTGAAGCGTGCCTCGTCCAACCGCACCGGCCAGCCGGGCAGCACCGCACCGCTGCCAAGATCCAGCGCATAGGCCTGCCAGCTGTTCCGCGGGTCACAACTGGTCACGTAGATGCGACCGCGTGCGACATCGATCACCGGCGTACCCAGGACGCCGGTGGGTACGGCGTCCAGCGGCGCGGGCTGCAACCGGCACGGTGCCGCCAGGCGAGTGCGCCACAGAATCCGGCCGGCGGCGATATCGGCGTTCTTCGCCGCGTTGATCGCGTATACGTAACCGTTGCTGCTTGCCGCGACGATCACCGAAAATGTTTCGCCGCGATGCTGACCGGCCGTGATCGCAACACGATCGACGTAGAGCGGCGACGCATACAGGCGCGGCGGTTGTCCGTCGACGCTGTCGAGCGCCTGCGATTCCCACAGCAGCCCGAACGCAGGTCCAGCGATACTGGCCGGCGTGAGCACGGTTTCGCGGTCGTTCCATCCGCTGCGTTGCGGATCGCGATGGAAGGACGGCGCATCGGGCGCGGTCGCGCGCATGGTCTTTTCCCCAGGCGCATCGTGCAATTCGCGGTCGGCGATGCGTGTGGCCGCATCGGCCTCGCCCACGCTGGCTCCGTGCATCGGCACGTCCAGGTGTGCGGTCCACAGGATGGCATTGAGAAGCGTTCGACGCAGCATCGGCTGGTCGAGGGCTACCAGGTAATGACCACCGCTGAAGCCGAAGGATCGCCCGCCGTGCGCACGCTCATACGCCCAGGCGACGGTCGTTTTCTCCGGTCGATCCTCGACGATCGATTTGCCGTCGCGATACTGCACATGCAGGGTCGCGATGAGGACTGGCGTGACTGTTCCGGCGAAACGGAAGCTCGGATAGAACTCGTCGCGATAGGTGAAGTCCTGCACGCCGCGTGTCACCGGGTGTAATGGCGATACCGCCTGCAAGGTGGCCGTTTCGGTGGTGCGATCGGCCATGCCGAAACGCGCGCCACCGAGCCAGCGCTGCAGGTCGATCGCCGCATCGTCGACCGGCACGGTCGACGCCTGGTGCAGGGCGACCAGGCCGGCGCCGTGTTGCATCGCCGCCTCGAACGCCTGGCGGCGCCGGGCATCCCGCAGTGGATGCTTCATGTCGCCATCGAGATACAGCACGATGGTCGACGCGCCGTCGAGCGCGGCGGGGTCATCCGGCCATCCATCGGGATAGCTTGAAACCGCCATGTCTCCACGTCGCACTTCAGGCAAGGCTTCGAGGAACGATGCCATGAGCCGGATTCCGTTGCCGTAGTCGTGTCGCGCCGGGCCTTCGCTCTTGCTGCCGCCGATCAGTAGGATTTTCTTCGGTGCATTGTACCCGTGGCACGTCAACGATATGAGCAGGCTGACGAGCAGCCAACACGACGCGCGGCGGGGGCTCATCAGGCCGCGTCCACCACGCAACGAAAACCGACGCAGCCGGAGCGGTCCTTGGACGGTGCCATCAGCAGGTACTTGCCGTGCTGGTCGAGTCGATGAGCCTGCGGGAAATACCAGTGCGAGGTTTGCGGCTGGTAACCGCTGCCGCCGCGCAGGACGGCGGCACGCGTATGTTCGTCCTCGTATTCGTCGGTCCATTGCCAGACGTTGCCGACCAGGTCGAGCACCCCGAACGGGCTCGCGCCGTCCGGATGGGCGTCGACATCGTCGGGCGCACGTAGCGTGCGTCCACGATTCGTCGCCGGTACCCGCGCCTCGTCCCAGTCGTTACCCCACGGATAGCGACGGCCGTCGCAAGCCTGAGCGGCGTATTGCCATTCCCATTCACGCGGCAGGCGCTTGCCGGCCCATGCCGCGTAAGCGCGCGCATCCTCGATCGCCACCCAGGTCACCGGCTTGTTCTCCCAGCCTGGTCGCGGCGCGCCGTCAAGCCAGTCACGCAGGAAGTGATGGCTGTCGTCCGGCAGCCAGCCGCTGTCCTCGATGAAATCACGAAACTGCGCATTCGTCACCGGGGTGCGATCGATAAAGTACGCCGGCATCGACATGTGTCGGCGGTGCCCCCGGCGCGGGCTGCCCTCCCAGGGATACTGCACGTCATTGCCATCCCAGGTCTGGCCTTCGATCTCGACGCCGCCGACGACGAAATCGAAATCGCCGGCGGGAATCGCGACCATGCCCCCCGGCGCTACGGACGCCCTCGACGTGGGAACGATGTCCTTCAGCTTCTGCGGCAGCGAACGCCACCGGTTCGACAAGGTCTGCAACGGCACCGACGCATAGGCGCGCATACGTGCCAGGAACGCGTCGAGACCGTCGATCGAGACGCCCGGCGACACGGCCAGCAAGGCACCGAAGCCACATCCTTCCAGGGCGAATTCGAAGATCGCGCGGCCGCCGTCGAGGCGGGGCTGCAAGGGCACGCCGTTCCACGCATCGTAGTAACGGGCACCATCGCGATGCGGGACCGCGATCTGTTCGCCCGCGACGGCGTACTCCTGGCGGTTGACCAGGGTCCACAGGGTGAAGGTGTCGACGGGAAAGCGGCTGGCGAAGACGCCGGCCTGCAAGGTGCGCTCATAGGGACGCCAGTCCATGCTGACCATCGCGCTGGCAAACTGGCGCTCGATGGTCGCGATGCGTCGCAGCGATTCGGCATCGCGCGGGGTCAGCTGGTTCCAGATGCCCCAGACGTTTTCCCAGGCGTTGTAGCCGATACCGTTGAAGAAGATATATTGCAGGTCGTGGTTGCGGTCGCGGCCCCAGCGGTTTTCGTAGTTGATCATGTGGCGCGGTTCCAGCCACTTGAACTTGGCGACCGGTGGAATGACCTCGTTCGGCGCCTTCTTGCCCCAGCTCTGCACGTTCCAGATCAGCTGCTCCTCGGCACTGATGGTGGACTCAGGCTGCAGTACCACCGGCCGGCCCAGGGCATCGCAGGCATCGAAGAATGCGCGCGGCACGCCGTTATAGGTGTCGCCGTTGATGCCGTCGGCACCGACGGCCTTGACCAGTTCGGCAATGGCCTGCCAGTCGCTCTGCCCGGACTCCCGCGTGCCATTGTCCCAGGGCATGGTTGGCAGGAAGACGCGCACGCCACGGCGATGGAAATCGTCGACCGCACCGCGCAGGCCATCGATACCACCGGGCAGGTCGTGGGCCAGATCGGTTTTGTTGCGATCGTCGATGCCGATATTGGGGTAGACGAACCAGATCAACACACTGTCGATGCCGCCGAAGCGTGCCTCGAGGTCGTCGAGGTAGCGGTCGACCGTATAGCGCCCCGCGACCGGATCGTAGAAGTAACGATCCTCGACCATCATCTGCGCGTGCACGAAGTTGCACTGCGCCCACTGCAGTTCCGGTCGACGGTAGTTGGCATCGTCGTAGCCGATGCGGGTGAGATGCTCGCGGCGCCAGTCGGTGAGTTCGGCGATCCAGTCGTCGGCCGTACCGTCGACATCCATCTTCCAGTGGCCGATCTCGGCGAATGGCCAGCCGGGTGCCTTGCCCGGCGTCGGCAGGTAGCGCTGGGTGGTGACGTGCGAGAATTTGTACTCGGACTTCACGGCGGGCGGGTCGGAACGGTCGGTCATGGCGTACGCTGGCTCGGGGATTCGTGTTCAAAACCGCAGTAAGCGGCGAGTTGGTCATGGGCGGCGACCGGCGACCGGGTCGCGAGCAGTTGGTCGACCTCGTCATGCGAGGGTACGCCGGTCTGTGCGCCCAGCCGTGTGCAGGCCAGCGCGGACGCGGCGCTGGCGCGGCGCAGGGCCTGTTCGAAAGGCTCGCCGAGGCTGAGCGCGGCAACCAAGGTGCCGCAGAATGTATCACCGGCGCCGGTGGTGTCGACGGCGCGCACCGCGAAGGCCGGTTGCGCCTGCAGGCGTCCATCGATGCGTGCGCAACAGCCGCGCGCACCCAGCGTCACCACGACGCAGGCCACATCCAGCGACGCGATGGCCGCCGCGATGTCGCCGACGACGCCGGTCAACACGGCCAGTTCGCCTTCGTTGACGATCAGGATATCAACCGCCGCCAGCAGGCCCGGCGACAGTGCGTGGGCGGGCGCGGCATTGAGCACCACGGTCACACCGGACCGGTGCGCGACGCGTGCCCAGGCCTCGACGCTGGCCATCGGTGTTTCCAGTTGCAGCAGCAGATGGCTCACACCGGTCAGCGACGGAAGATGTGCCGGTCG
>DASYLE010000138.1:0-20471 GCA_036009745.1 Luteibacter sp. | reverse complement strand
CAACGCGCTGAAGAAGGCCGGCTTCACCCTGAAGCAGGTGCCGCCGCGCTACCGCTCGAGTTATTTCCAGCACATCTGGGGTAACGGTTACGCCGCCGGTTACTACGCCTATCTGTGGACCCAGATGCTCGCCGACGACGGTTTCCAGTGGTTCGTCGAGCACGGTGGTATGACCCGCGAGAACGGCCAGATCTTCCGCGACAAGATCCTCTCGCAGGGCAACACGGAAGAACTCGGCAAGCTGTACCACGACTTCCGCGGCAAGGACCCGGAAATCGAGCCGATGCTGAAGAATCGCGGATTGAAATAAGCCAGTTCGTTGAGTAGAAAAGGCCGGCATTGCCGGCCTTTTTTTATGCGTCTGGCAAAAAATCGCGAAGCTTCGCAACCCAATCGCGAGCCCCGCTGCGCGGGTGCGGCCGGCGGGACCGGTGGATGCGCACGAACATCCCGCCGACCTCGCTGCTCAACGGGGCGCCGGGATCCAGAGCCGGCTGTCGCGCCGTGTATCGATGGTCGCCAGCGTGAAAGGTCTGGCTCCAAAGGACTCGCGAACAGGGTTCGCTCCCACAGGAGCAGGTTGCCGCGACCTTGTGGGAGCGAACCCTGTTCGCGAGTCCTTTAGGGCCGTGACTTCCCAGTCACCGTATTGCTCTTGGTGGTCAAGCTTTTCCGGACAGCCGTGGGCCTGCGCTGGTATGACGATCAAGAGCGAAGAGCGCGGTACTCATGTCCCTCACCGCACCGGCGCGATAGGCGCCGACACTTTTGCGCAAGCACCACGAAAAACCGGCCCCATTCCGCCAGGCCCACATGAAACGCATCGCCCCATTGGGTTATCGCGAAGCGCCGATACTCAGTAAGCAAACTCGCGGAACACCGGATCCACGCTGCCCTTCCACTCGGTATTGAACAGTTCGAGCTTGCGCTCCGCCGCGGTCTGGTTGGCCTGGGCGAACTCGATCAGTGGCTCCAGGTACATCGCCTCGTCGGCGCCATTGCGGTTAAGCCGTGCGCGCTTCTTCAAGCCGTGACCGGCGATCTTCAGCGCCTCGATCGACAGCTCGCGCACGCTGTGTCCGCGGAACGGCAGCTTCAGGGCCTGCTTCGGTACGCCGTCGCGCAGGGCATGGCGTTCCTCGCGATTGAAATCCTTGACCAGGTCCCAGGCGGCATCGAGTGCTTCGTCGTCGTAAAGCAGGCCTACCCACAGCGCCGGCAAGGCGCACAGGCGATTCCAGGGGCCGCCATCGGCACCGCGCATTTCCAGGTATTGCTTTAAACGGACTTCCGGGAACGCGGTGGTCAGGTGATCGGCCCAGTCCTTCATCGTCGCGCGGACGCCCGGGACTTCCGGGAGATTGCCGGCCATGAAGGCCTTGAAGTCCTTGCCGGCCAGGTCGATGTAGCGGCCGTCCTGGTAGCTGAAGTACATCGGCACGTCGAGCATGTAATCGACGTAGCGCTCGTAGCCGAAGTCCTTCTCGAAGACGAAATCGAGCATGCCGGTGCGGTCGTTGTCGGTATCGCTCCACACATGCGAGCGGTACGACAGGTAGCCGTTCGGCTTGCCTTCGGTGAACGGCGAATCGGCGAACAGCGCCGTCGCGATCGGCTGCAGGGCCAGGGCGACGCGGAATTTCTTGATCATGTCCGCTTCGGAGCCGTAATCCAGGTTGACCTGGACGGTGCAGGTGCGGGTCATCATGTCCAGGCCCAGCGAGCCGACCTTGGGCATGTATTCGCGCATGATCTTGTAGCGGCCCTTCGGCATCCACGGCATCTCGTCGCGACGCCACTTCGGCTGGAAGCCCATGCCGAGGAAGCCGATGCCCATGCCGTCGGCAATCGAGCGCACCTCGTCGAGGTGGCCCATGACTTCGCTGCAGGTCTCGTGGATGGTTTCCAGCGGCGCCCCGGAGAGCTCCAGCTGGCCGGCCGGCTCCAGGGTGATATTGGCCTTGCCGCGCGACAGCGCCACCGGTGTCTCGCCCTCGCGGGCGATGTCCCAGCCATAGCGGCCGGCCATGCCTTCGAGCAGGGCACGGATACCGCGCTCGCCCTCGAACGGCGGCGGCCGGAGGTCGTCCGTGAAGAAGCCGAACTTCTCGTGCTCGGTACCGATCCGCCAGGCCTCGCGCGGTTTCTCACCTTCGGCCAGATGCTCGACCAGCTGGTGACGGTCGGCGATCGGCGTGCTCTTGACGGCGCTGGGGATGGACACGGGGCGTTCCTTGGCGATTGGCTGGCCCTATCGTGGGGACGGTGCCACCTTTTCAAAAGGCACCAGGGCGCCGCGGAGCGTAGCTCCTGACGGGAGTATTTGAAACCGGATCGGAGGCTGATGCCCGCTCGAACTGCCAAAGCAAACGTCCGGACTCTGGAATGCCGACGCCGGCAACCCTGCTGGGACAGTTGCCGGCCCTGTCATGCGGAAAGCCGTCGTCCGCCGGACCGGGCCGCCACCAGCTCAAGCGAGGCTATGGCGGCCAACGCGAGAATAAACCACGCCTTTCCTGCACCGACGAGGATCCATCCGCCGATGACCGGGAAGCCAAATATCCCCACGAAATAAGCGACGACGAACCAGGTGAGGGCGGCGTGGCGATTCTCCAGCGCCGAATCGTTGATGGCCCATGTCTGGATGACCGGATACACCAGTCCATAGCCTATTCCCGTCAATACCGCCGCGGCGATGTGGAAGGCGGGATGGAACGGGATGCCCAGCAGGGACACGATGCCCATGATGAGGCACGACAGCAACAGGGTGATCAACGGGATGCGGGGCATCGTCGATAACCGCCGGGCGAGCAACAGCCGCAAGATCACCACGGTCATGGCATGCACGGCGAAGAACGTGCTGGCATGGGTGCCGGTCCCTTCGACGAGCGAGCCCTGGAAGGACATGATTCCGGAAAATACGCAGCCTCCCAGACCGACCATCACAATCGGCCGGATCGCACGGCTCGCCGCGACGGTCGCTATTTTCCCCACCCAGGGCCTCAGCGAGCGCTCGCGATGGCCACGCGGCTCCCTGGCCGCGAACGACCCCAGCAGCAGCGCGGCAAGGAGTCCCATGCCGCCAACCAGGAGGAAGGTTGTCTGGATGGCAAGCCACGCCTGTGAGATCACCATGGCGAGGAGAATCGGGCTGCCGCAGATCCCGGTCATCTGAAACGCGCTGAAGCGGGTGAACCACTGGCCCCGTTCGGCGTCGCAGATACGTTCCGACAAGGCCATGGGGCCGCCGATATAGAACATCCCCCAACCCAGGCCAATCAGGAGCGCTGCAACGCGCGGGAGACAGGTCAGTCCATGGCCGGCGCTACCCAGGAGAAGGAAGCCGCAGGCCATCGTGAAGGCAGCGATAGCGGCCAGTCGCGATGCATCGAGTCGACCGGCAAACCAGCCGACCAGAGGGACCCCGACCAGGGTGCCGAGCAGGGCGGCACCGAGCGTCGTCCCCGTATCGATGTCGCTGCCCCCCTGTGCGCGATACCAGTCGGAGATAAGAAATGTCGCGCCATACCCGCCCGCGGTGAACGTGGTGCCGAGCATGAGGAAAGGCGCCGATCCGGGCCGCATCGGTCAGGCTCCGACTTCTTGATGGGGTGCCATTGACCTCAGCCTCTTCACGGCTTCTTCCATGCGCAGGCAACGTGCCGTATCTCGGCCTCGGTAGTGAACCTTCCAAGCCCGAATCGAGTTGCTGATCCGAGGTCGATGTCCTTTCGTACCTTTCACCGATGTTGCGGTGATGGCCAGTGGACTGTTGGCGATGCGGGTATTGTTGTCGTGGCCCGCGATCGCGTCTGTCATCCTTTACGCGGGTTGCGTGTAGGAAATCGCTTACAGAGCAGGCCGCGCCGCGGGGCGCTCTGGCGCCATCTTAGTTATGCGACGACACCCGCGTGGCCAGATATCCCGCGATCAAACAGAGCCCCAGGCCGGCTGCATAGATCGGATGGAAGGGTGCGTTAAAAATAACCACCAGCCATACCGTCGCAAGGACCGGCGCCACGAAGACGAGCGGGGCGAGCCGGGCAGGGTTGACCAGTTGCGAGGCGCGCAGCCACCAGAAGTACGAAATGCCGTTGATGACGCAGCCGTTGGCCAGCAGGCCGACCCAGGCACGCCACGATGAAGGCAGGCGCCAGCCGTCGCCGAGCGCCACGGTGACCCACGACAGCATGGTTGCCCAGGCAAAAAACAGGAAGACGTTGGTCGCCGCGTCACCCGCGACGCGTGGCGATAGCAGCGTGAACAGGGCGAACGCGCTGGCGCCGGCAAGGACGATGCCGAGCGTTGTCAGGTCGAGTGTGGCGAAGCTGGACACATCGCCACGGGTCGCGACGATGGCGGCCCCGAGGAAACCGAGCGTGACCGCCAGCAGTCCGGGCAGGCGAATGCGGCCCGGAAAGAACATCGGCGCGAGCAGGACTACAAGTACCGGCCACAGGTACTGGATCACCAGCACGTTGATGCCATCCGCCCGCGCATAGCCGTGGTAAAGGCATAGGTAATAGAAGTAGCAACCAAGAAAGCCCGGTAAGGCGGTCCGCCATAGGCTTTGCGACAGGTTCGTGGAAAGTGCGCGCCAAGATGGTCTACGGGTGAAAGCGACGATGAACGCCATCATTGCCGACAGTGCGTTCGAGAGCAGCAGGAACTGCATCGACGAGACGTCTTGCGTCGCCAGTTTGGACACGACCGGAATCAGGCTCCACGCAAGGACGCAAAGAGCCGCGAGGAGGTAAGCCTTCTTTGTGGAATTCACTGACGAAGCAACCGTAGATGGGCCATGCAAGCCATGTCATTCCCGAACAGGAAACTATATCGAGCATGCCCTCGGGTGGCTTGCATATTTCGTTCGTAACTCCGAGTACTGGCGCTGCACGATGGCGCACCCATCTCTTGGCATGTCATGGCGGATTGCCGCGCGCCAGCCGCGGATCCGTTGTTTGCAAACCTGCTGCAAGAAAAAAGGCGCCAGTAAAACCGTGGCGCGGGTGCCCTCGGGTCTACTGACGCCTTACAGCTCGCAATGCGAGCGACTTACACGCCGGCAAAGCCGGCGCTCACGCCTACCGCTTCATCGAATTGAAGAACTCATCATTCGACTTGGTGTTCTTCATCTTGTCGAGCATGAACTCGATCGCGGCCAGTTCGTCCATGGGATGCAGCAGCTTGCGCAGGATCCAGATCTTCGAGAGCAGGTCCGGGTCGATCAGCAGGTCCTCGCGGCGGGTGCCAGAGCGGTTGATGTCGATGGCCGGGTAAACGCGCTTCTCGGAGATGCGACGGTTCAGGTGCACTTCCATGTTGCCGGTGCCCTTGAACTCCTCGTAGATCACCTCGTCCATCTTCGAACCGGTCTCGGTGAGCGCGGTGGCGATGATGGTCAGGCTGCCGCCTTCCTCGACGTTACGCGCCGCACCGAAGAAGCGCTTGGGGCGCTGCAGGGCGTTGGCGTCGACACCGCCGGTGAGGACCTTGCCGGAGCTCGGGATCACGGTGTTGTAGGCGCGGGCCAGACGGGTGATCGAGTCGAGCAGGATGATCACGTCCTTCTTGTGCTCGACCAGGCGCTTGGCGCGCTCGATCACCATCTCGGCGACCTGCACGTGGCGCACGGCCGGCTCGTCGAAGGTCGAGGAGATCACCTCGGCGCGGACGCTGCGGGCGATCTCGGTCACTTCTTCCGGGCGCTCGTCGATCAGCAACATGATCAGGTGCGCGTCGGGATGGTTGTGCACGATGGCCTGGGCGATGTTCTGCAGCATCATCGTCTTGCCCGACTTCGGCTGGGAGACGATCAGGCCACGCTGGCCACGGCCGATCGGCGCGACCAGGTCCAGGATGCGGCCGGTGATGTCCTCGCTCGAACCGTTGCCGCGCTCGAGCTTGAAAGCCTTGCGCGGGAACAGCGGGGTGAGGTTCTCGAACAGCATCTTGTTCTTCGACGCTTCCGGCGGATCGCCGTTGATGTCGTCGACCTTGAGCATGGCGAAGTAACGCTCGCCTTCCTTCGGGTGGCGCACGCGTCCGGTGATGTAGTCGCCGGTGCGCAGGTTGAAGCGGCGGATCTGCGAGGGCGACACATAGATGTCGTCCGGGCCGGCCAGGTAGGACTCGTCGGCCGAGCGCAGGAAGCCGAAGCCGTCCTGCAGGATCTCGAGCACGCCTTCGGCCCAGATACCGCCGCCGGAGCGGGCATGCGCCTTCAGGATGTTGAAGACCACGTCCTGCTTGCGGGCACGGGCCACGCCTTCGCGCACACCGAGCGATTCGGCGAACTCGAGCAGTTGGACCGAGTTCTTCCGCTTCAGCTCGGTCAGGTTGATCAGGCGATCGTTGCTGCCGGCGTCGGCGTTCTCGTCGTCGTCCATCGGCAGGCCGTTATTGCGCGGATGGTTCTGCTGCGGGCGATTGCCCTGCGGCGGACCGCCGCCGCCCTGGCCGCCGCCTTGGCCGCCCGGACCACCGGGACCGCCGGGACCGCGCTCATTGCGCCGGCGACGGCCGCGGCCGTCACGACCTTCGCGCTGCTCGCGACGTTCATTGCTGTTCTGGCCGCCGCCCTGACCCTGGCCTTGTCCCTGGTGCTGGCCCTGGTTGGGCTGCCCCTGGTTCTGGCCCTGACCCGGGTTCGGGTTCGGGTTGGGATTCGGGTTCGGCGCGACGTTGCCGCCGTTGCCTTCGCGAGGCTCCTGCTGACGCGGCGCGCTCTCACCGCCCTGGCCCTGGGGGGCCTGGGGAACGAGTGGCAGCGCGGCCTGCGCGGCGGGGGCTGGCGGGGCATCGACCACCGGTGGCCTGGCAACCGGCACGGGTGCCGGAGCTTCGGCGGCGGGCGGTGCGGTCTCGGCGGCTTTCACCGTCCGGGTACGCGTCGCACGGGGCCTCGGCTCGGCCGCAGGCTGGTCATCGGCACGCTTGGTGTCGCTGGATTCTTTACTTTCGATATCGGACACGGGCAAACCTCACGGGGCGCCGTTGGAAGGAAGAACTAGAGGGGGTGGTCGCCGACGAATGCGGGACAGGAGGTCCCGGGGGCGAACAGGGACAATCTAGCACCGGGCGCAAGCTGCGGTAAAGCACCGCGCCCGGTTGTCGTTCATCTGGATCAGAGAGCTTTGTCGATCATCTGGGCCAGCTGGCCCTTGCTGACGGCACCGATCTGGGTCGCCTCGACCTTGCCGTTCTTGAACACCATCAGGGTCGGAATGCCCCGTACGCCGTAGTTGCGCGGGGTTTGCTGGTTCTCATCGATGTTGATCTTGACGATCTTGAGCTTGCCTTCGTACTGGGTGGCCAGTTCGTCGAGCATCGGCGCGATCGCCTTGCAGGGACCGCACCATTCAGCCCAGAAATCGAGCAGAACAGGGGTGTCGGACTTGAGGACGTCGGTCTCGAAGGCAGCGTCGCTCACATGGGTGATCAGGTTGCTCACCGGATATCTCCGTGGATGGCAGGTAAAAAAAAGGGGTTGACGACCGCGTGCCCAGCATCGGCTACACTCAAGGGCCCATGAAGCGCGGGGTCGGACCGGAAAGAAGGATTGCCGTTGCGGCGAGACTTCATTCCAACGCAATTCGGGGCGCGATTCAAGCGATTCAAGGGCGCACACGGATGGCGCCTACGCACAGCCACCGTCGGCGCTCCCTCGGGGCCCATGGCGACGCGGTTTTCCAGCGACGCCGCCAGGCCCGTTCCCGCGCCCCGTTTTCCAACCCGCCCCCGGTCAGCCGTGGGCGTCGGCGGGCAGCCTCTGTTTGGCGCCGCTTTTCTTCGGTCAACTGATTACTTATGTCGCAAACTGTACTTACTGATATCTTCTTCGAAAACATCGACTTGCACCCGCTTCTCCAGCAGGGCCTGGCCGATTCGGGCTTCAGCCGCTGCACCCCCATCCAGGCGCTGACCCTGCCGGTCGCCCTCGCTGGCCGCGATGTCGCCGGCCAGGCCCAGACCGGCACCGGCAAGACCTGCGCCTTCCTGGTCGCCCTGATGAACCGGCTGCTGACCCATCCGGCCGCCGCCGATCGCAAGGACGCCGACCCGCGCGCCCTGATCATCGCGCCTACCCGCGAACTGGCGATCCAGATCGAGAAGGACGCCAAGGCGATCGGCCGCCATACGGGTCTGCGCAGCGCCCTGATCTACGGCGGCGTCGATTACGACAAGCAGCGCCAGCAACTGCGTGACGGCTGCGACATCATCATCGCCACCCCGGGCCGCCTGCTCGACTACTACAAGCAGAACGTGTTCGGCCTGGGTTCGGTCGAGGTGATGGTGATCGACGAAGCCGATCGCATGTTCGACCTCGGTTTCATCAAGGACGTGCGTTTCATTTTCCGCCGCCTGCCGGCGCGCGAGCAGCGCCAGGTCCTGCTGTTCTCGGCGACCTTGAGCCACCGCGTGCTCGAGCTCGCCTACGAGCACATGCATAACGCCGAGAAGCTGGTCGCCGAGACCGACAACATTACCGCCGACCGCGTGCGCCAGGTCGTCTACTTCCCTTCCAAGGAAGAGAAGATGCCGCTGCTGCTGAACCTGCTCGAGCGCACCAGCGTCGAGCGCAGCATCGTCTTCGTCAATACCAAGGCCGCCGCCGAGCGCATCACCGATCGGCTGAAGCGACACAATTACCGCGTCGGCGCGATCTCCGGCGATGTGCCGCAGATCAAGCGCCAGAAGCTGCTGCAGCGTTTCCAGGAAGGTTCGATCGACATCCTGGTCGCCACCGACGTCGCCGCCCGCGGCCTGCATATCCCCGCGGTCAGCCACGTCTTCAATTATGACCTGCCGCAGGATGCCGAGGATTACGTGCACCGCATTGGCCGCACCGCGCGCCTGGGCGCCGACGGCGATGCGATCAGCTTCGCCTGCGACCTGTACGCGATGGGCCTGCCGGACATCGAGACCTATATCAACCAGAAGATCCCGACCCAGTCGATCGAGGCCGAGCTGCTGGTGATGCCGGCGCCACGTCCGCGCGCGGACGGCATCCAGGACGAGCCGGAAGACACCGACACCGGCGGCATGATCGCCACCCGTGGCGCGCCGCCGAAGGAAGGCTCGCGCGCTTCCTCGTCGCGTCGCCCGGGCGAGCGCAGCAGTTCGCCGCGTCCGCCGCGCAGCCCGCGCCCGCCGCGTGACGAGTCACAGGCCAACGTGTCGACCGAGGTGCCGGTGAAGACCGTCGTCGTCGCCGAGACCATCGCCGAACTGCCGGCCGCCACTGCCGAGCTGGCCGGCGATGCGCCGCGCAAGCGTCGTCGCCGCCGTGGCGGCAAGGGGCGTGGCGGTCATGAGGATGCGGCAGGCCAGGTCGAGGCAGCACCAGTCGCCAACGAATCCGGCCGTCGTCCGCGTCGCGAGCAGGCTCCAGTCGCTGCGAACGAGTCGAAGCGTCCGTCCCGCCATGTGGCCGCCGTCCAGGTAAAATCGTCGCAGCCAGCGTCGGCTCCGGCCAAGGTCGGCTTCTTCCGGCGCATCAGCCGCATCTTCGGCGGCCGTTAACGAGCGCTGCCGGAGCGCTGTTGGAGCGCACCCTGTGCGCGAGTCCCTTGGGGCAGGGCCTTTCCCGGTTGCTCGCTCTGAGCTCTTGGAGCATGTCGCGAAAGGACTCGCGCACAGGGTGCGCTCCCACAGTTGCTCCGACAGCGCTCCCACAAGTCCTCACGTGCCCTATGCTTCGTCTCCACGGCAGGCAGCCCAGGTGAACCGGTGATTCGCTTCGAACAAGTCAGCAAGCGCTACGACGGCGGCCACCAGGCGCTGTCCGAGCTCTCCTTCGAGGTCGCCGCCGGCGAGATGGCCTATGTCACCGGCCATTCCGGCGCGGGCAAGAGCACCCTGCTGAAACTGCTGGCGATGATCGAGCGGCCGAGCCACGGCCTGGTCGCGCTGGACGGCAAGAGCCTGGCGACGGTGCGCAGTGGCGACGTACCCAAGCTCCGCCGCCGCCTCGGCATGGTCTTCCAGGATCACCGCCTGCTGCTGGACCGCACCGTCTTCGCCAATGTCGAGTTGCCGCTGGTGATCGCCGGCGTCCCGCAGGCCGATCGCGGCAAGCGGGTGCGCGCCGCGCTGGAGAAGGTCGGCCTGCTCAGCTACGAAAAGCAGCTGCCGATCGCCTTGTCCACCGGCGAGCAGCAACGCGTCGGCATCGCCCGCGCCATCGTCGGCAAGCCGACGGTGCTGATCGCCGATGAGCCGACCGGCAACCTCGATCCCCAACTGGCGCTGGAGATCATGGAGCTGTTCGCCGAATTCCAGCAGGTCGGCACCACGGTGCTGATCGCCAGCCATGACCTGATGCTGATCAAGCGCATGAAGAAACGCGTCATCGTCCTCGACCATGGCCGGCTGGTGGCCGACGTGCCCGCCACGGAGGTCGTATGAACGCCGAGGTACGCAAGCCCGAGGTCAGCCGGCGCAGCGGCACGCAGCGTTTCGCCGGCTGGCGCGAGCATCATGGCTGGAGCTTGGCGGCCAGCCTGAAGCGGCTCGGTGCCCGTCCGCTGGGCACCTTGCTGACCGTCGCCGTGATGGGCGTGGCCCTGGCCCTGCCGCTGGCGTTCTATCTCCTGCTCGGCAATGTGCAGCGGATGGGCGATGCGCTCGGTCGCAACCAGTCGATCAGCGTCTTCATGAAGACCCAGCAGAACGCCGGTGGCGCGGAAACCGCCGCCGCCGCCCTGCGCGAGCGCCACGATGTTGCTGGCGTGAGCGTGCGCACGCCGAAGGACGGCCTGGACGAACTGGCGAAGATGCAGGGCTTTACCGGTGCCCTGCAGTCGCTTGAAAACAATCCGCTGCCCTTCGTCCTCGAGGTGAAGCCAGCCCCGGATCTTTCCGCCGATGCGGTTGGCAGCCTGGTCGAGGCGATGAAGAACCTGCCGGGTGTCGATGTGGTGCAGGACAACGGCAGCTGGCGGAGCCGCCTCGACGCCCTGCTCGGGGTCGGTACGCGTGCCGTGCTGGTGCTGGCGATCCTGCTTGGGATTGCCGCCCTGCTGGTCGTGGGCAATACCGTTCGCGTGGATATCCAGAGCCGCTCGGCCGAGATCGACGTGCTGGTGCTGATGGGCGCCAGCCGGGCCTTCGTGCGGCGCCCTTATCTGTACGCCGGGATCTGGTTCGGCCTGTTCGCCGGCGTACTCGCCGTGGCGATCGCCGCCGCGCTGGAACTGGTCATGGCCGCGCCGGTCGAAAGACTGGCCGCGGCCTATGATGGCACTGTGGTTTTCGGTGGATTGCCGGCATGGCTGTTCGTGGCTGTGCCGCTCGTCTCGGCAGCGCTGGGCTGGCTTGGTGCACGATTGGTCAGCGCGCGCCAGCTCAGGCGTGCCGCATAAGCGAAGAAAGCCTGGGGAGGCCATTCATGAACACGGGGGTCGCATCGCGTCTTGGCAGCGCATCGCCACGGGTGATGATCGTGGACGGCTCGAAGGTCGTGCGCCAGCTGCTCGCGCGGGTGCTGCGCGCGGAACTGCCCGACGTCGAGATCGTCGCCTGTGCCAGCGGCGCGGAGGCGCAAACCGAGTTGCAGAACGGCGTGGTCGATTTCATCACGGTGGCGCTGCGCCTGCCGGACATGGATGGGCTGGCGCTGGCGCGCTACGTGCGTGAATCCGCCCCGCAGATCTATATGCCGATCGTGGTCGTTTCCGGCGACGTCGAGGCGCGCCTGCACCGGCGCGAACTCGGCGAATACGTCACCGATTACGTCGACAAGTCGCTCGGCTTCGGCGCCCTGGCCGAGTTCATCCGCGGCTACGTGCGGCCCGAGGGCGGTGCGGAAGGCAATATCCTCTATGTCGAGGACAGTCGCGTGGTCGCCCTGGCGACCCGGCGCATGCTGGAAAAATACGGACTCACCGTGCAGCACGTGATCAGTGCCGAGGATGCCATCGCCTTGCTGGAAACCGCGCGCGCCCAGGGCCAGGTGGGCACCGAGCTGGTCCTGACCGATGTCAGCCTGAAGGGCGAACTGACCGGCGGCGATCTGCTGGAGAAAATCCGCGGCGAGTTCGGTTACGGCAAGGGGCAACTGCCGGTGCTGGTGATGACCGGCGACGAGAACCCCGCCAACCAGGCCGCCCTGCTGCGCGCCGGTGCCAACGATCTGGTCGAGAAACCGATCGAGGAAAAACTGCTGGTCACCAAGCTGCTGTTCCAGCTGCGCGTGGCCCAGCATCTACGCGAGAGGACGACCGAACAGGCATGACCGGACACGACATCAAGCTCGAGCCCTCATGGAAAGAGCGGATCGGGCCTTACCTGCAGCGCCCGGACATGCAGGCCCTGGCGACGTTTTTGCGCGAAGAGAAGGCCGCCGGCAAGCGGATCTATCCACCGGGCCCGGAGATCTTCGCCGCCTTTGATCACACGCCATTCGAGAAGGTGCGTGTGGTGATCCTCGGCCAGGATCCGTACCACGGTCCCGGCCAGGCGCATGGGCTGTGCTTTTCCGTGCGCCCCGGGGTGCGCGTGCCGCCGTCGCTGGACAATATCTTCAAGGAAATCCAGCGCGACCTCGGGATCGACCGGCCGGACCATGGTTGCCTCACGCCTTGGGCGGATCGTGGCGTACTCCTGCTCAATGCCGTGCTGACGGTGGAGGAGGGCAAGGCCAACGCCCATCAGGGCAAGGGCTGGGAAGGCTTCACCGATGCGGCGATCGACGCCCTGAACCGCGAGCGGACCGGTCTGGTGTTCCTGCTGTGGGGGTCCTATGCCCAGCGCAAAGGTGCGCTGATCGACAGTTCGAAGCATTGCGTGCTGCGTTCCGTGCACCCATCTCCTCTATCTGCGCACCGTGGTTTCCTCGGTTGCGGCCACTTCGGCAAGGCCAATGAATTCCTTATGGAACATGGCCTTGAGATAATCGACTGGTCCCTGCCGGCACGGGCGGAACTGCCTGCCGGCTGAACGTTCGTGGTACCTGTCTGGACATCCCCAGGGTATTTCTGTACTATTGCGTACAGTTAAGCCGGGGAACCTTCCCCGGGCTTAGCACTCCTACTACGGGAGTGCTAATCTGACCCAGAATTTTTGGAGGTTCCACACATGTCCCAAGCATTGGCCACCCGCAACTTCGGGGTTCCCAGCGTCGTTGGCAGTCTGGACTCCTACATCTCGGCTGTGCATCGCATCCCGGTGCTCACCCTGGACGAGGAGCAGGCGCTGGCGCGCCGCTTTACCGAGACGACCGACCTGAATGCCGCGAAGCAGCTGGTCATGTCGCACCTGCGTTTCGTCGTCCATGTGGCCCGCGGCTACAACGGCTACGGTCTGCAGTTGTCCGACCTGATCCAGGAAGGCAATATCGGCCTGATGAAGGCGGTCAAGCGTTTCGACCCGGACCAGGGCGTTCGCCTGGTCAGTTTCGCGGTGCACTGGATCCGTGCCGAAATGCACGAGTTCATCCTGCGCAACTGGCGCATCGTGAAGGTCGCCACGACCAAGGCGCAGCGCAAGCTGTTCTTCAACCTGCGTCGCAACAAGAAGCGCCTGGGCTGGATGAATGCCGAGGAAGTGCGCACGGTCGCCAGGGATCTTGGCGTACCCGAGGCGACGGTGCGCGAGATGGAATCGCGCCTGTCCGGCCGTGACATCGGCTTCGAGGCACCCGCCGATGCGGACGACGACGACAAGCCGGCACCGGCCGCCTTCCTGGTCGACGAGGGCGCCGACCCGTACGACAACGTCGCCGACGAAGATGCCAGCAACAACCAGATGGGTGCCTTGAGTTCGGCCCTGGGCAACCTGGACGATCGCTCGCGCGACATCATCCAGCGCCGTTGGCTGAACGAGGACAACAAGGCGACCCTGCAAGACCTGGCTAATGAGTACGGCGTGTCCGCCGAACGCATCCGCCAGATCGAAGCGAATGCCATGAAGAAGATGCGCGGCGCGATTGCTGCTTAAGCAGGCCGCGATTGCTGCCTAAGCAAGCACTGCGTTTCCTGCGCTAGGATGCGGTATCGGACAAACCCTCGGGGCGACCCGGGGGTTTTCCCGTTCTCCCCCCGTCATATGCCAGAGCGAACGAACATGCCCAAGGTTCTCGTCATCGAAGACGACGAAGTCACCGCCCGCGAGATCGTCGCCGAACTGGCCGTCCATGGCATGACGGCCGAGTGGGTTGCCGACGGGCACGCCGGTCTCGTTCGCGGCATGGACCCGGAGTACGACCTGATCACCCTCGACCGCATGCTGCCCGGCATGGACGGCATCGACGTGATTGCCGCCTTGCGCAAGAAGCGGGTCGAGACACCGGTGCTGATGATCAGTGCGCTCAGCGATGTCGACGAACGCGTGCGCGGCCTGCGCGCCGGCGGCGACGATTACCTGACCAAGCCTTTCGCACCCGACGAGATGTCGGCCCGTGCTGAAGTGCTGCTGCGTCGGCGCCAGGTCGCGACGGACAATCCACGCCTGCGGGTGGGCGACCTCGAACTCGATCTGGTCCGCCATGTCGCCTATCGCGGCGGCGAACCGCTGACCCTGTTGCCGACCGAATTCCGCCTGCTCGAATACCTGATGCGAAATGCCGGCCAGGTGCTGACGCGGACGATGATCTTCGAGACCGTATGGGGTTTCCACTTCGATCCGGGCACCAATGTGATCGATGTGCATATCGGCCGGCTGCGGCGCAAGATCGACGCCGTCGGCGAGCCCTCGCTGATCCGCACCGTGCGTGGCTCGGGATACATCCTTGCGTCCGCTGATTGACGTCTGGCGATCGGCCACCTCACGGCTGATCCTGATCTACGGCTCGTTGTTCGCCGTCTGGTGTGTCATTTTGCTTGGCGCCGTCCACTGGGAAACCTCGCGTTACCTCTCCTCGGTGATCGACCAGCTGCTGTTGCAGCGCCTGCATTACCTGCAGGCCAGCGATCCGGCGAAAATCCAGGACATCGTCGACCAGGCGAGCCGGATCGATTCGCGTGGCGTGATGTCGGTCGGCCTGTTCGACGCGGGTGGCAAGCTGGTCGCCGGCGATATCGAGAAACTTCCGTCCGAGCTGCTCAAGGACGGCACGACGTACAGCCTGCACGCCAAGCTCGATCCGCAGAACGCGAACACCGAAACCCGTGCGCGCGGCGTGGTCGTCACGCTGAAGGACGGGCGACGGCTGGTGGTCGCCAAGGAAAGCGGTACGGTCGATGGCATCGGCGTGATCATCAAGCGCGGCCTGATCTGGGGTCTGTCGCTCACCCTCCTGCCGGGCTTGCTTGGCGGCATCCTGATCGCGCGGGGGCCTGCGCGGCGTATCCGCGAGATCCAGAAGGCGACCGAGCCGATCCGCCATGGCGACCTGTCGCAGCGCCTGCCGGTCAGCCGTCGCGGCGACGAGCTGGATGTGCTCGCCGGTATCGTCAACACGATGCTCGGCGAGATCGAACGCCTGATGGGCGAGGTGAAGGGTGTCTGCGACAACATCGCGCACGACCTGCGCACGCCGCTGACCCGATTGCGCTCGCGCCTGTACCGCGCGCAGCAACAGCTCGGCGAGCAGCCCGAGGCGGCCCTGCTCGATGCCTGTGTGGCCGACGTCGATTCGCTGATGTCGCGGTTTCGCGCGCTGCTGCGGATCTCCGAACTCGAGGATCGCCAGCGCAGTGCCTGTTTCGGCGAAGTCGACGTCGCCGGGGTGGTCCACCAGGTCCACGAGTTCTACGCACCGCTGGCCGAGGACCGCGGGCAGCGTTTCGAACTGGTCGTCGACGACCGGCTCGAGCCGCTTCGTGGCGACCCGCATCTGCTGTTTGAGGCGCTGGCCAACCTGGTCGGCAATGCGCTGAAGTTCACCCCCGCCGGCGGGCGGATCGTGCTTTCCGCGCGCATGGACGGGACTGGCCCGGTCATCGAGGTGCGCGATAGCGGTCCGGGCATTCCGGTCGGCGAGCGCGAGGCGGTGACGCGGCGTTTCTACCGCGGCGATAACAGCCGGAGCACTCCCGGCTCCGGCCTGGGCCTGAGCATCGTCAGCGCGATCGCCCGGTTGCACGGCTACACCCTGGATATTGGCGGGGCCGATGCCGGCGCCCGGTTGATTCTTCGCTGCTACTGAGACGGGTGCTCGCGCGAACCCCCGGGTGAAATCCCGGTGAAATTATCTTCACCGCTGCTACGGCCCGGCGCATGAGAAAATTGGCGCGACGCACAATTCGCTCGGAATTCCCCGCATGATCGGTATTGTCCGGATCGCTCTTTCGCGACCGTATACATTCGTCGTCCTCGCGCTGCTGATCCTTTTGATCGGGCCGCTCATGGCGATGCGCACGCCGACGGACATCTTCCCGGATATCCGCATTCCGGTGATCAGCGTCGTCTGGCAGTACACCGGCCTGCCGCCGGACCAGATGGCCGGGCGCATATCCTCGCCGTTCGAACGCGTGCTGACCACGACGGTGAACGACGTCGAGCATACCGAGGCGACCTCGATCAACGGCTTCGGCGTGATCAAGATCTTCTTCCAGCCGACGGTCGACATCCGCACCGCGAACGCGCAGGTGACGGCGGTGGCGCAGACCCAGCTCAAGCAGCTGCCTGCAGGCACCACGCCTCCGCTGATCCTCAACTACAACGCGTCGACGGTGCCGATCATCCAGCTGGCCCTGTCCGGCAAGGGCCTGACCGAGCAGAACCTCGGCGACCTCGGCATCAACGCGGTACGCCCGATGCTGACCTCGGTGGCCGGCGCGTCGATCCCGTACCCCTACGGCGGCAAGTCGCGCCAGGTGCAGATCGACCTCGACTCCGCCGCGCTGCAGTCGCGCGGCCTGTCCGGCCAGGACGTGGCCAACGCACTGGCGGCGCAGAACCTGATCGTCCCGGTCGGTACGCAGAAGATCGGCAACTTCGAATACGTCGTGCAACTGAACAACGCGCCATCGGCCATCGACGATCTCGCCCGCCTGCCGGTGAAGACCGTCAACGGCACCACGATCACCATCGGCGACGTCGCCCATGTGCGCGACGGTAACCCGCCGCAGACCAATATCGTGCACGTGGACGGCAACCGTTCGGTGCTGATGACCGTGCTGAAGAACGGCTCGGCATCCACCCTGGCGATCATCGCGGGCATCAAGCAGAAGGTCATCGACGGCAAGGATTCCCTGCCGGACGCGCTGAAGATCGCGCCGATCGGCGACCAGTCGCTGTTCGTCAGCGCGGCGATCAGCGGCGTGGCGCGCGAAGGCGCGATCGCGGCGGCGCTGACCAGCCTGATGATCCTGCTCTTCCTCGGCAGCTGGCGCTCGACGGTGATCATCGCGGTGTCGATCCCGCTGGCGATCCTGGGCTCGATCATCGCGCTGTCGGCGATCGGCGAAACCCTGAACATCATGACCCTGGGCGGCCTCGCGCTTGCCGTCGGCATCCTCGTCGACGATGCCACGGTGACCATCGAGAACATCAACTGGCATCTGGAGCAGGGCAAGGACGTCGAGACCTCGATCCTCGACGGCGCGGCGCAGATCGTCACCCCGGCCTTCGTCTCGCTGCTGTGCATCTGTATCGTGTTCGTGCCGATGTTCTTCCTGGATGGCGTCGCCCGCTTCCTGTTCGTACCGATGGCCGAAGCGGTGATGTTCGCGATGATCGCCTCGTTCATCCTCTCGCGCACCCTGGTGCCGACGATGGCGAAGTACCTGTTGCATCCGCATGCGCCGCATACCGACGAGCACGGCACCAACCAGGCGCTGCCGCCGTCGAAGAACCCGCTGGTGCGTTTCCAGCGCGGTTTCGAGGCGGGCTTCGAGCGCGTCCGTGACAGCTACCACGGCATCCTCGGCCTGGCGATGGAGCACAAGAAGGTCTTCGTCACCGGCTTCCTTGCCTTCGTGGTGTTGTCGTTCGCCCTGGTGCCGATGCTCGGTCGCAACTTCTTCCCCGCGGTCGACGGCGGCCAGATCCTGATGCATGTGCGCGCGCCGGTCGGCACGCGTGTGGAGCAGAGCGCGCAGATCTTCGCCGACGTGCAGTCGGCGGTGAAGCGGATCATCCCGGCGCGGGAGCTTGGCACCATCGTCGACAACATCGGCCTGTCGATCAGCGGTATCAACACCGCTTACAACAACACCGGCACGATCGGCGAGCAGGATGGCGATATCCAGATCGCGCTGAACGAAGGTCATCGGCCAACCGCCGAATACGTGCGCGAACTTCGCGAGAAGCTGCCGCGCGAATTCCCCGGCACGGTGTTCTCGTTCCCGCCGGCGGACATCATCAGCCAGATCCTGAACTTCGGCTCGCCGGCACCGATCGACCTGCAGATCCGCGGCAACAACCTGCCGGCCAACTTCGCCTATGCGAACCGCGTGCTGCGCGAGATCCGTCGTATCCCCGGCATCGCCGATGCGCGTATCCAGCAGTCCCAGGCGAACCCGGGCTTCACTGTCGACGTCGACCGCAACCAGGCGCAGCTGCTCGGCATCACCGAGCGCGACGTGACCAGCAGCCTTGGCGTCAACCTCGCCGGTTCCAGCCAGGTCGCGCCGACTTACTGGCTGAACCCGGTGAACCAGATTTCCTACCCGATCGTGATCCAGACGCCGCAGTACAACCTCGATTCGCTGGCCTCGCTGCAGAACGTGCCGATCACGCCGGCTGCCGGCGGTACCTCGCAGGTGCTCGGCGGCCTGGCCCGGATCAACCGCTTCAGCAGCAATGCCGTGGTCAGCCAGTACAACATCGCGCCGATGGTCGAGATCTACGCGACCACGCAGGATCGCGATCTCGGCGGCGTGGCCACCGATATCAACAAGATCCTCGCCGACAATGCCAAGTTCCTGCCGAAGGGTACGAGCACCGCGCTGCTCGGCCAGGTGCAGACGATGAATAGCGCCTTCTCCGGCCTGCTGTTCGGCCTGCTCGGCGCAATCGTGCTGATCTACCTGCTGATCGTGGTCAACTTCCAGTCCTGGAGCGATCCATTCGTGATCGTCACCGCCTTGCCAGCCGCGGTCGCCGGCATCGTCTGGATGCTGTTCGCCACCCATACCACGCTGTCGGTGCCCGCACTGACCGGCGCGATCATGTGCATGGGCGTGGCCACGGCGAACTCGATCCTGGTCGTCAGCTTCTGTCGCGAGCGACTCGCCGAGCATGGCGATGCGGTGCAGGCAGCGCTCGAGGCCGGCTTCGTCCGTTTCCGCCCGGTGCTGATGACCGCCCTGGCGATGATCATCGGTATGGCGCCTATGGCACTCGGCATGGGCGAGGGCGGTGAGCAGAATGCGCCGCTCGGTCGCGCCGTGATCGGCGGCCTGATCTTCGCCACCACGGCGACCCTGCTCTTCGTCCCTATCGTTTTCAGCATCATCCATGGCCGCCGCGGTTCCGCGGCTTCGTTGGCCAACGTTTCCCGAGAGCCCGTCCATGTCGTCTAACTCACCGGTAACCCCGTCGTCCCGGCCGCGCCGCCTTGGGCTGGTCGGCCTGATCGCCCTCATCGTCATCTTCGCGATCGTCGTCGCAGGTGTCGCGACGCGTGCTTCGGACGCCAGGCACCTGCGTACATGGACGGATGCGCAGACCGTACCGACGGTGGCCATCGCGCCGCCGCAGGTCAACGACGCCGGCGCGCTCGAACTGCCCGGCCGCCTCGAGGCTTACTCGAAGGCGCCGATCTTCGCCCGGGTCAGCGGTTACCTGAAGTCGTGGCAGGTCGATATCGGCGCGCCGGTGAAGGCGGGCCAGTTGCTCGCCATCATCGAGACTCCCGACCTCGACCAGCAACTGGTACAGGCCCGCGCCGATCTCGCCACCGCCGTCGCCAACGAGCAGCTCTCCGCCGCTACCGCCAAGCGCTGGGTCGCCTTGCTGCCCTCCGGTGCGGTGGCCAAGCAGGACGTCGACGAGAAGACCGGCGACCTCGCCGCCAAGCAGGCGACGACCAATTCCGAGCGCGCCAACCTCGCGCACATGGAAGCGGAGAAGACCTTTGCCCGCATCGTCGCGCCGTTCGACGGCGTGGTCACCGCGCGCTCGACCGATGTCGGCGCGCTGATCAACGAAGGCGGCACCGGCGTCGAGCTGTTCGAGATCTCCGATACGCATCGCCTGCGCATGTACGTGCAGGTACCGCAGGCCAACGTGCCCTCGATCGTGCCGGGCATGACCGCGAAGCTGAAGGTGCCGGAGCGCCCGGGCCAGGTCTTCACCGCGCGCGTCGAATCCTCGGCCCAGGCCGTGGCCTCCACCTCCGGCACGACCCTGGTCCAGCTCTCGATCGACAACAACGACGGCAAGCTGCTCCCCGGCAGCTTCGCCAGCGTGCACTTCGACCTGCCCGCCGATGCCGCCGCCCTGCGCGTGCCGGCCAGCGCCCTGGTGTTCGATGACAAGGGCCTGCGCGTGGCCGTCGTCGGCAGCGACAACAAGGTCGCCTTCAAGCAGGTGACGATCGTCCGCGACTACGGCAGCACCATCCAGATCGGCTCGGGCCT
>DASYLE010000137.1:0-23315 GCA_036009745.1 Luteibacter sp. | reverse complement strand
TTGGGGGGAGCGAACCCTGTTCGCGAGTCCGTTGGGGCCGTGAACACCAGGCTTGACGGCCTGCCGCGACAACGGCACTACAGCCGGATGCGGAACCGGTCGTTGCTCATCTGCAGGTCGATGTAGTGCTCCCACTGCTCGACGGCAAGCGAGCTGCGGTCATAGTCGACGTGGTGCGGGACGGCTTCGGTAGGCCGTGACGGGGTCGGCGCGACGGCGGCGAGGATCGCGTCGGTTTCAGTGCTCTCGGGTGGGGACGGGGTAAGCGTCATGGCACGGCTCCTGCGCCTGGACGGGCGCGATGCGGCCTGGTCGACACCGATGGTGGCGGTTGCGGCGTCGGAACAACGCATCCCTGCCGGACAATGGTGATTTTACGCCGCTGTTTTTGTCTTGGAGCGGGCCATTGGGCATGCCAGTGCATGCGTTATATGGCCCCGTTGATGCAAGGCGCGGAGGCTGTCCCGACAGCCTTTCAGGCGAACGCGAAGAGGTCGCCCGGCGGCTCGGCCATGGGCTCGAACAGCAGGCGGACCGGGGCGAAACTGCGTCGGTGCAGATCGCACGGACCCAGCCGGCCGAGCGCCTCCAGGTGCTCCGGCACGCCGTAGCCCTTGTGCTTCGCAAAGCCGTAACCGGGGTAGCGGTCGTCGAGTTCGACCATATGCCGGTCGCGGCTGACCTTGGCCAGGATCGAGGCGGCGCTGATCGCCGGCTCGCTCGCATCGCCACCGATTACCGCCCGCGCGGGGCAGGGCAAGGCCTTGGGCAGGTGATTGCCGTCGATCAGTGCATAACCCGGCGCCGTGCCGAGGCCGTGCAGGCAACGGCTCATCCCCTGCATGGTCGCCTGGAAGATATTGATCCGGTCGATCTCGTCACGTTCGACGAAGACCACGGTCCACGCGACGGCACGTTCGACAATGCGCGCATAAAGCGTTTCGCGCTTTGCCTCCGTGAGCTGCTTGGAGTCGTTCAGGCCGCGGATCGGACGGGTCGCGTCGAGGATCACCGCAGCGACCACCACGGGGCCGGCAAGCGGCCCGCGACCCGCTTCGTCGACGCCGGCGATGAGCAGGTCCGGGCCGAGTTGCAGGGTAATGCTGCGCTTGCGTGGCATGGTGGCTCTTGAGAGGGCTGTTGAATGGGCCGGTGGACGATGCCTACGCCGTCCGGCATCCCGTGCCGATGGCGACGAACCGGGCGTTCCTTAGGCTGGGCTGGCCTATCGTGGCATGGCCAAAAGGAAACCACACCATGTTCAGATCAAGCATCGTCATGGCATCGCTCGGCGCATTCGCCTTCTGTTCCGCGCTTCATGCGCAGGTAACCCCAGGCGGCATGGTCCAGGTCGACCGCACCTGGCCCGAGGCGGCCCAAGGTTACCAGAGCCTGGATTTCGGCATCGAGGTCACCCGCGATCCGGGCAAGGGCAGTTTTCATTACTGGGCGCACCAGTTCTATTTCATCGACGGCGATGGCGGCTATGCCGGTTTGCAGACCGACGGTCGGGGTGGCGCCGGGAAAACGCTGAACCTCGCGATCTGGAGGGCGCTCGAAGGCACGCCGCTGGGCGCGGCCCAATGCGTTCCCTTCGAGCACGAAGGCGACGGTGTCCAGTGCTGGCTTCCGTTCGAATGGAAGGAGGGTGTCGCATACCGGATACGTATTGCCCTGGATGGCAAACAGTACTGGAAAGCGTCGATCCTCGATCTTTCCTCGCGGATCGAGACGCCGGTGGCCAGAATCCGGGTGCCCGACAACTGGGGTGCCCTGCAGAACGCCAGTTCGGAATTCCTGGAAAACTATGCCCAGGGTGACGATGCCTTGCCGTCCTGCGACGCGGTCGTGCCGAATGCGGCGATCTTCCACAAGGCCACGGCCAATTTCGGCAGTGTGTCGCCGATGATCACCAAGGTCGCGACCTATGGCGAATGCGCCGCTATCGCGCGCGGCGGCTGCGATGCCGGGCAGGCGTGCACCGTGTCGGCAAACTGAGACGGGCCGGCAAGTCAGGCCCGCGAGTCGAGCAATTCCGCGATCGCGTCGGCCGCGTGGTCGGCGGCCTGGCCCTCCAGGTCGCCGCGAAGTTTCTGGTGCAGGAATTCGAAGGCGGCGACGATACGGCCACGTCGCTCGCTGTCGCCCAGCAGATCCAGCGTCGCGGCGGCGAGGTTGGCCGGCGTGCAGTCGTCCTGCATGAATTCCGGCGCAAGTCGCGCCTCGCCCAGGCCACAGGCCCGGGCAAGGATATTCGGTAGCGCGTAGATGTCGGTTTTCAGCATCTTCAATGCGCGCGCGATGCGATAACTCGACGGTGCCACGCGGTAGCCGACCACCATCGGCCGCTTGGCCAGCATCGCTTCCAGCGTGGCCGTGCCCGAGGCGAGCAGGACGACGTCGGCGGCAAGCATCGCCTCATGGGCGCGGCCTTCGATCAGGGTCGGTGCAAAACCGTGGATGTGGCGGAACTCGCCGATGATGCGGGCAAGCTTCGCGTGTACCACCGGATTGGCCGTCGGTACGAGGATGCGCAGGCCGGGCAGGCCCGCGCCGATACGCGTGGCCGCATCGATGAAGATACGGCCGAGGCGGTCGATCTCGCTCGGTCGGCTGCCTGGCAGCACGGCCAGCACGGGCGCGTCCTGCGGCAGGCGAAGGGCTTCGCGCGCGCCATGGCGATCGGCCAGCAGCGGGAAGCGGTCGGCAAGCGGATGACCGACGAACCGCGCGTCGATGCCATGGCGCGCATAGATCGGCGGCTCCATCGGGAACAGGCAAAGCACGCGATCGGCGGAGCGGCCGATTTTCTCCGCGCGTTTCTCGCGCCACGCCCATACCGACGGACTGACGTAGTGCACGGTGCGCAGGCCGGCGTCCTTGAGCTTGCGTTCGACGGCGAGGTTGAAGTCGGGCGCGTCGATGCCGACGACGATGTCGGGACGCAGCGCGAGCAGGCGCGCAAGGAGTTCCTTGCGCAGGCGCAGCAGGCGCGGCAGGTGGCGCAATACCTCGGCGAAGCCCATCACCGACAGCTCGCGGATATCGAACCAGGAGTCGAAACCGGCCGCGAGCATGCGCGGTCCACCGATACCGACGAAGCGTGCCTGTGGATAGCGCCGGCGCAGGGCGGCGACGAGGTCGGCGCCGAGCTGGTCACCGGAATCCTCGCCGGCGATCAGGGCGATGACCGGCGAGGCCGTGACACGAGGATGCGTGATGTCGGGGCCGGCCATCTCAGCGGGCCAGCGAGCGCTCGCTGCGGTCGAGGAACTCGAGCATCGCCCGCACGTCCTCACTGCCTTCGGCCTGCTGGGCCAGCTGCTCGCGCGCATCGGCCAGCGGCAGGCCGGCCATGTAGAGCGTGCGGTAGGCGCGCTTGATCGCCGCGATACGACCGCTGTCGAAACCGCGGCGTTTCAGGCCTTCGCTATTGATGCCGCGTGGGCGGCCGCGCGCCTCGTTGGCCATCATCACGAACGGCGGTACGTCCGAGCCGACCAGGCAACCCATGCCGATGAAGACATGCGCGCCGACCTTGCCGAACTGGTGTACGCCCGAATAGCCGGAGAGGATCGTCCAGTCGCCGATCTCGGCGTGGCCGGCCAGCGCCGAGTAATTGGAGAACACCGTGTGGTTGCCGATCTGGCAATCGTGGGCGATATGCACATAGGCCAGCAGCCAGTTGTCGTCGCCGACGCGGGTCACGCTACCGCCGTCGCCGGTGCCACGGTTGATCGTGACGTATTCGCGGATCAGGTTGCGGTCGCCGATGACCACCTCGGTGCGCTCGCCGGCGAACTTCTTGTCCTGTGGATCGCCGCCGATCGAGGCGAACGAGGCGATCCGGTTGCCGCTACCGATCGTGGCCGGTCCCTGGATTACCACGTGCGGGCCGATCGTGGTGTCGTCGCCGATCCGGACATCCGCGCCGATGACGCTATAGGCACCGATGCTGACGTTGTTGCCAATGACGGCGGTCGGGTCGATCAGCGCGGTCGGATGGATCATTTTTCGGTCCTCGCGGCGCACATCAGTTCGCAGCTGGCCACTTCCTTGCCGTCGACCAGGGCACGTGCCTCGAACAGGCCCATGCCGCGCAACAGCCGCTTCAGCGACACTTCCATGCGCAGCTGGTCGCCCGGGGCGACGACGGCGGAGAAGCGCGCGTTGTCGACCTTGACCAGGTAGAACAGCGGGCTGCCGTTGTTGCCGTCGATCTGGCTGGTGATCTGGGTCAGCAGGCCGGCGGTCTGCGCCATCGCCTCGACGATCAGCACGCCCGGCATGACCGGATGGCCGGGGAAATGGCCCTGGAAAAACGGCTCGTTGATCGTCACGTTCTTGATCGCGACGATGCGTTTGCCTTTCTCGAGCTCGATCACCCGGTCGACCAGCAGGAAGGGGTAGCGATGCGGTAGCAAGCGCTGGATCTGCTCCACGTCCACCGGCAGGGTTATGGGAGCAGCTGCGTGTTCATTCATTGCCTCTTTCCTTCTCCAGCGCCATGAGGCGGCGCGCGTAATCGTCCAGGTGTTTCATTCGTGCCGCGTTGCGCCGCCACAGCCGGTTTTCCTGCAGTGGTACGCCGGAGGAGTATTCGCCCGGCTCGCGGATCGAACTGGTCACCAGGCTCTTGGCGGTGATGGTAACGCGGTCGGTCACTTCAAGGTGGCCGAGGATACCGGCGTTGCCGCCGATCATGCAGTAACGGCCTATTTTCGCACTGCCGGCCACCGCCGCGCAGCCGGCCATGGCGGTATGGGCGCCGATATGGACGTTGTGGGCAATCTGGATCTGGTTGTCCAGCCGCACATCCTCGTCGAGTACGGTGTCTTCCAGCGCGCCGCGGTCGATCGTGGTGTTGGCGCCGATCTCGCAATCGTCGCCGATGCGTACGCCGCCGAGCTGGGGCAGCTTGATCCAGTGGTCGCGGTCGAAGGCGAGGCCGAAGCCGTCCGAGCCGATCACCGCGCCCGGATGAACCAGTACGCGCTTGCCGAGGGTGACCCGGATGACCAGGGTCACCCGGGCGACCAGGCGCGATTGCGCACCGACCACGCAACCGGGACCGACCATGCAATGGGGGCCGAGGATGACGCCGTCCTCGATCACCGCGCCGTCCTCGACCACGCAAAGCGGGCCGATGCTGGCCGTCGGGCTGATCCGCGCGCTGGCGGCAACCACGGCGCTGGGATGGATCCCGCGCGGTGCGGCCGGATGGTGTTCGAACAGCGCCGCGATCTTCGCGTAGGCGACATAAGGATCGGCAGCGACAAGCGCCGCGCCCTGGCGTGAAGGAATATCCGCTTCGCGCAGCACGACGATGCCCGCGGTGGAGCCGGCAAGTTGCGAGGCGTATTTCGAATTGGAAAGAAAGGTCAGCTGGGTGGACGTCGCTGCCGCAAGGGTACCGACGCCGTCGACGACGGTGGTCGCATCGCCATGCGCACCGAGGCCAAAGCGCCCGGCCAGCTCGGCCAGCGTGAATCGAGGATTGCCACTCACGTCGTTCTCCCGGGCCCCGCCCAAAAAAAAGGTGGCAAGGCCCACGGCCCTGCCACCCCGCGATTCTACTGACTCTTTACGCTTCGCTCTTCACGCTCTTAGAACGTATTGCCGAAGGTGAACTGGATGCGCTCTTCGTAATGCTTGTCGGCGCCCTGCGAGCGGAACGGCACGGCGAAGTTGATGATCAAGGGGCCGATCGGCGCCTGCCACTGCAGGGACAGGCCGGTCGAGGCACGCAGCTGGCTGGCTTCGAACGAACCGAAGTCCTGGTAGACGTTACCGACGTCCATGAACCACGAGACGCGGGCGGTGTTGACGTCCTTCAGGAAGGGCAGCGGCAGGAAGACCTGCGCGGTGCCGAGGACCTTGAACGCGCCACCGACCGGCTGGGCGAAGGTATAGACGCTGTCCGCGCACTGGCCGTTCTTGTCCGGCTTCGGGTTGGTGCCCGGGGTAAGGCCGGCGCAGAGTTTCGGGCCCAGGGTGTTGTCCTGGAAGCCACGGACGTCGCGCACGCCACCGGCGTAGAAGTTCTCCCAGAAGGGGAAGTCGGCCTTCTGGCCCTTGGTGTACTGGCCATCCTCGGTCGAGTAGTTGTAGGTCTGACCGTAGGTGTCGCCGTAGCCGACCTGGCCGTCCAGGTACAGCACGAAGCCCTTGCCGATCGGCCAGTAATGGCTCGCCTCGCCGAAGAACTTGTAGAACTGCACGGTCGAGCCGGGCAGGGCACCCTCGATCGACGCGCTGAGCACGCCGCCGCGGGTCGGCGCCCAATAGCCGTTACGCGTGTCGTGGTTCCAGCCCAGGCTGCTCGTCCAGGAATGGATCGTCTTGTTGCCGATCGCGTTCTGGTAGTCGATCAGCACCTGCGGCGTGATGCCAAGCTGGGTGTTGATCAGGTTGCTGCTGACGCCGAGGCTGGTCGAGATCGAGTCGGTTTCACCGATCGGGAAGGCCAGGTTGGCGGCGAACGACTTGGTGCTGTACGTGTAGTTCGCCAGATCGGTGTCACCGTAATCCAGCTTGCTGTAGCCGACCGTATAGCCGAGCTGCACGCCCGAGTCGGTCAGGTACGGGTTGGTGTAGCTGGCATTGATGCGGGTGTAGAAGTCGCTCTTTTCCGCGCCGATCGAGAAGCGGTCGCCGGTGCCGAGGAAGTTGTTCTGCGAGACCGAGGCGCTGACGATGATGCCGGAGTACTGCGAGTAACCGACGCCGAACATCAGGCTGCCGGCCGACTGCTCCTCGACCTTCGCGGTCAGGTCGACCTGGTCGTCGGTACCCGGGACCAGGGCCTTGTCGATATCGACGGTCTTGAAGTAACCCAGGCGCGTCAGACGCGTCTTCGAACGGTCGATCGCCGCCTGCGAATACCACGAGCCTTCCAGCTGGCGCATTTCGCGACGCAGGACCTCGTCCTCGGTGCGGGTATTGCCCTGGAACACCACGCGGCGTACGTAGACGCGCTTGCCCGGCTCGATGTACAGGGTCAGGTCGACGGTGCGCGCGTCCTTGTCCAGCTTGGGCACCGGGGTGACCTTGGCGAAGGCGTAGCCGATATTGGCCAGGATCGCCTTGATCGCGTCGGTGCTCGCCTCGACCGCGTGGCGGTTGAAGGTGTCGCCCTTGTGCACGAAGACCAGTTGGCGCAGGGAATCTTCCGGCAGGATCAGCTCACCGAGCAGTTTGACGTCGGCAACGGTGTAGATCTCGCCTTCCTTGACGCTGGCGGCGATGTACATCGCACGCTTGTCGGGGGCGATCGTCACCTGGGTCGAGTCGACGCCGAAGTCGGCGTAGCCGCGATCCATGTAATAGGAACCGAGCTTCTCCAGGTCGCCGGAGAGCTTTTCACGCGAGTACTGGTCGTCCTTCGAGTACCACGACAGCCAGTTCGTCGTATCCGACTCGAAGCCCTTGCGGATCGACTTGTCGGTAAAAGCCTTGTTGCCGACGATATTGATTTCCTTGATCTTCGAGGCTTTGCCCTCGCGGATCTCGATATCGATGGCGACGCGGTTGCGATCCAGCGTGGTCACGTGCGGGTCGACCGACACGTTGTACTTGCCGCGGTTGTAGTACTGGCGGACCAGTTCCTGCTGGACGCGGTCGAGCGACAGGCGGTCGAAGGTCTCGCCCTCGGCCAGGCCGATTTCCTTCAGGCCCTTGCGCAGATCCTCTTCCTTGATGTCCTTGTTGCCACGCAGCGTGAGCTTGGCGATGGCAGGGCGCTCGACCACCTTGATCACCAGGATGTTGCCCTGGCGATCCAACTGGATATCGCTGAAGAATTTGGTCTGATAGAGCGCACGGATGGCCGCCTGTGCCCGATCGTCGGTGAGGGTGTCGCCCTTCTCGATGTTCAGGTAGCTCAGCACCGTACCCTGCGCGATGCGGGTGAGGCCGTCGATACGGATGTCGTTAACGACGAAAGGCTCGAAGGCCAGCACGTTCGCGGACAGGGAGGCAAGCAGGATCAGGGCGGCGATACGCTTCATCGTCGATTCCGTTGGGTTAATTCTGGCCGCCGGCCGACGAGGCCGACGACTGGTGATATGTACGCGCCGGGCAAAAGCCCGGCAGCGCGTGAGCGATCGCACCGCGATGCGATCGTTGCGGCAGGTTGACGTGCCGCACGACTGAACCGGCCAAAGCCGGTGCAGCCGTCGTTGGACAGCAAGGGCGCGACGAAAGTCCCCAGGTGGAAACAGCTCGCGTCACGAGACCAGCATTCGATGGATATCGTTGAAGAAGGCCAGGCCCATCAGCGTGAACAGCAGGGCCAGGCCGACGTATTGGCCGGCGATCATGGTCCGTTCGCTGACCGGGCTGCCCTTGATCAACTCGATAAGGTAATACAGCAGGTGTCCGCCGTCCAAGACCGGTATAGGCATCAGGTTGAGGATGCACAGGCTGAGCGACACCATCGCAAGAAACTGCAGGAACCAGGCGAGACCGCGGGTGGCCGAATCGTTAGCCACCTGGGCGATGCCGATCACCCCTGAGAGGTTCTTCGTCGAAGCCTGGCCGGTGACCATCTTGCCGATCAGGTTGAAGGTGGTCCGCGCGCTTTGCCAGGTCGAGGCCAGCGAGGCTTCCATGGCCTTGACCGGACCGTAGCGAAGCATGGCCGTTTCCATCGGCGTCCAGCCGATGCCGACCATCCACGCTGGCGTCTGCCCCTGGTAGGAACGCATCTGCGCGGTCATCGCGATGTCCAGCGGCTTGCCATCGCGTTCGACACCGATGACCAGCTTCGGGGAAACGACGGCGGCCTTCTGCACGGCTTCGCCGAACTGCGTCGAATCGACGACCGGTGTGCCGTTGATCTTCAGCAGACGGTCGCCCACGCGCAGGCCGGCCTGCGCCGCGGGGAAATCGGGGGTCACGGTGGCGACGACGGCCGGCGACGGGCCGAGGTTCATGCCCAGGGCATCGAAGGCCTTGCCGATATCCTCGCCAGGGGCCAGGGTCTGCAGTGGCAATACGACACCCCGCTCGACACCGTCGGTGCCGCGGACCTGCATCGGTAGCGGCTGGCGGTCCAGCATGCCGTTGGCCAGCAGGTCGAGCGAGTCGCTCCAGGTGGCGACGGCTTGGCCATCGATGCTTAGCAGCCGGTCGCCGGTGCGTATGCCGGCCTTGGCGGCGATGCCTTGCGGGGCGGCGCTGACCAGCGGCGCCACGTCCGGCTTGCCGATCATGAACATCGCCCACAGCGCGAAGACGGTGAAGATCAGATTGAAGGCGGGGCCGGCGATCACGATGGCGATGCGCTGCCAGACCGGCTTGCCGGTGAATTCCTGGCCACGATCGGCCGGGTCGACGTCACCCTCGCGGGCATCGAGCATCTTGACGTAGCCGCCCAGGGGAATCGCCGCGATCTGGTACTCGGTGCCGTCCTTCGCCACGCGGCGCCATAGCGGGCGGCCGAAACCCACCGAGAAACGCAGCACCTTGACCCCGCAACGGCGCGCGACCCAGTAATGGCCGAACTCGTGGAAGGTCACCAGTACGCCGAGCGTGACCAGAAGCCAGAACGCGGAACCTAGGAAGGGGCTGATCATCGGCAAAGGCTTGGGCGCATTAGTTCTGTAAAGATCCGGGAAGCTTAGCAGCAAGCACGCTGGAGCACCCGGCGGGCTGCGTGTCGGGCAGACAGGTCGCGTGCAGCAAGAGACGCAACATCGACCACGTTTTCCGGCGGCAGTTCCTCCAGCACCGTCTCCACCAGCTCGGCGATGGCCAGGAAGGGCAGGCTGCCGGCCAGGAAGGCTTCCACGGCGACCTCGTTGGCCGCGTTCAGGATCGCGGTGGCGTCGCCGCCGGCGCGCAACGCCTGGAAGGCCAGGGCGAGGCAGCGGAAGGTGTCCGTATCCGGCTTTTCGAAGCCCAGGGTGGCCACGGCGGCGAGGTCCAGGCGCTTTACCCCGGTATCCACGCGCTCCGGCCAGGCAAGGGCATGGCCGATGGCGGTACGCATATCGGGGTTGCCAAGCTGGGCCAGGATCGAGCCGTCGACGTACTCGACCAGCGAGTGGATCAGGCTCTGCGGATGGACGACGACCTCGATGGCATCGGCTGGCGCGCCGAACAGGTAATGCGCCTCGATGACCTCCAGGCCCTTGTTCATCAATGTGGCCGAATCGACCGAAATCTTCCGGCCCATCGACCAGTTCGGGTGGGCGCAGGCCTGGTCCGGGGTAATCGCACCGAGATCGGCGCGGGTCCGGCCACGGAACGGCCCGCCCGACGCGGTCAGGATCAACTGGCGCACACCGGCAGCGCCGAGGTCGGCCGGACGGCCGCCCGGCAGGCACTGGAAGATCGCGTTGTGCTCGGAATCGACCGGGATCAGCACGCCGCCGCCGACGCGCAACGCGTCGAGCAGGAGCGGACCGGCCATCACGATCGATTCCTTGTTCGCCAGCAGCAGGCGCTTGCCGGCGCGCGCGGCGGCCAGGGTGGATTCGAGCCCGGCGGCGCCGACGATGGCCGCCACCACGGTGTCGCAGAGCGGGCCGGCGGCGGCCAGTGCCAGCGCCTCGGGACCGGCGGCGACCAGGCAGGACACGCCAGCCGCGGCCAGCTTGCGCGCCAGCTCGCCCTCGAGTGCCTGGTCGGCGACGATCGCCAGTTCGGGCCGGAACCGTTCACACAGTTTGACCAGGGCGTCGACGCTGCGATGCGCGGCGAGCACGGTGGCGCGGAACCGGTCCGGATGGCGGCCGATCACGTCCAGCGTGCTGGTCCCGATCGAACCGGTCGCGCCGAGCACGGCGATGTTTTTCATGGGAGCGACGGCGCGGGTCGCGGTAGCCGGCTGCTGCATGTCACAGTCCGAGCAGGAGCAGGCCGGCGGCGAACACCGGCAGGGCGGCGAAGACGCTGTCCATGCGGTCGAGCAGGCCGCCGTGGCCCGGGATCAGGGTGCCCGAATCCTTCACCTCGGCATGCCGCTTCATCAGGCTTTCGAACAGGTCGCCGATCACCGACGCGGTCACCGTCACCACGGCGACAAGCACCAGGGCGAGCAGGGGGCCGGTTTCGCGGACATCGAGCAGCCAGCCGCCGAGCAGCACGGCCAGGGCGCCGCCAATGAAGGCGCCACCCACGCCGGCCCAGGTCTTCCCCGGGCTGATCCGTGGCGCGAGCTTGCGCTTGCCGAGGAAGCGGCCACTGAAATACGCGCCGGTGTCGGCGGCCCAGACGATGACCAGGGCGACCACGGTCCACAGGTGGCCATGCGGCAGGCTGGCATGGATCGAGAGCATCGCGGCCCATGCCGGCACGGTCACCAGCAGGCCGGTGCCGAGCTTGATCATGCGGTTCTCGTGGTTCGGCGCGGCGGCGAAGGTGAAGTTGCGCAGCCAGAAGAAACTGCCCACCCACCAGGCCACGCCGATCGCAATCAGGATGTTCCACAGGCCCTGGGTATGGACCAGCCAGAGCGCCACGAACAGCGCCGCGGCGAAGGCGACATAGGCGATGCGGACGGCCTGCACACGAACGCCGGCCAGCGTCGTCCATTCCCACAGCGCGCCGAGGAAGACGAAGCCGGCGATGATCGCGAAGATCCCGGTGGGTGGCCACAGGATGATGAGCAGCACCACCGGCAGGAGCAGCAAGGCGGTCAATGTGCGCTGTCTGAGCATGGGTTCCTGGGTTTCCTTAACCGGTGGCTTTGGCGATCTGCTCGCCGGTGCGTCCGTAGCGGCGCTCGCGGCGGGCATAGTCGGCCAGCGCATCGGCCAGGCAGGCCTGATTGATGTCGGGCCAGAGAGTATCGGTGAAATAGAGCTCGGCGTAGGCCAGCTGCCAGAGCAGGAAGTTGCTGACCCGGTGCTCGCCGCCGGTGCGGATGAACAGGTCCAGCGGCGGCTGGTCGGCCAGGCAGGTAAAGCCGTCGAGGCGCTTCTCGTCGATCTCGTCGGCGGCCAGTTCACCACGGGCCACCGCGAGGGCGGCGGCACGCGCGGCCTGGGCGATATCCCAGCGTCCGCCATAGTTGACCGCCACGTTGACCGCCAGCGCGGTATTGCCGGCGGTATAACGCATCGCGTGCTGCATGCGATCGTGCAGGGCGGGCTCGAACGCGGAGAGGTCGCCGATGAAGCGGATGCGCACGCCGTGCCCGTGCAGCTCCTCCACTTCCTTGTCCAGTGCCTTGATGAACAATTCCATCAGGGCCCGCACTTCGCCGGCCGGGCGCTTCCAGTTTTCGCTGGAAAAGGCGAACAGGGTCAGGACTTCGACATGCTGGCGCAGGCAGAACTCGACGACCTCGCGCACGGCCTTCTGGCCGGCACGATGGCCGAAGCTGCGCGGGCGCATGCGCTGCCTGGCCCAGCGTCCGTTGCCATCCATGACGATGGCGATGTGGCGCGGCACGCGCGCGGCATCAGTCGTTGCCATGGTGGGCCGATGGCGCGTCAGAGCGCCATCAGCTCCTCTTCCTTGGTCTTGCACACGCCGTCGACGTCCTTGACGAAGCGGTCGGTGAGCTTCTGGATCTCGTCGTCCGCGCGGCGCTCGTCGTCCTCGGTGATCGCCTTGTCCTTGAGCAGGTCCTTGACCTGCTGCAGCGCATCGCGACGCACGTTGCGGATCGCGATCTTCGCGTTCTCGCCTTCGTGGGCAACATGCTTGGCCATCTCCCTGCGACGCTCCTCGGTGAGCGCGGGCAGGTTCAGGCGGATCACGGTGCCGGCGGTGGTCGGGGTGACGCCGATGTCGGAGCCGAGGATGGCCTTTTCGACCGGGCCGACCATGCTTTTCTCGAACGGGGTGATCACCAGCGAGCGGCCGTCGGCGATCGAGATCGACGCGACCTGGTTCAGCGGCATGTCCGAACCGTAGTAATTCACCTTGATGCCGTCGAGCAGGGCGATGCTGGCGCGGCCGGTGCGCAGGCGGGTGAGGTCGTGCTTCAGCGAATCGATGCTTTTGCCCATACGGGTCTGGGCATCGGCTTTGATCTCATTGATCATGGGGGTATTTCCCGTTGGAACTGGCAAGCCAGACATTATATACCAGCGGCGGAGCCGCCTCTTGAACGGTGGGGCGCACTATCGTGGGAGCGAACCCTGTTCACGAGTCCTTTGGGGCAGGGCCTTTCAGAGCTCGCGATCTTGAGCGCCCGGCCTCGAGGGACTCGCGAACAGGGCTCGCTCCCACAACGACAGCGTTCCCGCGGCTTAGCCGGCGTCGACCAGGGTGCCCACCGGCTCGCCGCGCATGATCCGCATCAGGTTGCCCGGCTCGGTCATATCGTAGATGCGCAGCGGCATGCTGTGGTCGCGGCACAGGGCAATTGCCGCGGTGTCCATCACTTCCAGGCGGCGTTCGATCACCTGGTTGTAGGTGAGGTGCTCGTAGCGGGTGGCGTCGAGGTCGTGCTTCGGGTCGGCGGTGTACACGCCATCGACCTTGGTCGCCTTCAGCAACAGGTCGGCGCCGACTTCGACGGCGCGCAGCGCGGCGGCCGAATCGGTGGTGAAGAACGGGTTGCCGATACCGGCGGCGAACAGCACGATGCGGCCTTTTTCCAGGTGGCGGATCGCGCGGCGGCGGATGAAGTCCTCGGCGACCTCGTTGATCTTGATCGCGCTCATGGTGCGCGCCTTGCCGCCAAGTTTTTCGATCGCGTCCTGCATGGCCAGCGCGTTCATCACGGTGGCGAGCATGCCCATGTGGTCGCCGGTGACCCGGTCCATGCCGGCCGCGGCCAGCCCCGCGCCGCGGAAGATATTGCCGCCGCCGATGACCACGCCGACTTCGACGCCGGCATCCTGGACTTCGATGATTTCCTTGGCCAGCCGGCCGATCACCTTCGGATCGATACCGTAGTCCTCGGTTCCCATAAGAGCTTCGCCGGAGAGCTTGAGCAGGATACGGCGGTGTTTCAGCGGTGCGCTCATGGGGGATCTCCAGATTGTGTGGGGCAAAAAGCGTGGGGATTGTAGCGGTTGCGCCGGCCTGTCGGTGTGCGCTGGCCGGCGCTCCCACAAAAAAGCCGCGACAAGCGCGGCTTTTCTGTGGGACGAAGCGGGTGGAGGCTTACGCCAGGCCGGCCTGCTTCATCACTTCAGCCGCGAAGTCGTCCTGCTGCTTTTCGATGCCTTCGCCAACTGCCAGGCGGGACACCGAGATCACGTCGGCGCCTTCCTTCTTCAGCGCCTCGCCGACCGTCACATTGGTGTCCAGCACGTACGGCTGGCCGGTGAGGGTCATGTCGGAAATGATCTTGTTGACCTTGCCGGCGATGATCTTCTCGAGGATCTCGGCCGGCTTGGCCTTGTCCTTGTCGGTCATCTGGCCCAGCGCGATCTCTTTTTCCTTGGCGAGCAGCTCGGCCGGGACGTCCTCGGCCTTGACGAAGGCCGGGTTCATCGCGGCAACGTGCATGGCGATACCCCTGGCCAGCTCTTCGGAGCCGCCCTTGAGGGCCACCAGCACACCGATACGGCCACCGTGGGTATACGCGCCGACGGTGCCGTCGGTGTCCACGCGGGCCATGCGGCGCACGTCGATCTTCTCGCCGATGGTGGCGATCAGGGCCTTGGCGGCCTCCTCGACATTGGCGGCGCCCGGGTAGGCCGCGGCTTTCAGCGCATTGACGTCGGCGGCGCCCGAGTTCAGGGCGACATCGGCGACGGTGTCGGTGAACTTCAGGAAGCTGGCGTCCTTGGCGACGAAGTCGGTCTCGCTGTTGATCTCGACCAGGACAGCCTTGCCACCGGCCTGGGCGGCGACGACGCGGCCTTCGGCAGCGATGCGGCCGGCCTTCTTGTCGGCCTTGGCCAGGCCGCTCTTGCGCAGCCATTCCATCGCGATTTCGATATTGCCGTCGTTCTCGACGAGTGCCTTCTTGCACTCCATCATGCCGGCGCCGGAACGCTCGCGCAGTTCCTTCACGGTCTGTGCGGAAATCGTGCTCATCGGTTTTCCTCAGATGCTTTTGTTGCACCGTGGCGCCTCAGGCGCCACGGTGGTGGTGATGACTTACTCGGCTGCCGGGGCGCCGTCGCGCGGACCGCGACCAGCTCCGCCGTCACGGCGCGGTGCGCCCTGGGCGCCCTTCTTGGCCGGCGGCGGACCGTTGCGGCGCGGAGCCGGCTTGCGGTCTTCCTTGGCGACCGGGTTGCCTTCCTCGTCCATTTCGACGAACTCGTTGGCGTCGCCGTGGGCGGCGTTCGGCGAGGCGGCCTTGCCTTCCAGGATCGAGTCGGCAGCGGCGCGGGCATACAGCTGGATCGCGCGGATGGCGTCGTCGTTACCCGGGATGGCGTAGTCGACCAGGTTGGGGTCGTAGTTGGTGTCGACCACGGCGATGACCGGGATGCCGAGCTTCTTGGCTTCCTGCACGGCGATGTCTTCGTGGCCGATGTCGATCACGAACAGCGCGTCCGGCAGGCGATTCATGTCCTTGATGCCGCCCAGCGAGTTCTGCAGCTTGTCGCGCTCGCGGCGACGGGCCAGCACTTCGTGCTTGACCAGCTTCTCGAACGAACCGTCGGTCTCGGCCGCTTCCAGTTCCTTCAGGCGGGCTACCGACTGCTTGACCGTGCGGAAGTTGGTCAGCATGCCGCCGAGCCAGCGGGCGGTGACGAAGGGCTGACCGGCGCGGGTCGCTTCCTCGGCCAGCGCTTCACGGGCGGAGCGCTTGGTGCCGACGAAGAGGATGGTGCCGCGCTTTTGCGCCAGGCCCGACAGGAAGTTCATCGCGTCGGTGAACAGCGGCAGGGTCTTCTCGAGGTTGATGATGTGGATCTTGCCGCGGGCGCCGAAGATATACGGAGCCATCTTCGGGTTCCAGTAACGGGTCTGGTGGCCGAAATGAACGCCGGCTTCCAGCATTTCACGCATGGTGACTTGAGCCATGTTGTACTCCTGGGCGAACCGCTTCTGGCGGTTCTGGGGGGGTTGGACCTCCACGTACCCCCGGCTTCGACCCCTGGACTTCCGAAGAAGGCCCGGGGCACCCCGAAGGCGGTGCCGGTACGTGTGTGGCGTTGGTTGCGATGGCGCCCACGACGGCCCATGAGGCCCGCCAGAGGTTACAATCGCGTTTCGATTTGCGGCTCAGGTTCCTCGTTCGAGGGGTTTCCTGGCCAGCAAAACTCGCTAATTATAGCCAGCGAGGCGGCTCCGCGGCAAGGCATTGGAATTCGCCGGCCGTCGCCGCCATTTACTCCGTCCGGCAGAGACGAATACCGATTATGGCAGTGACCCCGAAAACTCCCGAAGAAATCCAGGCCATGCGCGAGGCCGGCCGTCTGGCCGCCGAGGTGCTGGCCATGCTGGTACCGCACGTGAAACCGGGCGTTACCACCGAGGAACTGGACCAGCTGGCCCACGACCATATCGTCAACGTGCAGCAGGCGATTCCGGCCAACGTCGGCTACCGCGGCTTCCCGAAAACAGTATGTACCTCGGTCAACCATGTGATTTGCCACGGTATTCCGACCGCGACCAAGACCTTGAAGGACGGCGACATCGTCAATATCGACGTCACCGTGATCAAGGACGGCTGGCACGGCGACACCAGCCGCATGTATTTCGTCGGCACCCCCTCGGTGCTGGCCAGGCGCCTGGTCGACACCACCTTCGAGGCGATGATGAAGGGCATCGAGGCGGTGCGGCCGGGGGCGACCCTGGGCGACGTCGGCGCGGCGATCCAGAAGCACGCCGAGACAGCCGGCTTCTCGGTGGTCCGCGAATACTGCGGCCACGGCATCGGCAAGGTCTACCACGACGAGCCGCAGGTCCTGCACTACGGCCGCAATGGCACCGGGCTGGAACTGAAGGAAGGCATGACCTTCACCATCGAGCCGATGATCAACGCCGGCAAGCCGCAGACCAAGCAGCTGCCGGATGGCTGGACCGTGGTGACCAAGGACCATTCGCTGTCGGCCCAGTGGGAACACACCATCGCGGTCACCCGTGACGGTTTCGAGATCCTCACCCCCTGGCCCGACGCGGCCTGAACTGACGAAAGGAGCGGTACGCCGATGAGCTTGCCGCCGCTGCCACGCCTGCCCGCCGTCGTTCCGCGTTCGGGCGTCTCCCCTGATGCGCGGCGTGCGCTGCGCCAGTTGCTCGGCGACGTCGACCGCTCGCTGGCCGTGGCCTTCCGTGAAGGAGAGGACGCCAGCGCGCTGGCGCGCCGTCGTAGCGAAGCGGTCGACCGCATCGTCGCCCACGTCTGGAGCGCCTGCCTGGGCGACATGGCCGCGGCGGCGCTGTTCGCCGTCGGCGGCTTCGGCCGCGGCATGCTTTTCCCGTATTCGGACGTCGACCTGCTGGCCCTGGTCGGCGAGACCTCGCCGAACCTGTCGCGCGCGCTGGAGAACTTCTTCGGCTGCCTGTGGGACATCGGCATGAAGCCCGGTCATGCGACCCGCACGGTCGAACAATGCCGCAGCCTGGCGATCGAGGACGCCAGCGTCTTCACCAGCCTGCTCGATGCCCGCCGGCTGGTCGGTCAGCCGGTACTTGGCGGCGAACTGCGCGCGATCCTGGACGACCCGGCGATCTGGCCGCCGCGCGAGTATCTCGCGGTGCGCCTGCGCGAGCGCAATGCGCGGCACGCGCGCTTCGACGACACCGCGCACAACCTCGAGCCCAACCTCAAGGACGGTCCCGGCGGCTTGCGCACACTCGATGCCTTGCGCTGGCTCGGCAAGCGCCTTGCCACGGCACCGGATTTCGACGCGATGGTCAGTGAAGGCCTGCTTGAATCGGTGGAGGCCGCCGCGCTGGGGCGAGCCGAAGCGACCTTGCGCCGCTATCGCTTCGCCCTGCATCTGGAAGCGGGGCGTGCCGAGGAGCGTCTGTTGTTCGATTACCAGCGCGCGATCGCGGCACGTCTCGGCTTCGAGGACGAGCATGCGAAAAACCTTGGCGTCGAGCAGTTCATGCAAGGCTACTATCGCGCGGCTACCCTGATAGAGCGTCTAGGCGTGCAGGTCGCCGAGCGCTTCGTGGAATTGCTCGAGCCAGAGGCCGAACCGGTTGCGGTCGGCGCCGACTATGTGCGCTACGGTTCGCGGCTGGCCTTGCGCCATCCGCATCTGTTCCTGCGCCGCCCGGCCACCCTGGTCGAGATCTTCATCGCCCGGCTCGATACGCCGGGCATTTCCGGCTTCACCGCCGAGACCATGCGGCGCATCCAGCAGGCCGTGGCGCGGCACGGCGAATCGCTGGCCGACGAGGCCGATGTGCTGGGCGCTTTCCTCGGCCTGTTGCGTCGGGGGGCACCGGCGGTCGAGGCGTTGTGGCGGATGAACCGGCACGGTCTGCTGGCAGCGATCCTGCCCGCCTTCGGTCGCGTGGTCGGTCGCATGCAGTACGACCTGTTCCATGTCTATACCGTCGACGAACATACCTTGCGCGTGCTGCGCAATGTCGCCCGTTTCGCCGATCCGTCGGCGCACCGCGATTTCCCGATCGGCTGCGAGATCTGGCCGACCCTGGAACGCCCCGAACTGATGCTGCTCGCCGCGCTGTTCCACGATATCGCCAAGGGTCGCGGCGGCGACCATTCAACGCTCGGCGAAGAGGATGCACGTGCCTTCGGTGCGCGGCTCGGCTTGCCCGCCGAGGACATCGAGCTGGTGGCCTGGCTGGTTCGCTGGCATCTGTTGATGAGCACGACGGCACAGCGCCAGGACATTACCGACGCCGATGTGGTGCAGCGGTTCGCCGCGGCGGTGGGCGACTGGGAACGCCTCGATCATCTGTACCTGCTGACCGTCGCCGACATCATCGGGACCAGCCCGAAACTGTGGAATGCCTGGAAAGACCGCTTGCTTGCCGACCTCTACACGGCGACGCGCTACGCGTTGCGCAGCGACCTGGCCGCGCCACAGCACGCAGGCACGCGGGTGCGCGAGTGTCGTGAACGCGCGCAGGCGATGCTGGTCGGCGAGCGCTTCGATCCGGAGGCGGTGGCACGGGTCTGGACCGACTTCCCCGAATCGAGTTTCCTGCGTCACCGGCCGGAGCAGATCGCCTGGCAGACCGCGGCGATCCTGCGCTCCAAAGGCGCGACACCGTTGGTCGAAGTCCATCCGTTCTCCGTTCGCGGCAGCACCGAGCTCTTTATCTACGCGCCCGATCGCGACGGCCTGTTCGCCGCGGTGACGGTCATGCTCGACCGCCTGCGCTTCTCCGTCGTCGAGGCACGCATCCTGGTTTCCACCGCCGGCATGGCGCTGGATACCTTCCTCCTGCTCGAGTCCGATACCCAGGCGCCGGCCAGCCTGCAGCGCGCCGAGGAACTGCGCCTGCGCATGCAGCGGGCGTTGATGCAGCCGGCGCACCAGCAGCCGGCCAAGCGCGGCCTCTCGCGGCACCTGCGGCATTTCCAGATGGCCCCGCGCATCGAATTCAGCGATGCCGGCGAGCGCACCCAGCTGGCCCTGGTCTGCACCGACCGGCCCGGTTTGCTCGCCGCGGTGGCCCAGGCTCTGGCCGAAGCGGAAATCCGCGTGCATGATGCGAGGATTGCCACCTTCGGCGAACGCGTCGAAGACTTTTTCCAGATCACCGACCGCCAGAACGCGCCGCTGTCGGCCGTGCGCAGGGAGATCCTGCGGGCGGCCCTGCTCGGACGGATCGGCGGCGATACGAGAACCGATACCGCCCATGCAGATGCAAACGCTTGAAACCCTGATCGACGACGCCTTCGAACGCCGCAACGACCTGACCCAGACCGAAATCGAATCGCACCTGCGGCCCGCGGTCGACCAGGTGCTGGATCTGCTGGAAAGCGGTGAACGCCGCGTCGCCGAGCCGGACGGCAAGGGTGGCTGGACGGTCAACGCGTGGTTGAAGAAGGCCGTACTGCTGTACTTCCGCATGAACGGCAATCGGGTGATGGACGGTGGGCCGTCCGGTGCCTTCGACAAGGTGCCGCTGCGCTTCGCCGATGCCGACGAGACCGATTTCGCCGCGATCGGTGCGCGCGTGGTGCCCGGCGCCCTGGTGCGCCGCGGTGCGCACATCGCGCGCGACGCGGTCCTGATGCCGAGCTATGTGAACATCGGTGCCTTCGTCGGCGCCGGCAGCATGATCGATACCTGGGCCACGGTCGGTTCCTGCGCGCAGATCGGCGCCGGCGTGCACCTGTCCGGCGGCGTCGGTATCGGTGGCGTGCTGGAGCCGCTGCAGGCCGACCCCACCATCATCGAGGACAACTGCTTTGTCGGTGCGCGCTCCGAAGTGGTCGAGGGCGTGGTGGTGGAGAAGGGCAGTGTCATCGGCATGGGCGTCTTCCTCGGCCAGTCGACGCGTATCTACAACCGCGCCACCGGCGAGGTCAGCTACGGCCGGATTCCGGCCGGCAGCGTCGTCGTCGCCGGCAGCCTGCCGGCAAAGGACGGCAGCCACAGCCTGTACGCCGCGATCATCGTCAAGCAGGTCGACGAGAAGACACGGTCGAAGACCGGGATCAATGAATTGCTGCGCGGCGGGGAGTGATCCATGGCGGACGTGACCCTCTACGGCCTGTCCAACTGTGATACCTGCAAGAAGGCGCGCAACTGGCTGACTCGGTTCAACATCGACCATGACTTTGTCGATTACCGCGCCAACCCGGCGTCGCCTGACACGCTGCGCGTCTGGGCCACCGCCGTCGGTGGCTGGGACAAGCTGGTCAACCGCGCCAGCACGACCTGGCGCAACCTGCTGCCGCAGCGCAAGAACCCCGCCAGCGATCCGGAATGGAGCCTGCTGATTCGCGATAACCCAACCCTGGTCAAGCGTCCCGTCGTGGTATTCGCTGACGGTGCTGTCAGCGTCGGTTTCACCGACAACGGCTTCAAAAAGTTGTTCAATACGTAGTTCCACCAGACCGCTCAAGGATCGAGACCATGTCGCTACGTTTACTGAAAGTGTTGAGCGTCTCCGCGATGGGCCTGATGCTGGGCCTGTTCGCCTTCGGCAACCTCACCGATTACAACTCCAATTTCCAGTTCGTCCGCCATGTGCTGATGATGGATACGATTTTCCCCGACGCAACGATCCGCTATCGCGCGATCGCCACGCCGTGGATGCACCATGTCGCCTACGGCGCGGTTATCGCCACCCAGGTCACGGCCGCGGCACTGTGCTGGCTGGGGGCATGGCGGATGTGGCGGCGGCGCAAGGAAGCGTCCACGGTGTTCCAGCACGCCAGGCGTAGCGCGTTCGCCGGGCTCGCGCTCGGTGCGGCCCTGTACCAAGTGGGCTTCATCACCATTGGCGGCGAATGGTTCGGCATGTGGATGTCCAGCCAGTGGAACGGCATCGACAGCGCGTTCCGCTTCTTCGTCTGCCTGTTCGCGGTCCTGGTCTTCGTGGCCATGCGTGACGATGACGCGGATGCTTTGCCCCGGTGAGCGCAGGCGGTAGGCTGGCGGCTTTCCCTGCCGGTCCCCATTTGCCGATGTCCGACGTCTTCGACCTCACCTGCGACCTGATCCGCCGACGCTCGGTAACACCCGAGGATGCCGGCTGCCTGCCGCTGATTGGCGCGCGGCTGGAGGCGCTGGGTTTTCGCCTCGAGCACCTGCGCTATGGCGAGGTCGATAATTTGTGGGCGACCCATGGCAACGGCGGTCCGGTGCTGGCCTTCCTTGGCCATACCGATGTCGTGCCGCCGGGACCGGAGGCAGCCTGGGCGTCACCGCCTTTCGAGCCGACCGTTCGCGATGGTGTGCTTTACGGACGCGGCGCGGCCGATATGAAAGGTTCCGTCGCGGCGATGATGGTCGCGCTGGAAACCTTTGTCGGCGCGCATCCGGATCATCGCGGCACGGTCGGCCTGCTGCTGACCAGCGACGAGGAGGGCGTCGCCAGGGATGGCGTGCGTCGCGTGGTCGAGTATTTTCGTGAGGTCGGGCACCGGATCGACTGGTGCGTGGTCGGCGAGCCTTCGGCGAAGGCCCGGTTGGGCGACCTCATTCGTGTCGGCCGGCGGGGGTCGTTATCGGGCACGCTCACCGTGCGTGGCGTGCAAGGTCATGTCGCCTATCCGGAAAAGGCATTGAATCCGATCCATGCGCTGGCGCCCGCACTGGCCGAGCTCGTCGCTGAGCGCTGGGACGAGGGCAACGCGGATTTCCCGCCGACATCGTTCCAGGTGTCCAATCTCAACGCGGGCACGGGCGCGAACAATGTCATTCCCGGTGAGCTGGTCGCGCTGATCAATTTCCGCTTCTGCACGGCGAGCACGGCGGCCTCGCTGCAGGCGCGCAGCGAGGCGATCCTGCGTCGGCATGGCGTGGACTTCCACATCGACTGGCAGCTTTCCGGGGAGCCGTTCCTGACCCCGCCGGGTGGCCGCGTTCGCGAGGTGGTGGTCGAGGTATGCCGTGACCTCTGCGGCATCGATCCGGAGCAAAGCACCGGCGGCGGCACGTCGGATGGCCGTTTCATCGCGCCACTCGGCGCCGAGGTGGTCGAGCTCGGTCCGGTCAACGCAACGATCCACAAGGTCGACGAATGCGTCGCGGTCGACCAGCTCGAACGACTGCCGGCGCTGTATCTGGAGATTCTGAAGCGGTTGCTCGCCTAGCCACGTCCCAATCGGTTGCGCTGCGCGCCATGTTTTGAACGCCAGCTATAGCTGGCACGCGCATCTCTGCGACGTTATCGCGAAAGGAATGGCTCCGACGGGTCGCAACCGGCTTGTTGCGAGGTAGTTTAGGGAGAGCCCTGTTCGCGAGTCCGACTCGAGAAGGGCCAGCATGATAGCGATACCGGTAGTGCTCGGGCGCCTAGCGCCAGACATCCCGAAGCTGAGCGGGTGGGTCCAATCATGCGTTGGCGTCGGTCGTGGTGGGTAAGTGGATTGTCCTTGACATACCGGCTGGAGTTGGCTGGGTCACGAACGTGATGCCCTGTTCATCCGTGACTGCGGCGAGGAACATCGTTTGCTTCCGCTGGTTGCTGAACTGCCACCATTGGCCGGTGCCATCTTGGTGATAGAGCCTCCTAGCGCAAACGGCCCCTGGTTGACAGGAGAAACGCGCGCGCTTGCGTCTCAATCATGAGTCCCGCATGCTCAGTTTTTGCTGAATTTCCTTGGGGGAGGAAGAATTATGAAATGGCAGCTAGCCTTCCTGTTTATGGCAGTAGGGTATTTTTTGGCCCCTGTCCATGCCGAACAGGTAAAGTATTACTACACCGATGCACAAGGCACGGTGCTTGCCACGACAGATGCCCAAGGCAACATATTTTCCACTAACGACTATCGGCCTTATGGATTGCTGGCATTGGGGCAATCGCAGGATGGGCCAGGCTATACAGGTCACGTC
>DASYLE010000136.1:0-23164 GCA_036009745.1 Luteibacter sp. | reverse complement strand
TGTGGGAGCGAACCCTGTTCGCGAGTCCTTTGGGGCCAGACTTTTCACGCTGGCCACCCATAGATACACGGCGATCAGCCGGCTCGTGATCCCGGGACCCGTGTGACTCGGCCTCCGGCAGGAGGGCGAAACACCGGCGCGACAGGCGCCGACACGATCGCGAAAACACAACCAAGATGTATGAGACCCTGCGCTAATTGGGCCTTCTGGACATCAGGCCGCCACATTGCCCTGCATGAAGATCGAAATCGGGCGAAGCTCATAGGCGCCGCCTGGATTGGCCTGGCCAAGTTCGCGCGCGATATCGAGCGCTTCGTCCATCGAGGCGCAATCGAGCACATAGAAGCCAAGCAACTGTTCCTTGGTCTCGGCGAACGGTCCATCGACGATCATCGCCGGCTCGCGGTCCTTGCGCAGCGTGGTCGCCGACGTCGTCGGTTGCAGGCGGGCGACGGGGCCAAGCTTGCCTTCGCGGGCCAGGCGTTCCTGGATGACGCCGAGCCGAGTCATGACCGCGGCGTCTTCTTCTTCGGTCCATTCGCCGACGATGGCCTCGGCGTGGTAGCAAAGCATGGCGTAAAGCATGGGATCTCCCTTTACTGGGGCACGACGGCGGTCGCGTCGATTTCCAGCAACACGTCGTCACGGAACAGTCTGCGCACCTCGACCAGGGTGCTCGCCGGCGGATGCTTCAGGTCGATATAGCGGTCGCGAGCCGTGCGCAGGCCTTTCAACTGCGACATGTCGGTAACGTACATGGTTAATTTCACGACATCCTTGAATGAAGCCCCGCCCGCTTCCAGCGCGGCTTTCAGGTTGGCGAAGACCTGTTCCGCCTGCGCGTCGAAGTCTCCGGCGCCGACCAGCTTGCCGTCGCGATCCAGCGCGACCTGCCCGGAAATGTAGAGGGTGCGTCCCGCCGGTGCGACCACGACGTGCGAATAGCCGTTGGCCCGGGACAGGGTCGCCGGATCGATGAAGCGTTTGTCGGAGGTTTCCGCCCGCGCGAATGCAGCAGCGGAAAACACGCTCATCACGCAGAACACGCCACTCGCGAACCTGATCGACATCGGAGACCCCGCAGCATCGGAAACGCGCCACGATGCCCGCGTCGCCTCGTAAGGTCAATCGACGTGACAGCGATAGTCAGCTCAAGGCAAGCATATAACCGACGCGGCGAACGACCGTCAGCGGGAGCTCGTGACCGGTCTTGGTCGCGACCTTCCGGCGCAGGCGATGCACCAGCATTTCCATCCGGCTCGGGTCGAAATCGTCGATATGCACGGCCAGTTCGTCGACCAGCCTGTCGCGCGACACAGGCTCGTCGGGCGAAGTGACCAGGCGATTGACGATCAGGCGTTCGGCGGAGGACAACGCCACCACCACGCCGTTGGGCGCGAGCAGCCGCCAGCCACCGGCTTCCAGGCGCCAGCCCTGTGGCTGCTTCGCCGCCGGGGCCTTGATGCTGCCGTCGATGCGCCGCGCCAGGCTATGCAAGGACGCCGCGAGTACCTCGACGTCGACCGGTTTGGTCAGGTAAATGTCCGCGCCTTCGGTGAGGCCGCGCACGCGGTCGGCATTGGCGTATAACCCGGTCAGCACGACGATGCCGACGGTGCTGACGCTGCGCAGATAGGAAACGACCGTGAAATCCTGGTTGTCGGGCAGGCCGACATCGAGCACGATCAGCGGGAAGTCGCCGCCCGCCATGGCCCGGTAGAGCTCGGCGGCCGTACCCACACCGGTCGCATCGAAGCCGAAGGCCCTCAGGCCTGGAATCAGGATCCTGTCTCGCAGTTCCGGATCGTCTTCGACGACCAGGACATTACGTCTGCTATTGCCGACCATACCTTCCCCGCTTCACATGCGCCGGCCCGACAAGCGCCCGCCCGTCGTCTCGCGGCATGTATGCCTGCACTCAACACTGCCGAACTGTAACAAATCCCGGCGACCGTGCCCCGTCCGGCGAGTCGGGCAGCCGATTGCCCGTCCCGGGCGCATGCGCCATGCTTCGCGCGGTCCACTGGGGAAGCCATAATGACAGACGTCGTCTCACAATCCGTGACGGAACCGTCGAAGCGGTCCCTGAACCCTTTGACGTGGTTCATGCGCTGGCTGCGTAACGTGCCCGTTGCCGATCCCGTCGAGTTGCGCAACGCGCCCATGCTGCAGGTCGTCCTGCTGATCTTCGGCATCCTGTTCCCCTTGTCCAACCTGCCGCGGTGGATCTCGGAACCGATTTTCCCCATCAACGTGCCGGTCGAACTGAAGACCGTGATCACCACGGTCCTGATCTGGACCGCGTTCGCCCTGGTGCGCCGGGGTCGTTTCAGGCTTTCCGCGAGCATCTTCATCGCCATGGCCGTGGCCATGATGGGCCTCAGCTATTACCTGTACGGCCTCCAGGCCGAGCTTGCCGTGCAGGTGACCCAGCTCATCCCGCTGGTCCTGTGCGGCTTGTTGCTCGGTCGACGGGCGCTCTGGTTGATGGTGCTGTCGCTGGTGGCGATCCAGTTGATCGGCATGACGGTCGACCTGCAAGGCCACAGTACCCTGCCAGATCCGCAGGATGCGGCGGAGGGGGCGATCTTCAACTTCTTCCGCTGTAGCCTGGGCTTCGCCGTCATCGCCCTGGTCATCGACCGTGCCGTGTCCGCCCTGCGCGAAACGCTGGAGCTTTCCAATCGCCGCGGCGAGGACCTGCTGCGGATCGAGCAATCGTTGCGCGAGGAAATCGCCGAAAAAGAGCGTTCCCAGGCGCAGCTGATCCAGGCCCAGAAAGTAGAGGCCGTAGGGCGCCTGTCCAGCGGCATTGCCCACGACTTCAACAATATCCTCGGCGTGATCATGGGCTATGCCAGCCGGCCCGACGCCACCGAAAGCCTGCCGGTCGCCGCCGATTCGCTGGACGGCATCAAGCTTGCCGCGCAACGCGGCGCGATGACCATCCGGCGAATCCTCAGCCTCGGCCGCAACGACAACGGCAAGCTCGAGGTGGTCGACGTCAGTGCAGTCGTCGCTGACATGCTGCCCTTGATGAAGCAGCTCTTCGGCGAGCGCATCGCCCTGCATACCGTGCTGGCCGATGCGCCGATGCCGGTGGCGATCAACCGTGGCGAATTCGAACTGGCTTTGCTGAACCTCGCTACCAATGCGCGCGATGCGATGCCCGATGGCGGCACGTTCACCGTTACCGCGGGCATCGAGGGCGAGGAAGCCTTGCTCACCCTAGCCGATGACGGCGCCGGCATGGATGCCGATACCCTCGCCCGCGTGTTCGACCTGTTCTACACCACCAAACCGGAGGGCCTCGGCTCGGGCATCGGCCTGGCGGTGGTGAAACGATTCGTCGAGGATGCCGGTGGCCGGCTGGAGATACATAGCGAGCCGGGCGAGGGCACGTCGCTGGCGCTGCGCCTGCCACTGGCCACCGCCTTCGACGAAACGCCCGCCATCGCCAATATCGCCGGCATGCACATCCTGCTGGTCGAAGACGACGAGGCACTGCGCGGTCTGCTGGCCGATGCGCTGCGTGCCGCGGGCGCCACCGTACTGGCTGCCGGCAGCGCCAGGGCCGCCGCCGTGCTGGCGCGCAAGGCGCCGCAGCTCGACGTGCTGGTCAGCGATTTCCACCTGCCCGATGCCACCGGCAACGACGTGCTCCAGCAGGTCGTCGCGATGCATCCCATGGTGCGCTGCCTGGTCATCTCGGCCAATGAAACCCTTGCCGCGGTACGACCGGGGCTCGGCCGTACCGTGCAGGTGCTGGCCAAGCCGTTCGAGCCGTCCCGGCTGGTCGAGGCGGTAGGTGTCATGGTCTCGCGCGAGTCCGCTTAGGGAGCCGCCTTCTCCTTGGCCAGGCGGGCTTCGAATTTCGCGCGGTAGGCATCGGCATAGGCGCGACAGGCGTTGGGGTCGGCAAGGGGATCGGGAACCTTGCCGGCATCGTGCGCCGCGACCTTGTCGAGGAAGTCGATCGCGTCCGGATGGGTCACCATCAGCCGGTCGCACGGCAGGGCGGCGATGGTGTCGAACGACTTGCGGAAGTCCTCGACCCGGTGCGGATGCCTCGCGTCGTCGGTGAAGCGGTAACCCTCGTTGCCAAGCGCGCTAAGGCTATCGGCGTAGACCATATCCTTGCAGACGCCGTTTTCGCAGGCGCGCCAGGTCCAGCTGGTGCCGCCGGGCGTATGACCCGGGGTGGCATGCGCGGTCACCGCGAGGTCGCCGACCCGGACGATCTCGCCGTCGGCTACAGGCTTGACGTCCTTGACCACCGGATACGCCGGCGCGACACGGAACTGGGGGTCCTCCGGATCGAGGCCGCCAAGCGCCATGGCATGCGCACCCGATGCGCTGGCGCGCACAGTGGCACCGCTGTCGTGGGCCAGGGCGGCGATCGCGCCGGCATGGTCGAAATGCGCATGCGAATTCAGGATGACCCGTACATCCTCGACCCGGAAGCCGAGCGCACGGATATTCGCCTCGATCAGTTTCACGTTCTGCGGCAAGGTGCCGTCGATCAGGATATGTCCGCCGGGCGAGGTGATCAGGATCGAACTCAGGCCTTCCGTGCCGACATAGTAGGTGTCGCCGTAGATGCGGAAGGGCTTGTGCGGCTGGGTCCAGGCGGGATTGACCGCAAAGACCAGTGGCGCGGCGTGCACGGCAAGCGCGGCCAGGCAGGCGAGCAGGACAAGGGTGAGGCGCTTCATGACGTGTACCGGTGGGAAGGTGCGCGCAGTCTGCCGCCGAACTGGCATCGGAATAAGGCCAAAGGCGGGCACGGCGCGGGCGATTGTCTGCCGATTGGCACTACCGGCGGCCGATTTTCGGCGCACAATCGCCCACGTTTCACCCCCACCAAGGAGTCCGTCATGCGTACCGTCTCCCTAGCCGTACTGATCGCCCTCGCCCTCCCCGCCGTGGCGTTCGCCCAGGCCACCACCAAGGCCGACACCGCGGCGATTGCCGCCGCCGTGAAAGACCCCGGCCGCCAGGCCGACACCGCCGCCGACAGCCGCCGCAAGGTCGCCGATGTGATGGCCTTCGCCGAAGTGAAACCCGGCGAGAAGGTCCTCGAACTGGTCCCCGGCACCGGCTATTTCACCCGCGTGTTCAGCGTTGCCGTCGGCCCCAAGGGCCACGTCTATGCGGTGTGGCCGAAGGAATACGACGATTCGGAGAGTTCGACGAAGTTCGCCGCCCTGGTCAAGGACCCGCGCTACGCCAACGTCACCTTGCTGCCGCAGCCCGCCGCGCAGCTGACCTCGCCGGCGAAGGTGGACCTGGTCTTCACCGCGCAGAACTACCACGACTACCCGGACAAGTTCATGGGCAAGGTCGACCCGGCCGTGCTCAACAAGCAGGTCTTCGATGCGCTGCGTCCCGGTGGCCTGTACGTGGTCATCGACCATGCCGCCGCCGCTGGCTCGGGCATGCGCGACACGGACACCTTGCATCGCATCGACCCGGCGATCGTGAAACAGCAGGTCGTTGCCGCCGGCTTCGTCTTCGACGGCGAGAGCGATGTGCTGCGCAACCCGGCGGACACCCACGACATCAAGGTCTTCGACCCGAAGATCCGCGGAAAGACCGATCAGTTCATCTACCGGTTCCGCAAGCCGGGCTGACCACCCGCCTCACCGTCACCGCCTACGCAGGAGTGACGGTGAGGAGATGCGTGCCGCGCCTTGCATTGCTCGTCGCTCTTGATCGTCATACCAGCGAAGGCTGGTAGCCGGTGGCCTCCGTGGTCGGTGGTCGCCACTGGACCCCGGCCTGCGCCGGGGTGACGGTGAGGGGGAAGGGTGCCGCGCCTTGCTCTTGATCGTCATACCAGCGCAGGCTGGTATCCAGTGGCATCAGTGGTCGGTGGTCGCCACTGGACCCCGGCCTGCGCCGGGGTGACGTGAGGGGGAAGGGTGCCGCGCCTTGCTCTTGATCGTCATACCAGCGCAGGCTGGTATCCAGTGGCCTCGGTGGTCGGTGGTCGCCACTGGACCCCGGCCTGCGCTGGGGTGGTGAGTGGTTACGCTGCCGCGGAAGTCTGCGGTGGATGGAACTGTTCTTCCTCGGTGGAGCCGCTGAGTGCCGACAGCGAACTCAGGCCGCCGGCGATGACCTGGTTCACCGAGTCGAAGTAGCCGGTGCCGACTTCGCGCTGGTGTTTGGCGGCGGTGTAGCCGTCTTTTTCGGCAGCGAATTCGGCTTCCTGCAGTTGCACATAGGCGGCCATCTGGCGGTCCTTGTAGCCGCGCGCCAGTTCGAACATCGAATAGTTCAGCGCGTGGAAGCCGGCCAGGGTGATGAACTGGAAGGCGTAGCCCATCGAGGCCAGTTCCTTCTGGAAATTGGCGATGGTGCGTTCGTCGAGGTTCTTCTTCCAGTTGAAGCTGGGCGAACAGTTATAGGCGAGCAGCTTGCCCGGGAACTTCGCGCGGATGGCTTCGGCGAACTGACGTGCCTGGGCCAGGTCCGGCGTCGAGGTCTCGCACCAGATCAGGTCGGCGTAGGGTGCATAGGCCAGTCCTCGCGAGATGGCCTGGTCGATACCATCGCGGGCTTCATAAAAGCCTTCGACCGTGCGCTTGCCGGTCAGGAACGGCTTGTCATGATCATCGATATCCGAGGTGACCAGGCCCGCGCCCATCGCGTCGGTGCGCGCGACGATCAGGGTCGGCACGCCGGCGACATCGGCAGCCAGGCGCGCGGCGACCAGCTTCTGCACGGCTTCCTGCGTGGGCACCAGCACCTTGCCACCCATATGGCCGCACTTCTTGGCGCTGGCCAGCTGGTCCTCGAAATGTACGCCGGCGGCGCCGGCCTCGATCATGTGCGACATCAGTTCGTAGGCATTGAGCACGCCGCCGAAACCGGCTTCAGCGTCGGCGACGATCGGCACCAGCCAGTCGATCTGGTCCTTGCCTTCGGCGTGGTGGATCTGGTCGGCGCGGAGCAGCGTCTTGTTGATCTTGCGCACGACGTTCGGCACCGAATCGACCGGATACAGCGACTGGTCGGGATACATGGTGCCGGCGGTATTCGCATCGGCGGCGACCTGCCAGCCGGAGAGATAAATCGCTTCCAGACCCGCCTTGACCTGCTGCATCGCCTGGTTGCCGGTCAGTGCGCCGAGCGCGTTGACGAAGGGTTGCTCCTTCAGTGAGCGCCACAGGCGTTCCGCGCCACGGCGCGCCAGCGAATGCTCGACATGCACGGTACCGCGCAGGCGGACCACGTCTTCGGCGGTATACGGCCGGTCCACGCCTTTCCAGCGCGTGTTATCGGTCCAGTCCTTGGTGATCTGTTCGATGCTCGTATTCATGGTGAACTCCGTAGTCGTCAAGGTGGCGGCGCGTCAGCGCAGGCGTTCGTAGGCGGGCAGGGTGAGGAAGTCGGCCATGGTTCCGGCGTGGGTCAGCTCGCTGAGCAAGGCGGCAGCCTCATCGGCGCGGTCGTGCCCCGGCAGCGAGCTCTCGCGCAGCTGGTGGGTATGTGCCGCCAGCGCCCTGTCGAACAGGGCGAAATCGATCGGCGCGTGGTCGGTGAACTCGACGCCGCCGTGATGCAGCCATTGCCACAGCTGCGAGCGCGAGATCTCGGCGGTCGCCGCGTCTTCCATCAGGTGGTGGATCGGCACGCAGCCCATGCCGTCGAGCCAGGCGGCGGTGTAGCGCAGCGCGACTTCCACGTTGTTGTCGAAACCGGCGCGGCTGATCGTGCCGGGTGCCGGGGCGATCAGCTGGTCGCGGGTCACGCGCACATCGGCGCGGGTGACATGCAACTGGTTCGGCGTCGGCATGTGCTCGTCGAAGATCGCCTTCGCCACGGCGACCAGGGCCGGGTGGGCGACCCAGGTGCCGTCATGGCCGGCGGTGACTTCGCGCAGCTTGTCGGCGCGGACCTTGGCCATCGCGGCGTCATTGGCGGCTTCGTCGCCGCGGATCGGAATCTGCGCGGCCATGCCGCCCATCGCGAACGCGCCGCGGCGATGGCAGGTGCGGATCAACCATTCCGAATAGGCCTTGAGGAAGGGCGCCGTCATGCCGACCTGGGTGCGCTCGGGCAACAGGCGGTCGCGATGCGCGCGAAAGGTCTTTAGGTAGGAAAAGATGTAGTCCCAGCGCCCGCAATTCAGTCCGACCACGCGACGGCGCAGTGCGTACAGGATCTCGTCCATCTGGAAAACGGCGGGCAAGGTCTCGATCAGCACGGTGGCCTTCATCGTGCCGCGCGGCAGGTCGAGTTCGACCTCGGCGAAGCTCATCACCTCTTCCCACAGCTCGGCTTCCTCCATGGCCTCGAGTTTGGGCAGGTAGAAGTACGGGCCGAGGTCGCGTGCATGCAGCGCCTTCGCGTTGTGGAAGGCGAACAGCGCGAAATCGAACAAGGCGCCGGACACCGGCTCGCCATCGACGCGCAGGCTGCGCTCGGGCAGGTGCCAGCCGCGCGGACGGATCACCAGCACCGCCGGGTCGTCGCCGACGCGATAGACCTTGCCCTCGTCGCTGGTGAATTCGATCGTCCCGGCCACCGCGTCACGCAGGTTGACCTGACCCTGCAGCTGGTTGTCCCAGGTCGGCGAGCTCGAATCCTCGAAGTCCGCCATGAACACGCGGGCCCCGGAATTGAGCGCGTTGATGATCATCTTCCGCTCGACCGGCCCGGTGATCTCGACGCGGCGGTCCTGCAGGGCGGCCGGAATCGGCGCCACCGTCCATTCACCACTGCGGATCGCCCGGGTGTCCTCGCGGAAATCGGGCAGGGCGCCGGCGTCGTAACGGGCCTGACGCTCGCGGCGCGCCACCAGCAGTTGGCGGCGGCGGCCGTCGAACCGGCGGTGCAGGTTGGCCATGAAAGCCAGGGCCGGCTCGCTGACGATGTCCGCCTGCTCATCGGTCAGGTTGCCGGCGATCCTGATCCCGCAGCCGACCGGGCCGCTCATCACTTCCTTCGGAACTGCCATGACTTGTCTCCACACAGAGCGAATGTCGTGCTTGCAAGCTAGGGCAGTCGATGTCACGTTGACAAAGCAAATGTTTCAATTGATTACATTAAAGTTCTAAATGCAACGTGTAACTTATTGAAGGTAAAGCAATGAAATCGCCGGGACGGAAGCTGAACATGCCGAAATCCGCTGATTCGCGGACGTCGGCGCGGCGTCAGCAGGGCGAGGAGAACCCTCGCTTCTACTACAAGGGCAATCGCCAGAAGCAGCTTCGGGCCTTCATCTACACGGTGAAACTGGGCACGCTGACCCGTGCCGCCGAGGCGCTGTTCGTCTCCCAGCCGACGATCAGCCTGCAGCTGCAGGCCCTGGAGCGGGAGTTGGGCGTGGCCCTGCTCGAGCGCACGCGTCGCCGCATCACCCTGACCGATGCCGGCGAGACGCTTTATGAGATGTCGCGCCCCCTGGTCGAGGGCTGGGAAACCCTGGACCGGGACTTCCTGGCGAAAGTGAAGGGGGCCGAGGGCGGCGGACGGCTGACGGTGGCGGCCGGTTCGTCGACCATCCAGTACCTGTTGCCGGAGCTGGTCCGCAGCTACCGCGAACGCTTTCCCGCCGTGCAACTGCAACTGGCCAATGTCACCGGCAAGGACGGCCTGGCCTTGCTACGCGCCGACGAGGCCGATTTTGCCGTCGGTTCGATGCTCGATGTGCCGAACGACATCGCCTGGGCGCCGGTCTACCACTACGACCCGATGCTGATCATGCCGCCGGACCATCCGCTGGCGGCGAAACAGGACATCCGCCTGGAGGATCTGTCGCCTTACGGGCTGATCCTGCCGCCGCAACGCCTGACCACCTACCGGCTGGTGGACCTCGTGTTCCAGCAACGCCACGTGCCCTACACCGTAGCGATCGAGGTCGGCGGCTGGGATGTGATAAAGCAGTACGTGGCCATGGGCCTGGGCATCAGTATCGTCACCGGCATCTGCATCACCGAGGCCGACCGCGAACGGCTCGCCGTACGCAACCTGCGTCAGTACTTCCCGCAGCGCAGCTATGGCGTGGTGATGCGCAAGGGCAAGTTCCTCAGCGCCGAGGCACGGGCCTTCATCGACCTGATCCGGCCGGGTCTGCTGACCCATCGCGATTACGATGAGTCGGGGCATTCGGAGCGTTGAGCAAGGAGGTCCCTTCTCCCTCCAGGAGAAGGGAAAAGCCGAAATAATTCGCCTCAGTTCACGCCGCGATGCTTGCCCCGGTAGGGCGCGAACATCGCGCGGATGTTGGCAAGGTCTGCCTGCGGGTCGTCGGTCGTATGGAACAGCGGGCCGAGGGTGAAGGTCTTGCTCGGGTAGTCGATGAAAAGCAGCTGGATCGGGATGTTGGCGCCGCGCGCAATGCGCAGGAAGCCTGATTTCCAGTGGTCGACCTTTTTGCGCGTGCCCTCGGGGGTGATGCCCAGCCACATGCGCTCGTGCGCGTCGAAGCGCGCGACCATCTGGCTGACCACGTCGGTGGCCGCGTTGCGATCGATCGGCACCATGCCGAAGCGGCGCACGATCGGGCCGAGCGGGCCTTCGACCACTTCGCGCTTGATCATCACGCCGATGTCGATGCCGGCGCCGACTTTCATCAGCAGGCCCCACACGCCATCCCAGTACGAGGAATGCGGCGCGCCGATCAGGATGAGCTTGGGCACGTCGGGGAATTCGCCGAGCAGGCGCCAGCCGCTGCGGGTCACGATCCAGCGGCTCAGCCGCTGCCAGATCGACGGCGGCAAAGCGGGTGCATTGGGCGGGGTGCGTTCGGGGAAGGCGCTCAATCGCTGCTCCAGTCGCGCTTGCGCGCTTGCTTGACCTGGCCTCGTTGCTGCTTTCCGGCCAGGCGTCGTTCCTTCGATGCGCGGGTTGGTTTGGTCGCCACGCGCTTTATGGGCGCCACCGTGGCTGCCCCGATGAGCTCGATCAGGCGGTCGCGGACGTCTTCGCGATTGCGGCTCTGGTCACGAAAGCGGCGCCCCTGGATCACCAGTACGCCGTCGCTGGTCAGGCGGCGATCCCGCCGCGCGAGCATGCGTTCGCGAACCTCTTCAGGCAGCGACGGCGACGCGCGCACGTCGAAGCGCAGTTCCACCGCGCTTTCGGTGCGATTCACATGCTGCCCGCCCGGTCCGTCGGCGCGCAGGAAGCGCTCGATCAGCTCGGTCTCGGGAATGGCGATATGGCGGTTGACGATAAGCACAGCGCGGATTCTAGCAGCGGTCCAGTGACGTATTCGCAGCATCTTGCCACTGGAAACGCTGCAACAAACGGTTCCAGGTCTCGTCCAGCGGCGCATCGACGGCCATGCGGACACCGCTGACCGGATGATCGAAATCCAGCCGCAGCGCGTGCAACAGCATCCGGTGGCAGGAGAAATACTGCTTGAACAGCCGATTGTGATCGCCGCGACCGTGCTGGCTGTCGCCGATCAGCGGGTGGTGGATATGCGCCATATGCTTGCGGATCTGGCGAAAACGCCCGCTCTGCGGTTCGGCCATGACCAGCGCATAGCGCTGTTGCGGATAGCGGCCGAGGGCAATGTCCACCTCGGTGGTGGCCAGCCGGCGGTAGTCGGTGCGGGCTTCGCGGCGCGGCCCGGTTTCGCGCGAGCCGGGCAGCGGGTAATCGATGCTGGCCTCTTCGGGATCCGGCCAGCCGCGGACCACGGCGAGGTAGCGTTTGCGCACGCTGCGTCCCATGAACTGTTCGCCGAGCGCGGCGGCGACTTCGCTGCTGCGCGCGATCAGGATCACGCCACTGGTGGCCCGGTCCAGCCGGTGGGCCAGGTGCAACCGGCCCTCGACCTGCTCGCGGAGCAGGTCGATCAGGAACTCATCGGCGTTGCCGACCATCTTCGAGCGATGCACGGCGAGGCCGGCCGGTTTGTTGACGATGACCAGGTCGTCGTCCTGGAACAGGATCTCGAGCACGCTGTCAGCGACCGCGGCGCGGCCAGCCGGCCACGAAGGCGACGACGCCCGCGATACCGGTGACCAGCGGTGGCCAGCGGCCAAACAAGGGTGCAAAGGTGGCGAGCAAGGTGGCGGCCAGCAGCAAGGTCGCCCCGAGCAGGCCGAAGGCGAGCGTGCGCCGTGTGCGCTGGGCCTCGTCGCGTTGCATGGCCAGTGCCAGCGGATCGGCGACGGTGCGGCGCTCGCCGCGCGCGGTCTGGCGCAGGGCATCGCGGACCAGTTCGGGGATCTGCGGCGCGATGAACAGCCATTCGGGCACGCGGCGGCGCAGTTCCTTCCAGGTGTTCTTCGGGCTGTAGCGTTCGCGCAGGATGCGCTTGAGCACCGGATGCGCCACCGCCCAGATATCGATCTCCGGATCGAGCAGGCGACCGACGCCCTCGATGTTCAGCAGGGTTTTCTGCAGCAGGATCAGCTGCGGTTGCAAGGTGAGTTCGAAGCGGCGCGCGGTCTGGAACAGCTTGACCACCAGTTCGGCCAGCGAGATCTGCGCCAGCGGGCGGGTGAAGTACGGCTCGCAGACGGTGCGCACGGCGGCCTCGAGCTCGTCCATGCGCACGTCGGCGGGCATCCAGCCGGCGGCGACGTGGAGCTGGGCGATGCGCGCGTAGTCGCGCTCGAACAGGGCGATGAAATTCTCGGCCAGCCAGTACTGGTCGGCCTCGGGCAGCGAACCCATGATGCCGAAGTCCAGCGCGATGAAGCGCGGCTCGTCGGTACGGGTGAGATCCACCCAGATGTTGCCCGGATGCGCGTCGGCGTGGAAGAAGTTGTCGCGGAATACCTGTTCGTAGAACAGCCGCACACCCTTCGCCGCCAGCCGCTTGCGATCGATGCCGGCGGCGTCGATCGCGGGAATGTCGTCGGCGCTGACACCGTACACGCGCTCCAGGGTCAGCACGCGCGCGGTGCTGAGTTCCCAGTGGATCTCGGGCACGTAGAGGTCGACGCCGCTGGCGAAGTTACGTCGCAACAGGCTGGCGCTGGCGCCTTCGCGCTGCAGGTCGAGCTCGTTGGAGAGCATCTTCTCGACTTCGGCGACGACGTCGAGCGGGCGGATCTTGTCCGCGTTCGGATGCCAGCGCTGGGCCAGTTCGCCGAGCGCGTGCAGCAGGTCGACATCGCGGGCGATGCGCTGGTCGATGCCGGGACGCAGCACCTTGACCACGACTTCGCGGCCATCGTGCAGGGTCGCCGCGTGCACCTGGGCGATCGAGGCCGAGGCCAATGGGGTCTCGTCGAAGCGCGCATACAGCGTGGTCACCGGTGCGCGCAGCTGGCGCTCGACGATGACGCGCGCCTCGGCGCCGGGGAACGGCGGTACCTGGTCCTGCAGCAGGGCCAGTTCGTCGGCGACGTCGGCCGGCACCAGGTCGCGGCGGGTCGACAGCACCTGGCCGGCCTTGACGAAGATCGGACCGAGCTCGGTCAGGGCCAGGCGCAGGCGCGCACCACGCGGCAGGTCGCGGACATCGGCGCGTGGTTTGGGCAGCAGCGGGCGGACCAGCTTCAGCGGACGAAACAGGTGCGCGCCATCGACCAGGTCGTCGAGCTGGTAGCGCAACAGCACGGCGGCCACGCGCAGCAGGCGCGGGGCCAGGCGAAGTGGCGTCATGCGCCGCGCTCCCGGCGCTGGCGTTCGATGCGGGCAAGGCGCGCGTCGAGGCGCTCGGTGCGTTCGCGCAAGGCGTCCACGCCGTCGAGGAAGTCGTCGAGCTCACCCGGCGCCACGGCGATCCGCGCTTCGTCGCGCAGCCAGTCGGCGCCGTCTTCGGTCAAGTGCTTCGCCGTGGTCCGCGCGTGCTCGAGGGCGCTGCGCACGGCCCGGGCCAGCGGTACGCCGATCACGTCGCCGAAGGTCCGCGCGAAAGCCTCTTCGAAATCGGGTGCGTAGTTCCGCGCCAGTCGCTCCAGTCGCCGCGCCAGTTCGGCATCTCCGGCGATATCGACCTTGCCGGGGGCGACCCCGTCGTCGTCGCCGCGCATGGCCATGGCGAGCAGGCTGCCCGGGCTGGCGGCGACGCGCAGGCTGCTGTCCTCGACGGGCGGGCCGACGCGCAGGCGTCCGCCGTCGACACGGACGCTGAGGGCCAGTTCGGGTCCGCGCAAGTGCAACTGCACGCTGCGGCCATCGAGCGCGCCGAGTTTCTCGCGGGTGTCCACATCGAGGTCGACGGCACGGTTGAGCGCGGCTTCCAGCGCGCGTCCGGCCAGGATGCGTAACGGTCGTGGCAGGAAACTGTTCGGGGCGGCTTCGGAGCCAGCGGGGCGTGAGGGCTTCATCCCCGGATTGTAACGTGGTCTCAGGCCTGCGAGCCGGCGAAACCGAGCTGGCGCCAGGCCTCGTAAACGGCCACGGCGACGGTGTTGGACAGATTCAGGCTGCGGCTGTCCGGGCGCATCGGCAGGCGCAGGCGGCGTTCCTCGGGCAGCGCGTCCAGTACTTCGGCCGGCAGGCCGGCGGTTTCGCAACCGAACAGGAAGGCATCGCCATCGGCGAAGCGGGCGTCCACGTGCATCGTGCGGCCGCGGGTGGAGAAGGCGAAGACCCGTGGCTGGCCGATCGCGGCGAGGCAGGTATCCAGGTCGTCATGCACGGCAAGGCGTGCGTATTCGTGATAGTCCAGGCCGGCGCGGCGCAGACGGCTGTCGTCGAGCTCGAAACCGAGCGGTCGGATCAGATGCAGCGCAGCGCCGGTGTTGGCGCAGAGGCGAATGACGTTGCCCGTGTTGGGCGGGATTTCGGGGCGGAAGAGGATGACATGCAGCATCCGTCCATTATGAACGTACGCGCGGGCAAATCACGCCATCGGGCGGGAGGGCGCAACCGGTCGCGGCGGTCATGCTGGTGCCGACACTGCCGGCGGCGGCGAGCTGGACGACTTCGCGCGGCGACACCAGCATGTTGCCGACGATCAGGCCACAGACCAGCAAGGTGGCGACGAACAGGCTGCGTATCATCAACATTTCGTACTTCATGGCGGTTCCCTTCAGTCGGATGCCGCGGTCTTGCGGCATGACTAGTAACGCAAACCTCGTGCCAGCTGACGATTGCCTGCAATAACCTGTTTTTCATGAGGTTTGTCACACGCCCCAGGGCTACCCGGGTGTCCGCGGACAACGTCCACCTCGCCACGGACAGTGTCCGGGCAGCGTTCGTCATTGCGTGCGCCTCCACGGACGGGCTAGCCTCGGGAATCGCATCGCCGCACCCATGGACAGGAGGTTTTACGTGAAGAAACCCATCGCCCTGCTCGCCGCAGGACTGTTGACGCTGACCGGATCCGCTCTCGCGGCGACGTCGAAGCAGGCCATCCCCGAGATCCCCTTTACCCGCTTCCAGCTGCCCAACGGGCTGACCGTCGTCGTCCATGAGGACCACAAGGCACCCGTGGTCGCGGTCAGCATCTGGTACCACGTCGGCTCGGCCGACGAGCCGAAGGGCAAGACAGGTTTCGCCCACCTGTTCGAGCACCTGATGTTCTCCGGTTCGGAGAACCACAAGGGCACGTATTTCCAGCCGTTCGAGCTGGCCGGTGCCACCGACATGAACGGCACCACCTGGTTCGACCGCACCAACTATTTCGAGACCGTGCCGACCACCGCGCTGGACATGGCACTGTGGATGGAATCGGACCGCATGGGCCACCTGCTCGGCGCGATCGGCCAGAAGGAACTCGACACCCAGCGCGGTGTGGTCCAGAACGAGAAGCGCCAGGGCGAGAACCGCCCCTACGGGCGCGTCGACGAGAACATCCTGGTCCACACCTACCCGGCAAACCACCCGTATCACCACGACACGATCGGCTCGATGGCCGACCTCGACGCCGCCTCGCTGGCCGACGTCAAACAGTGGTTCCACGATTACTACGGCGCGGCGAACACCACCCTGGTGCTGGCCGGCGACATCACCCCGGCACAGGCGAAGGCCAAGGCCGAGCAATACTTCGGCGATATCCCGGCCGGTCCGCCGGTGCCGCGCCAGCAGGCCTGGATCACCCCGCTGGAGAAATCCACCCGGGGCACCCAGCACGACCATGTCTCGCAAATCCGGATCATCCGCACCTGGGTGGTGCCGCAGCTCGGCACCGATGACTCGGTGCAGCTCGACCTGGCTTCCACCGTGCTCGGCGGCGGCAAGACCTCGCGTCTTTACCAGCGTCTGGTCTACAAGGACAACCTGGCCGACGACGTATCCGTCAGCATTGGCCCGTTCGCGCTCGCCAGCCAGTTCCAGTTGACCGTCGACGTGAAGGACGGCGTGGATCCGGCGAAGGTCGAAGCGGCCGTTGCCGAGGAATGGAAGACCTTCCTTGCCAGCGGTCCGACCCAGGACGAACTGGACCGCGCCAAGGTCGGCAACCGTGCCGGTTTTGTCCGCGGCCTGGAAAAGGTCGGCGGCAAGGCCTCGATCCTCGCCGAGGGCCAGGTCTATCGCGACGATCCATCGGCGTACCGCAAGGATCTCGAACGCTCGGACAGCGCCACCATCGCCAGCGTCAAGGCTGCCGCCGACAAATGGACGTCCAAAGGCGATTACACCCTGACCGTGCTTCCCGCCGGCAAGGACTTTGACCCGCACGCCGAGGACAAGGCCGTGGTCGGCCTCGGCGATGCGCAGGGTCGGCCGAAGGCCGTACTTCCCGGCGCGCATGAGTACGCCGTGGCCAAGAGCGATGTCGATCGCGCGAAGGGCGTGCCGGTCGTCGATACCTTCCCCGACCTGACATTCCCGAAGATCCAGCGCGGCAAGCTGAAGAACGGCATCGAGGTCGTGCTTGCCGAACGGCATACGATCCCGGTGACCCTGGTCAGCCTGGACTTCGCCGGCGGCTTCGCCGCCGACCAGGGCCGCAAGCTCGGCACCGCCAGCTTCACCGCGGCGCTGATGAACGAAAGCACGAAGTCGCTGGATTCGGTCGAGATGTCCAAGCGCAAGCAGCGCCTGGGCGCCGGTATCGGCGTGCGCTGCAGCATGGACAGTTGCGGCGCGAGCCTGAATGCACTGAACAGCGAATTGCAGCCGTCGCTCGAGTTGCTCGCCGATGCGGTGCGCAACCCGGCCTTCGCCACCGCCGATATCGATCGCATTCGTGGCCAGTGGCTCGCCAGCATCGCGCAGGAAAAAACCCAACCGACCGGGCTGGCCCTGCGTACCCTGCCGCCGTTGTTGTACGGCAAGGACCATGCGTACGGCATCCCCTTCAGCGGTACCGGCACCGAGGCCTCGATCACGTCGCTGACTCCGGCCGACCTGGTCGCCTTCCAGCATGACTTCATGCGTCCGGACAATGTGCGCATCCTGGTCGCCGGCGATACCACACTGGCCGATATCCTGCCCCGCCTGGATGCCGTGTTCGGCGACTGGAAGGCTCCGGCGACGCCGATTCCGGCGCGCAATATCGGCAAGGTCGCCGCGCAGTCGAAGCCACGCGTGTTCCTGATCGACCGTCCCGATGCGCCGCAGTCGCTGATCCTGGCCGGCCTGCTGGCGCCACCGAGTAACGCGGCCGATTACCTGGAACTGGATATCGCCAACGGTGCCTTTGGCGGAAGTTTCACCTCGCGGCTGAATATGAACCTGCGCGAGGACAAGCGCTGGGCGTATGGCGCCGGCAGCTTCATGAGCGATGCGCTCGGCCAACGGCCCTACCTGCTGTACGCCCCGGTGCAGACCGACAAGACCGCCGAGTCCGCCGCGGAAATCCTCAAGGAAGCCACCGCCGTCGTAGGCGACAAACCCCTCACCGGGGCCGAGATCGACAAGATCAAGTCCTCCAACGTGCGCAGCCTGCCCGGCAGCTACGAAACCGCTTCGGCGGTACTGGGCGCGATGGGCGATATCGTGATGTATGGCCGTCCGGACGATTACATCCAGACGCTCAAGCAGCATATCGATGCGGTCGGCCAGCCGGCCGCCGAGAAGGCGCTGCGCGAAGTGGTCGATCCGAAGGCACTGACCTGGGTCATCGTCGGCGACTTCCGCCAGATTGAGAAGCCGGTGCGTGCGCTGAACCTCGGCGAGGTGCAGGTGATCGACGCCGACGGCAATCCCAAGAAGTAGCGACGATCGCGAACCTGCGCTCCCATGAGCGCAGGTTCACGGCTTCCGCGCTACCATTGCCGCCATCGCGTCCCCACGGAGAGTTCCATGCGCAAGACCCTGCTGTTGCTCGTTCCCGTCGTCCTTCTTTCGGCCTGCACGTGGGGCATCAAGCTCGACGACACCGCCAAGGGTGTGCGTACCGCATGGAACGGCGACGTCTCCGGTTGCCAGGAACAGGGCAAGGTCACCGTATCGGTGATGAACCGTGTCGGTCCGGTCGATCGCAACGACATCAAGGTCCGCGACGAACTGGAAGTATTGGCGCGCAACGAGGCGGCGAAGATGCATGCCGATACGATCAAGCCACTGGCTGAGCCTTCCGAAGGTTCGCAGCCCTGGGCGGCGTACACCTGCGGTGCCCGCGGCCCATCGTCGACACCGCGTCCGGCCTCTTCGCAACCGCAGCCGCAGGGTGCCCAGGGCGCTACCGAGACCTATCCGGTCAAGAACTGACGCGGCGCCAGATCACATCGTTGAACTTGCGCCGGCCGATCATGATCGGCTGGCCCGAGGCATCGGTGGCGAAGATCACGACGTCGTTGGCGCTGCCCGCCTTGAAATACACGTTGTCGCCATAGGGAACCAGCTTCACCGGCTTGTGGCTGCTGCCGGTGCCGTAGAGCACGCCGTCCTTCAGCGAGATCTCGTAGGTATGCCCCGGCGCGACGCTATAGACGCCGACGAAGGCGGCCAGATCCTTGCTGGCATGTACCGCGGTGATCGGATCGTGCGGGATGACACTCCAGTGCGATGCCGCGAGCATCCACTTGCCGCCCTTCGACAGATAATTGTCGGTCGCCGCATAGCGTGTCACCAGGTGCTGGCCGAAATAGTCCTCGCGCTCGTAAGCCTCGTAATCGAGGATGGCGATATGGCCATCGCAGATGAGCTTCGGATCGCGGATCTCGATCGAGCCACTGGCACCCTTGGGTAGCGGACCGAACTGGTCGAAGAACGTGGCGTAGTCGAACCGGTCGCCATCCTCGGAGGTATAGCGCAGTTCCGGTAGCGTGCGTGCGCGCCACACCTCGACCTTGCCCGGGGCGATCGCATCGAGCATCGATTGCGATACGGCCTGGACTTTGTCGCAGGATTCATCCGCATGGACGGCATGCGCGAACGCGGCTGTGGCAAAAGCGAGGACGGACAGGACGGAGCGGGCGGACATGCGTATCCCCTTCATCGGCTTCGGGTCGTTCAAGCGGACGAATGGTCGCGCGCGGCGGGCCTGAATACATCCGTGCCGGAAGTCAGGAGGGCTTGCCGCGCCGGTAGCTGAGCAGGCGACCGCGGAATGGCAACACGTCGTTTTCGTCAAAACGGCTGCGCTTCTCGACCACGTTGTAGCCGTGGCCCGCCAGCGAGCGGGTGAACGCGGCGCTGTTGCCACGTCCCGGATCGGTAATCAGGATCTCGGCATCCGGTCGCGCGTGGCGCACGATCAGAGCGGTAAGCATGTCCGAATGCCCTCGTTCGTAGAGGACGTCGCTGCCGATGATCAGGTCGAAGCTGCCCAGCGTGAGGTCGGGTACCTCCCAGCGCAGGTCGCGGTAGGCCACCCGCGTCAGCTGGTTCTGCTCCGCGTTGCGGCGCAGGAAGGACTCGGCCAGCGGATGGTGGTCGCTGGCGACGACATCCATGCCGCGCTTCTGCAGGACCAGGCTGGAAAGCCCGAGCCCGCAGCCGAGCTCGAGTACACGCTTGCCGGCGATCTCGTGGGTACACATCGCCTCGGCAAGCACTCGGCCCGACGGCCAGACCTGGCCGAACAGGCTCCATAGCGCGGAGGAAATGCCGACGCGTGCCGCCAGGTGCCCGGGATCGGCGAACTGCTGGAGGTCGCTGAGTGCGCGAATGAGGTAATCGTGTCCGCCGAGGCGAACGGTAAGCTGGCGGGTGGTATAGCCCGGCATAAGCGCTCCCGGTGAACGGCATTCCCGCGTCGATGCAACGAAGACACGGGGGAGGGAGCGGGGCGATAATCGCCTTTCGAGCAGCGCAAGCAGGAACGCTTGTCAGCGAACCATCTTACGCTTATCGCGTGAACGCGCGCGTTTTCGCCCCACGACCGAAGAAACGATCACCGCATGGCCATCCGACGAAACGCTCCCGATGCACCGCAAATGGACCTGCTCGGCGGTGCGCCGACCGAACTGCACAGGCTCTTTTTTGCCCTGTTTCCTAGCGACGATGTGCGCGAACAGTGCCGTCGTGTCGCTGCGGACGTGGAGGCCGAACGGCCCCTTCGCGGCCGTCGCAACGATCCCTCGCGCTATCACGCCACGCTGAATTTCCTCGGTGATCACGCCGGTTTGCGGCAGGACATGGTCGAGGGCGCTTTGGCTGCGGCGGCGACCGTAACGCCTGAGCCCTTTGCCTGGACGCTGGATTACGTCACCGGTTTCCAGGGCGGCAATCCCCCTTGCGTGTTGCGCGGACGGGAGACGCCGGCGGCATTGGAACAGTTGTGGCGCGACCTGAAGGATGCGCTGGCGCGAAAAGGGATACGGACCCTGGGCAGCCAGTTCACGCCCCATGTCACGCTCGGCTACGACCATGGCACGGCGCGCGAGCCCATCGCGATCGCGCCGATCGAGTGGCACGTCGATGGCTTCGCGCTGGTGCACAGCATCGTCGGCCGGCACGAATACCGGATCCTGGGGAACTGGGCTTACGGCTCGCGCCGGTAATGCATGGGCGCACGGCCGACGACGCGCTTGAAGGCATTGCTGAAGGCGCTTTCGGATGCGTAGCCGAGCGACAGCGCGACCGACGACACCGTCGACCCCGCGTCGCGTAGTGCGTGTTTGGCCAGCCGCATGCGCCACTGCAACAGATAATCCATCGGCGCCTTGCCGGCCAGCGTGCGGAAGCGCAGGGCGAACGCGGAACGCGACATGCCTATCGCGCTGGCCAGCGTGTCCAGCGACCAGCGCCGTGCGGGATCCTGGTGCATCAGGCGGATGGCCTGGCCGATGCGCTGGTCGGACAATGCGCCGAGCCAGCCGGGTGCCGGCGGTGTCGCCGCCGCCAGATAGGCGCGCAGCACCTGCACGAACATGATGTGGGCGAGATGCTCCGCCATCACCGGTGCGCCAGGCAGGTCCTGCAGCGTCTCGACGGACAGGCGCTCGAGGGTCCAGCGCAGCATCGCCGCCTCCGCGGTGCTGCCAGCGATATGCACGACGGGCGGCAACACATCGAGCAGTAGCGACGCGTTGGCCGGGTCGAGGCTGAAGCGACCGCCGATGGCGAACAACTCATCGGCGTCGTTGTAGCTGGCCACGCCGTTGCGGGCGCCGGCGAAGATCTCGCGCGCGTCGGCGAGGGGCAGGGCAAGATCGCTGCCCATGCTGAAGGCGCGATTGTCGGTGAGCAGGAAGCAATCCCCCGGTTCCAGCCGGATGGGTTCCAGCCCATCTACCGCCAGCCAGCAGGCCCCACGCATCACCGCGTTGAACTTGATGGTGTCGGGCGCCGGGAAGCGGATGGCCCAGTCGCCGCCGGTCCGCACACCGACCGAAAGCGCGCCGCGCACGTTCAGCAAGGACAGGACGTCGGAGAAAGCATCGCGATGCCGTGGATGATCGAGCATAAGACATGGACTCTACAGCATGGATCGTCCAGTCGCCGCCGCTTATCGTTGGGCTTCCCTTTGCAGAGTCGACCCCATGCCCAGTCCCCAGATCCCGCTCCATTCCGGTTTTGGCTTCACCACCACGGCAAGCGAGGCGCTCGCTGGCCGCGACCTCACTGGCAGGACCGCGATCGTGACCGGCGGTTATGACGGCCTCAATCTCGAAGTCACGCGGGTGCTCGCCGGGGCGGGGGCCACGGTTATCGTACCGGCGCGCACGCTCGACAAGGCGCGCGCCGCCCTGGGCGGCATCCCGCGGGTGGAGATCGCCGCCATGGACCTGATGGATCCGGCCTCGATCGATGCGTTCGCCGAAGGGTTCCTCCAGTCAGGCCGCGCCCTCGACATCCTGGTCAATGGCGCCGGGATCATGATTCCGCCGCTGGTCCGCGATGCACGCGGCAACGAATCGCAGTTCTCGACCAATCACCTGGGCCACTTCCAGCTCACCGCGCGTCTGTTCCCGGCCTTGCGTCGCGCGAACGGCGCGCGGGTCGTCGCGGTGTCCTCGCGCGGCCATCGGATCGCCGGTGTCGACTTCGACGATCCAAACTTCGAGCGCCGCGAGTACGAGCGCTGGACCGGATATGGACAGTCGAAGACCGCCAATGTCCTGTTCGCCGTGCATCTGGATACGCTCGGCGAAGCTCATGGTGTCCGCGCGTTCGCGCTTCATCCGGGCAGCATCATCACCGGGCTTGCGCGTCATATGAGCGACGACGAACTACGTGCCGCCGGTGTCGTTTTCGACGAGAAGGGCAAGCCGTCGGTCGCCGCATCCAAGGGGCTGAAAACCGTCGAGCAGGGCGCGGCGACGATCGTCTGGTGCGCGACCAGCGTGCAGCTTGATGGCATGGGCGGGGTTTATTGCGAGGATGTCGATGTCAGTGAGGTCGCTGCCGATGATGCTGCGCCGGGGGCGGGGGTGCGGTCGTGGGCGATCGATCCCGGGTTCGCTTCGCGGTTGTGGTCGTTGAGTGAAAGGCTGACTGGTGTGAGCTTCGAGGTTTGATTTGCGCAACGTGAGCTTTCGCGTTCGTGTCGGCTCGCCGTGTATCTAGGGTGGCCAGCGTGAAAGGTCCGGCCCCAAAGGACTCGCGAACAGGGTTCGCTCCCACAGGGCTGGTGGCGGCCTTGTGGGAGCGAACCCTGTTCGCGAGTCCTTTGAGGCCGTGACTTCCCCACCGCCGTCTTGCTCTCCCACAAGGTCGCGGCAACCTGCTCCCGTGGGAGCGAACCCTGTTCGCGAGTCCTTTGAGGCCGTGACTTCCCGATCGCCGCCTTGCTCTCCCACAAAGTCGCGGCAACCTGCTCCTGTGGGAGCGAACCCTGTTCGCGAGTCCTTTGAGGCCGTGACTTCCCGATCGCCGTCTTGCTCTCCCACAAAGTCGCGGCAACCTGCTCCTGTGGGAGCGAACCCTGTTCGCGAGTCCTTTGAGGCCGTGACTTCCCGAT
>DASYLE010000135.1:0-5027 GCA_036009745.1 Luteibacter sp. | reverse complement strand
TTCATGAATGACGATAGTATTACGCTCGAGCAGGCGTATATGGCGATGTTGCGGATGGTGATGTCCATTCGAACTTAAGGATAAAATGATGCTTGGAATGTCCGTTGCGAGAGTCGCTGTCGCGTGCCTCATTCTCCTTGGAGGTCGGGGGTGGGCGACTGAATGTCCGTTGGGCATGGATTTGACGAAGTCGCCCGACGCGCTGATGAAGCAGCTGACGGTGCTTCCTTCTGTTCTCGCGGAACACAAGCCCCAGGAGCAACGTTTGGCGGGGAAGTGTGGCTACGAAACGTCGAGTTTCATGATGTTCGGAGCGCCTCCTGCGGGTCTGTGTTCCATTGGTGACCAACCTTCCGTGACCGCCTCACTGGAGATTGTTGACAGCACATCGACTGTTGCGTCCCAAACGTTTGGAGTCATGAAGAGCGAAGCTGCGCTTTCGGCCATACAGTCCGCACTGGAAGGGCAGGCCAAACGCTTGTCACCGGAGAGTTACCCAACAGAGCTGGCAAAATCCAGGGGATTCTGGCGCACCGATGCTGTTTATGCGCGGGGTGACGATTACTGGGTGGTAAGCCATGAGCATTGGGAGCCTGGCGAACGCCACTCTGGCCCAGACTTCTACATGGTGATGCATGCTCGTCGAGCGTGGCTGGAGTTCGCCATGAGCGACCTCAACACATGCGCGGCATTACCCAAGTGAAGCGCGGTCGCTGAGTCATGATGCTAGCCAACAACGTCACGGCATACAGAACGCAAGGGAGCGATGGATTCGCCCACCTCGCCCGCTTTGTCTGGCGAGGACAATGTTGGACTCTTGAATCCGGAAGGTATTGGACGAGATGAATCGGCAAGGCTCGCTGACCGAAGCCAATCCAGGCATCGGCGTCCCTTGGCGGGTACCCCAATCATTATCTGTGGCCGGCCCAGAACACGAGTTACAGCGTGTTCTATCGCGTTCGTCCGCGAAGGCACCTCATTGAATTCCACCTCTTTATCCACAATCGTGAGAATCATTGACGTGTAAGGGTGGTCGACCTCTTCCCGCGTAGGACTATTCCTATTTCAACTGGCGAGCTGCCGACGCATGCTTCCAGGGTCGCCAAGAAAAAGGCGACCGGGTGTCAGAACCCGTTGTACTAGCGGAGTAAAAAGCGCCGCAACGATGCTTCTGCGTTGCGGCGCCCGCTGCCATACTTCTTATGGCGGGCGTGTCGGGAAGGCTTCGGCCTTGCCGGTATCGCTGGTACCCGGTTTCTGACCCTGGCACGCCCGCCACCCGCACCGATGCGGGCTGGCGGTCCACCACAGGGAAGCCTGATGACCGCGATCGACCCATCCAAACGCACTTTTGAATTCACTACGCCGCCCGTCGCGCGGGCCTTGCTTCGCGTGCGGAACCCAACTCCGCCCCGCGTTGACCCGTGTCCCGCGGGCCTCCCCGTCGGCTATACCGAGCTCGCGGTTGAGGCGTGCATGAGCGTCGCCATCAGTATGGTTCACGACTTGAAATACAGTGACTTTGAGCGAGATCCAGGCGAAATGATTGCCCTGCACTCGCTGTTTGAACTGCTCAGTGACGTCAGTCGGCTGGTCTCCCCGGAGCCTTGCGGTGCCGCCGGGGAGCGTCTGGCAGGCTTACGGTAAACGCGCCGTAAAGACCATCGGTGGTACCGCTATTTCTGCGGAATTTTCGTCTGACGGGTGGCATCGGTACGGTTTTCTGGACGTATCCTTCGAGGCCTCTGGTTTCCCAGGCGCCACGAAGCCTGGCCGAAGAAGCAGGTCGAAGTATGAAATTCGCAGTCGGTTCGTTGGCGCTCTCCCTCTTGCTTGTCACCGGCGCGGGTGCGCGGGCGGCCAGTGCCGCCGAGGCCGAAAGCCAGCTTCTCCCGGCGGCCGCACCGGTGTCGCCGGTCACGATTTATATGCCGGCATGCGATTCGATCGGCGCATCGGGTGTCGCGGGCTTCTTCGCCGCGAACGATCTTGCGGCCGCGCGGGCCAGTTGCGGCGCGTTCGAGGCGGCCTTGCGCAGAGGCCTCGATGGATCGGCCGGCTACGTGTTTGCGCCGGGGTATTCGGCGAGGGCCTATCCGGCCATCGATGGCGTTCCCGTGGATGGCGGTCTGGAGGCGCGTGCGGGCAGCCGGTATCGCCTGATCGTTGGCGTGCCGGACCTGCAGCGCAACGTGCCTGGCAAGTACCTGCCGGTGGCCTATGGCTGGCGCATGGCGCAGGATTTTCGCGTTGCACGTGTCGACGATGCGATGGCGAAAGCCGTGCACTATGCGGGCTCATCCGGTTCGCCCGCGGATGCTGGTGAGGCCTGGGGAGTGGCCATGGCGAAAGGGCTGCTCGGCCCGCGTTGCGGTGCCGCACCAACTGCCTCGGCATCCATCCTGGCGTCGACCCGCAAGCAGGCGATCGAAGACTGGCATTGCGAGTCGTTTGCTCTTTGAGCCACCGGGCCGCGCTGTCGCGGGAACTTGCCGATGAGAATGATGGCGCGAACTGCTAGGCTTCCGGTGAAGGGTGCCCGGCTGCGCGCTGTCGTGGCCGTGTTTATTTGCGAAGCCCGGATGGCGAAGGAGGGCTTTGCCGCCACTGGGGCGTGACCATCGATGCGGGTATGGCTTTGTTGACCTATCTGGACGAACTGGAAGCGGAGAGTATCCATATCCTCCGCGAGGTGGCGGCGGCCTTCCGCAAGCCGGTGATGCTGTATTCCATCGGCAAGGATTCCACGGTGCTGCTGCACCTGCTGCGCAAGGCGTTTTTCCCCGCGCGGCCGCCGATGCCCTTGCTGCATGTCGACACCACCTGGAAGTTCCGGCAGATGATCGCGTTCCGTGACGCGGTGGCCGCGGCCGGGGATATCGAGATGCTGGTGCATATCAATGAGGAGGCTCTGGCGCGTGGCGTGTCGCCGCTGTCGCATGGCGCCGCCGTGCATACCGACCTGATGAAGACCGCGGCGCTGAAGCAGGCGCTGGATCGCCATGGCTTCGATGCGGCGATCGGTGGCGCCCGGCGCGATGAGGAGAAGTCCCGCGCGAAGGAGCGCGTGTTCTCGTTCCGCGATGCGCGGCACCAGTGGGATGCGCGGCGGCAGCGTCCGGAGCTGTGGAACAACTACAACACCTCGATCAAGACGGGCGAGAGCGTGCGGGTCTTCCCGCTGTCGAACTGGACCGAGCTGGATGTCTGGCATTACATCGAACGTGAGGGTATCGAGGTGGTGCCTTTGTACTTTGCCGCCGAGCGTCCGGTCATCGAGCGCGATGGTGCGCTGCTCCTGGTCGACGATGAACGGCTGGTGTTGCGCGATGGCGAAGTCGTGCAGCGACGCAGCGTTCGATTCCGCACGCTGGGTTGCTACCCGCTGACCGGTGCCATTGAATCCACCGCGTCGGATGTCTCGTCGATTATCGAGGAGATGAAGGTCTCCCGCGGCTCCGAACGGCAAGGTCGCGTGATCGACCAGGATGCGTCGGCGTCGATGGAGCAGAAGAAGCGCGAGGGCTATTTCTGATGATGGTCTCCCACGACGAGGCGACCCTGCTGCGCTTCATCACCTGCGGCAGTGTCGATGACGGCAAGAGCACCCTGCTCGGACGCCTGCTGTACGACCTCGGCCAGATCGCCGATGACCAGCTTGCCGCGCTGGAGCGCGACAGCCGGCGCGCCAGCCCGGACGATCCGCTCGATTTTTCCCTGTTGACCGACGGTCTGCAGGCCGAGCGTGAGCAAGGCATCACCATCGATGTCGCTTACCGCTACTTCCATTCGCCGCGCCGGCATTTCATCGTTGCCGACTGCCCGGGCCATGAGCAATACACGCGCAATATGGTCACCGGCGCGTCCACCGCGAAGCTCGCCGTGGTACTGGTCGATGCGCGCAAAGGCGTGCTGGTGCAGACGCGCCGGCATACCTATCTTTGCGCCTTGCTCGGTATCGACCAGGTCGTGCTCGCGGTCAACAAGATGGATCTGGTCGGCTATGACCAGGGCGTGTTCGAGGCGATCCGCGAGGAGTACATGGCCCTGGCCACGAGCCTGGGTATCGCGACCGTGCATGCCTTGCCCGTGGCTGCCGTGACTGGCGACAACGTGCGCCATCGTTCGGCGCGCATGCCGTGGTATCACGGCGATAGTTTGCTGGAGATGCTCGAGCAGGTGGCTATCGCGGAACCGGCGGATGCGCCGTTTCGCATGCCCGTGCAATGGGTCAACCGGCCGGACCAGTCGTTCCGCGGCTATGCGGGCACGATCGTCGCCGGCACGGTGTCCCCGGGCGATGACATCGTTGTCCTTCCCAGCGGCCAGCGCGCCCGGATCGAACGTATCGTTACGGCGAACGGTGATTTGCAAAAGGCGGTTCGCCGCCAGGCGGTGACCCTGGTGCTCGATCGCGAGATCGACATCGGTCGTGGCGATGTGCTGGCGGACGCCACGCAGCCGCTGGCGATCGCCGATCAGTTCGCCTGTCACCTCGTCTGGATGGGCGAGGAGGCCATGCTGCCCAACCGTACCTACTGGCTGAAGCTCGGCCCGCGCACGGTCAATGCGCGGGTGACCGCGATCAAGCACAAGGTCGACGTCAATACCCAGGCGAAGCTCGCTGCCGTGCGCCTCGAACTCAACGAGGTCGGCTACTGCAATATCGATATCGACCACGCGATTGCCTTCGAGGCGTATGCGACGCTTCCGGAATTGGGCGGTTTTATCCTGGTCGATCGCGAATCCGGCGCCACCGTCGCCTGCGGCATGCTCGATTTCGCCCTGCGTCGCGCGGCCAATGTGCACTGGCAACATACCGATGTGGACAAGCATGCGCGTGCGCGCAGCAAGGGCCAGCGTCCGCTCTGCGTGTGGTTTACTGGGTTGTCCGGCGCGGGCAAGTCGACCATGGCCAACCTGGTCGAGAAGCGCTTGCTGGCGCAGGGTTACCACACCTATCTGCTCGACGGCGACAACGTGCGCCATGGCCTCAATCGTGACCTCGGCTTCACCGATGAGGCCCG
>DASYLE010000134.1:0-12820 GCA_036009745.1 Luteibacter sp. | reverse complement strand
CAGGATGATGGCGCCGAACTGCTCGGGGGTGGAGAAGCGGCCTTCCGCCGAGACCGTGGCACTGAAGCCCTGGCCATCGGCAGCCGGATCCGAACCCAGCGCGCCGGCGGCGAACTGGACGTTCTGGTTCGCCACCGCGCTCTGCACCTGGGACGCGGACAGGCCATAGCCTTGCAGCTTGTCCGGGTTCAGCCAGATGCGCATCGCGTATTCCGCACCGATCTGGCGCGTGCTGCCGACGCCGGAGATACGGCCGACCTGTTCGTTCACCTGGGAAGCGACGATGTCGTTCAGGCGCGCGTTGTCGATATCGGGGTTATCCGAGGTCAGCGCCAGGAACATCAGGAAGTCGGGATTGCTCTTGGCCACCACGACGCCCTGCTGGGTCACCTCGGTGGGCAGGCGCGGCGTGGCCAGCGAGACCTTGTTCTGCACCTGCACCTGGGCGATGTCCGGATCGGTACCGGTATCGAAGGTGAGGGTGACCGTGGCCGTGCCGTTCGAGCTGGACGAGGAGGAGAAGTAAAGCAGATGGTCGATACCGGTCAGCTGCTGCTCGATGACCTGGGTGACCGTCTTCTCCGTGGTATCAGCGCTCGCGCCCGGGTAGGTGGCGTTGACCGTCACCTGGGGCGGGGCGATGTTCGGGTACGACTCGACACCCATGTTCAGCACCGAGATGGTGCCCACGAGGGTGATGAGAATGGCGATCACCCACGCGAAAATGGGGCGATCGATAAAGAAACTCGGCATGATGGTTCCCCTTACTGCTTGCCGGCCGGCGCTTTACCGCCGTCCGGGCCGGCCGGGTCCTGTCCCGGCTGGTATGGGGCAGCCTTTGCCTGGCCACCTTCCTTGACGGTCTGCAGGCCCGAGACGATCACCTGGTCGCCGGCGGCCAGGCCGTCGGTGACGACCCAGTTGGCACCCGAGGAGTTGGCCGCCGTGATGTTCTTGCGCGCGACCTTGCCGTCCTGGCCGACCACGAGCACATAGGCACCCTTGGTGTCGCGGGCGACCGCTGCCTGCGGGATCAGGAAGATTTTGTTCTGCTCGCCGAGGTTGGCCGCGATCGTCACGTACATGCCCGGAAGCAGCTGGCGTTCCTTGTTCGGGATCAGGGCGCGCAGGTTCACCGCACCGGTATTCGGATTGACCGAGGTGTCGGAGAAGTCGATCGTGCCCTTCTGGCCGTAGGTGCTGCCGTCGGGCAGGGTGATCTGCACGGTGGCCTTGTCCTGGTCGGTCAGGGTGACGCTGCCCGAGGTGGCCGCGCTACGCATCCGGCCGAGGTCGGCGACGCTCATGGTGAAGTTCACGTACAGCGGGTCGACCTGGTCGACAGTGGTCAGCAAGGTGGCATCGCTCTGGCCCACGAGCGCGCCTTCGGTGACCTGCTGCTGGCCGGCGCGGCCGTCGATCGGCGATTCGACCTTGGTATAGCCAAGGTTGATCTGGGCGGCCTGCACATTCGCCTGCTGCTGCTTCACGGTCGCATTGGCCGTGCGCTCGTTGGCCAGCGCCGTGTCCAGGTCGGACTGGGCGACGTAATGCTGACCGATCAGGGCCTGGGCGCGAGCCGCCGCGGCCTTGTTGTTCACCGCGGTGGCCTGGGCCTGGGCCAGATTGGCCTGGGCGGCGGCGAGTGCGGCCTGCAGGGGGGCGGGGTCGATCTGGAACAGCACCTGGCCGGTCTTAACGTCGCTGCCTTCGGCATAGACGCGCTTGAGCAGGATGCCGGGCACGCGGGCGCGTACGTCGGCAGTGCGGAACGAAGACAGGCGGCCCACCTGGTTCTGCACCAATGGCGCATTCGAAGGCTGGGCCTGAACCACGCCTACCTCCGGCGTCGGCGGTGCCTTGGGTTGTTCGGCGGACTTTCCGCAAGCGGAAAGCGCGATGACGCCGAAGCACAGCATCAATGTGCGCAGGGACGAGGGGTTCATGGTGTCTCCGTTCTTTTTTCGGGATTTTTTTCGGGATTCGTGCTTGAAGCATCGGCGCCAGCCACGCCGCTCCGTCCTGGTGCGATCCGCCCGGGGGCGACCGCATATGCCTGCAGGAAGATAGTTACCGCATGCCGGGCCCAGGCGTCTTGTGCCGTTCGGCTACGTCCGCGCACGCCGAACAGTCGGCGGTCCCCTTCCAGGCCATGCAGCATGGAGAGGAACAGTTCAGCGGCGGCGTCCGGGTCGTCCTGGCGCATCTGCCCACTGCTCATCGCCTCACCCATGCGTTCGGCAAGCCGATTTTGCAGGTTTTCCACCGCCGTGCGGAAAAAAGTCCTTGCGGCGACCGGAAAACGGGGTGCTTCGGCGATCAGCATCCGCCCCAGGGCGACCTTGGCCGGATCCATGACATTGCTCTGGTGGGCTTCGGCGAGGTCATAAAGGGTGTCGGCAAGGCTTCGCTGGGCGGTATGAAGGCTGGCATGCAGAGGTTGGACCAGCTGCTCCACGGCGGCATGGAACAGGCCGTCCTTGGTTTCGTAGTGGGCATACACCGTCTGTTTGGAGACCCCGGCCTCCCGGGCCACCGCGCTCATGCTCACCCGATAGCCGTCCCGGAGGAACAGCGTGCAAGCGGCTTGCAGCACACGTTGCTGGTGTGCCGACGCCGGGCGCGGGTCGGGCTGTGCCATCGGGGAACGCCAGGGATAGACTATACCGTCCAGTTTAAAATTTCGAAGGACGCTGCGTCAACGTATTTTTCATATATATGAAGCGCGAATTGCTGCGGTGCACACCGGGACGGGCGCGAAAAGTCGCGAATCAGGGTGGGGGTTTCCGGGGCTGGGCCGATACGCGGCGGTTCCGACGCGACTTTTTATGTGGCGATGCGATGTACGAGAGCTAAGCAAAGCATGGCGATGTGTCTGGAACGCGTGTGTGCGGACAGCTATGCTTTTCAGGTTTTCTTCCTTCCCCACACGTTGATGTCCGCCATGAATGCGATTCGCGTAGCAGAGGACGGCCGGTTTCCGGCCATCGTTTTCGAAGAGCTGAAGAAAAGTGGTTTCGCTGTCGAGCGCCTCGCGGAGGCGCAATTTTTTATCGACGCCTTCTTCGAGCGGATCACGCCGAACGATTTCAGCCTGCATGCGCCCGACCGCTGGGCCTCGCTGATCGCCGATCTGCTGACCTTCATGCGCAAGCGCGTGCCCGATACCGCGTCGGTACGCGTGTTCAGTCCGGGCATCGAAGGCGCGCGGACGGTGATCGAGGTGGTCACCGACGACATGCCCTTTCTGGTCGATACCGTCTCGATGGTCGCGGCCGCCAGCGCCGAGATCCATGCCGTTGTCCATCCGGTGCTCCGGGTGAGCCGCGATGCGGACGGCAACCTGACCGCGCTCGGCGCCCATGGCACCCATGCCGAATCGGTGATGCGTTTCGAGATCGACCGCCTGGCCGAGGAAGAGCTCGCCCCGTTGGGCAAGGCGGTCGAGGTGGCCCTGGCCGATGTCCGCGAGGCCGTCGGCGACTGGCGGGCGATGCGCGACCGCATGCTGGCGATCGCCGATGAGCTTGCCTCACGTGAGTTGCCGCTGAAGCCCGAGGAAGTCGCCGAGGCCCGCGAATTCCTGCAATGGGTCGCCGCCGAGCACTTCACCTTCCTTGGCTACCGCGAGTACGAGGTGCTTCCCGTCGATGGCGACGAAGTGCTGAGCGCGGTCGAGCATTCCGGTCTCGGCATCCTGCGTGGCTCGGAGCGTTCCATGGCGCCGCGCAGCCTGCGCAGCCTGGTCGCCAGTGAACTGGTCCAGTCCGGCTCGACCGACGCGATCATCCTGACCAAGACCAATGCCCGCTCGCCGATCCATCGCCCGGGTTACATGGATTACGTCGGCGTACTCAAATTCGACGCCAAGGGCCGTCCGGTCGCCGAGGAGCGCTTCCTCGGCTTGTTCTCGTCCAGCGCCTACATGTCGCGCCCGCAGCACGTGCCCCTGGTCCGACGCAAATGCGACGCGGTGATGGAGCGGTCGGGGCTGAAGCTCGATTCGTACTCGGGCAAGTCGCTGCGCCATATCCTGGACACCTTGCCGCGCGAGGAACTGTTCCAGTGTGGCCTGGACGAGTTGTATGCGCTGGCCACTGGCATCCTCGAACTGCAGCAGCGCACGCGCACGCGCCTGTTCATCCGCCGCGACAGCTATGGCCGTTTCTTCTCCTGCCTGGTCTTTATCCCGCGCGACCGTTTCAATACGACGGTACGCGAGCGGGTCGAGGGCCTGCTGCGCGACACCCTGCATGGCGAAACCGTCGACTCCGCCGTGCTTATGGGCGAGGCGGCGCTGGTGCGCCTGCATGTGGTGGTTCGCCCGAAGATCGGCGATCGTCCGGTCTATGACATTGCCGCGCTGGAAACCGCGCTGGCGTCGATCGTGCGCAACTGGTACGACGACCTGCGCGACAACCTGATCGGCATGCTCGGCGAACAGCAGGGTATCGTGCTGGCCAACCGCTATGGCAAGGCCTTGCCGGCCGGCTATGTCGACGAGGTGTCCGCTGAACTGGCCGCCGCCGACGTCAAGGCACTGGCCGGGCTCTCCGGCAACGACGCGGTCAGCATGTCGTTCTACCACCCGCCGCAGAACCCCGAGGCGCTGCGCTTCAAGATTTACCGTAGCGGTTCGGACATTGCCCTGTCCGAAGTGTTGCCCCAGTTGGAGAACCTCGGCCTGCGCGTGCTCACCGAGCATATGTACGAGGTGAAGCTCGGCGGCTCGCCGTTATTCATCCAGGATTTCGAAGTGCAGCCGGTCGGCGCGCTGGCCTTCGACGTCGAGCAGGTCGGCAACCTGTTCGAGGATGCCTTCGAGCAGATCTGGCGCGGCAATGCCGAGAACGACGGCTTCAACCGGCTGGTGCTTGGCGCCAAGCTTGGCTGGCGCCAGGTCGCCGTGCTGCGCACCTACTGCAAATACCTGCTGCAGACCGGTGTGACCTTCTCGCAGAACTATATCGAGGACGCATTCAACGGTTATCCGGCGATCGCCGGCCTGCTCGTGGAATTGTTCAGCGCGAAGTTCGATCCGCGCCGCGAATCGCTCGGCGAGGTCGAACGCAAACACGCCGAATCGCTGCTCGCCAGCGAGATGCGCGTACTGATCCGCGATGACGTGCTGGTTGCCCAGCCGACCCTGGTCGGCAACCTGATAGCGTCGTTGTCGCTGCCCCGCGAGGCCCAGGTCAGCGCGATCGAGGAGGCGATCAATGCCTTGCTGGAGACCGTGTCGAGCCTCGACGAGGACCGCATCCTGCGCAGCTTCGTCGCCCTGATCCAGGCGTCCTTGCGCACCAGCTATTTCCAGGCCTGGGATGGTGCGCCACGTCCGTACATCGCCGTGAAGTTCGATTCGCACGCGGTGCCGGAGCTGGCCAAGCCGGTGCCGTACCGCGAGATCTTCGTCTATGCGCCCCGTGTCGAAGGTATCCACCTGCGCTTTGGTTCCGTGGCCCGCGGCGGCCTGCGCTGGTCCGATCGCCGCGAGGATTTCCGTACCGAGGTGCTCGGCCTGGTCAAGGCGCAGATGGTGAAGAACACCGTCATCGTGCCGGTCGGTTCGAAGGGCGGTTTCGTGGTCAAGCGTCCGCCGGCATTCGGCGACCGCGATGCACAGCTGGCCGAGGGCATCGCCTGCTACCGCATGTTCATCAACGGCCTGCTCGATATCACCGACAACCTCGTCGAAGGCGCCCTGGTACCGCCGCACGACGTCGTTCGCCATGACGGCGACGATCCGTACCTGGTGGTTGCCGCGGACAAGGGTACGGCTACGTTCTCGGACATCGCCAATGCGATCTCTTCGGAACACGGCTTCTGGCTGGACGATGCCTTCGCCTCGGGCGGTTCGAACGGCTACGACCACAAGGGCATGGGCATCACCGCCAAGGGCGCGTGGGAATCGGTCAAACGCCATTTCCGCGCAATGGGCCGTGACAGCCAGGGCCAGGACTTCACCGCGGTCGGCATCGGCGACATGTCCGGCGACGTATTCGGCAACGGCATGCTGCTGTCCGAACATATCCGCATGGTCGCCGCGTTCGACCACCGGCATATCTTCCTGGACCCCAATCCGGACGTTGCAGCCTCGTTCAAGGAGCGCACGCGCCTGTTCGCCTTGCCGCGTTCCTCGTGGGACGACTACGACAAGTCGCTGATCTCGGCCGGCGGCGGCGTGTATCCGCGCAGCGCCAAGTCACTGCCGGTATCGCCGGAAGTGCGCGCGGTGCTCGGTATCCGTGCCGACGTCGCCCATATGGCACCGACCGACCTGCTGAGCGCGATCCTGAAGGCGCCGGTCGACCTGCTGTGGAACGGCGGCATCGGCACCTACGTCAAGGCCAGCAGCGAGTCGCATGCCGATGTCGGCGACCGTGCCAACAACGCGTTGCGCGTCAACGGCAACGAGCTTCGCTGCAAGGTAGTGGGCGAGGGCGGCAACCTGGGCATGACCCAGAAGGGCCGCATCGAGGCTGCGCTTAACGGCGTGCTGCTCAACACCGACTTTATCGACAACTCGGCCGGCGTGGATACTTCCGATCACGAGGTGAACATCAAGATCCTGCTCAACGACGCCGTGCAGCGTGGTGAGCTCACCTTCGACGCGCGCAACAAACAGCTGGCGGAGATGACCGACGAGGTCGCGCGGCTGGTGCTGTGGGACAACTACCGGCAGAACCAGGCGATCACCGTGATGGAGCACCAGTCGGTGCGTCGCCTCGGTTCGATGGCGCATTTCATCCGCACCCTCGAAGTCGAGGGTCAGCTCGATCGCCAGGTTGAATCGCTGCCGAGCGAAGCCGAGCTCGCCGAGCGCAAGACCCGCGGCATGGGCCTGACCCGGCCGGAACTGTCGGTGCTGCTGTCGTACGACAAGATCCGCCTGTTCCAGCAGTTGCTCGATTCGGACGTACCTGAAGATCCGTACCTGTCGCGCGAGCTGGTGCGCTACTTCCCGGTGCCGCTGCACGAGAAATACGCCGAGCATATGCAGCGGCATCGCCTGAAGCGCGAGATCATCGCCACCGCGGTGACCAACTCGACGATCAACCGCATGGGCGCCACCTTCATGATGCGCATGCAGGAGGACACTGGGCAGGGACCGGCGGCGATCGCGAAGGCGTATACCGCGGCACGTGAAATCATCGGTGCGCGAGACCTGTGGGCCGATATCGAAGCGCTGGACGGCAAGGTCGCCGAGGACACCCAGATCGACGCGATCATGCAGATCTGGGCGCTGCTCAGGCACCTGACCCGCTGGTTGCTCAACCGTCCCGGCGGCTCGCTGGACATCGCCGCCAACGTCGAGCGCTACCAGACCGCGGGTATGGCCCTGCGCGATGCCTTGCCGGATGCGCTTACCGATACCGGCCGCGGCGATTTCGCGGCCAGCCAGGAGAAGTGGGAAGGGCTCGGCCTGCCAAACGAAGTCGCCGTACGCCTGGCCCGTATGCAGGTGCTCCGCGCGGCGCTGGACATGGTCGAGGTGGCACGCCAGTCCGACCGTCCGATCGCCGAAGTCGCCAGCGTGTTCTATGCGCTCGGTGAGGCGCTGGACCTGGAGTGGCTGCGCGACCAGATCGAAGCCTTGCCGGTCGACGGCCATTGGCATGCGCAGGCGCGTGGATCGCTGCTGGATGAACTGAATACCCAGCATCGTGCGCTTGCCTTGCAGGTGCTTAGCGTGGCTGGCAGCCTGAAGGGTGCCGACGCGGTGCGTGCCTGGCTCGACCGCGACGATGCGACGCTTAAGTACACGCGAACCATGCTCGCCGAGATACTCACCCAGAACGCGGACTACCCGATCGCCTCGGTCGCCGTCCGCCGCCTGGCCCAGCTGGCGCAGATCCCGGTGAGCTGACGTACTCTGTTGGAGCGAACCCTGTTCGCGAGTCCCTTGAGGCCTTGACTTACCAGAGCCGGTAACTGGGGAAGTCATAGCCCCAAAGGACTCGCGAACAGGGTTCGCTCCCACAACAGGCTCGCGCCTGTAACCGCAACGCGCGATGCCGTAAGCTGGGCCTTGGTTCCCCGACACGGTCGTCGTCCATGCGTCTTGCCTTTGTCGCCAGCGAAACCGGGGTCGCCCAGCAGGCCTTGACCGCGCTGGTCAAACGTTACGGCAGTGTGGCCCCGGAAGAAGCGGAGATCGTCGTCGCCCTCGGCGGCGACGGCTTTATGTTGCGGACCTTGCATGGGTTTCGCTCACTCGGCGTGCCGTTTTACGGCATGAAGCTCGGCCGCGTGGGTTTCCTGATGAACCAGCATGAACGGGACGACCTGGAGGAGCGGATCGAACGCGCCCATCCGGCTGTCCTGCATCCACTGGAAATGACCGTCGTCTGCATCGACGGTACCGAAAGCAAGGCACTGGCCTTCAACGAAGTATCCCTGCTGCGCCAGAGCAACCAGGCGGCGCATCTGCGAATCCGGCTGAACGATGCGGTCAAGCTCGAGGAACTGGTCTGCGACGGCATCCTGGTGTCCACGCCCGCCGGTTCGACCGCCTACAACCTGTCCGCCCACGGTCCGATCCTGCCGCTGGATGCGAACGTGCTGGCGCTGACCCCGATCAGCCCGTTCCGTCCGCGTCGATGGCGTGGCGCGATCCTGCCGCACTTGACCAAGGTCGGATTCGATGTGCGCGATCCCGGCAAACGCCCGATCAGCGCTACCGCCGATTTCATCGAGGTGCGCGACGTGAAATCCGTCGACATCAAGCAATCGCGCCGCCACTCGGTGCGCCTGCTGTTCGATCCGGCGCACAATCTGCAACAGCGCATCCTCGACGAGCAGTTCGCCCTGTCATGAATACGAGTACGGGAAATGCACACGATGCACGGGCCGCCGGTGACAACCGGTTGGTCGTGGCGATTTCGTCGCGTGCGCTGTTCGACCTTGGCGACAGTCATTCGTTGTTCGAACGCGATGGCCTCGACGCCTACCGGCAATTCCAGATCGAGCACGAGAACGACCTGCTGCAGCCGGGCGTGGCGTTCCCGCTGGTGCAGAAGCTGCTCGGCCTGAACAAGCTGGGCGGCAATGTGCCGCCGGTCGAGGTCATCCTGCTCTCGCGCAATTCCGGTGACACCGGCCTGCGCATCTTCAATGCGATCCAGCACTACGGCCTGGAAATTTCCCGTGCCGCCTTCACCAGCGGTGCGCCGACCTCCGACTACATCGCGCCGTTCCGCGCCGACCTGTTCCTCTCTGCCAATGCCGAGGATGTCGGCCGCGCCCTGGCCGCCGGCGTGGCCGCGGCCACGATCCTGCCGTCGGTGGCGCCGCCGCGGATGACCGAGCAGCTCCGTATCGCCTTCGACGGCGATGCCGTGATCTTCGGTGACGAGGGCGAGCGCGTGTCACGCGAGGAGGGGCTCGAAGCCTTCCACCGCAGTGAAACAGAGTTGGCCGACCAACCATTGTCGGTGGGGCCTTTCCAGGGATTCCTCGCTGCCTTGCATCGCCTGCAGGCCGCATTTCCGGCCGAGGATTCCCCGATCCGCACCGCACTTGTCACCGCGCGTTCCGCGCCGGCGCACAAACGCGTGATCCTGACGTTGCGGCGCTGGGGTGTGCGAATCGACGAAGCCCTGTTTCTCGGCGGTCGCGACAAGGGCCCCTTCCTCGAAGCCTTCGGCGCCGACATCTTCTTCGACGATTCCCCGGCTAATGTCGAATCGGCACGCCAGCACGTCGCGACGGGCCATGTGCCGCACGGTGTCAGCAATCGCTAGACGATCTTCGTTCGCCGCCACCATGGCGTGACCTTCTCTTCGCGGACGAAGGTGAACAGTCCGGCGCCAAGGATGATCGCGATGCCGATCAGCATCGGCCAGTCCAGGTGGTCGTGGAAAAGTACGTAGCCGAAGAAGATGGCCCATAGCATCTGGCTGTACTGGGTCGGGGCGACGCGGTTGGCGGGGGCGCGCTGGGTGGCGAACATCAGCAGCACCGCGGCCAGCGCGGCGAGCAATCCATAGCCAAACAGCAGGACCCACTGGTGCCAGTCCGGCCAGACGAAGGTTTTCAGCATCAGCACGCCACCGAGCACCAACGGGCCGACCACGCCTGCGCCGTAAAGGGTGATCCGCTTCTCGTGCGGGCCGGCCACGCGCAGTGCGATCATCGACAGCGCACCGGCCAGGCCGCAGGCCATGGCGGCCAGGTGACCGGGGCCGAGGGCGCGAAAACCGGGGCGCAGCACCACCAGCACGCCGACGAAACCGGCGATGACCGCCGACCAGCGGCGCCAGCCGACATGTTCCTTGAGGAAGATGACCGAGAGAATGGTGACGAAGATCGGCAGCAGGAAGATCAGGGCGAAGGCCTCGGCCATGGGCAGGGCGGTAAAGGCGATCACCGCGCCGACATTGCTGGCCGCGCCGGCCGCGGCGCGCAAAAACCACAGCCCGGGCTTCTTCGCCACGAAAACCTCCTGCCAGCGGTCGCCGGGTTTCCGGATGAAGGGCAGCGCGGCCAGGCCAAGCAGGGCGCCGAAGAACACCGCCTCGTAGGCGGGCAGCGAGCCTTCGAGGAGCTTCACGCAGGCATCGCTGCACGCGTAGGCCGCGAAACAGGCGAAGCCCAGCAGGACACCTTTGAACATGGGGATTCCGGGGGCAGGGCGCAGGGCAGTCCGCGTATGGTTTCACAGCCGCTCCCACGCGCCTACCGCCGTCTGTTGCACCCCGCCGTGACCCGCATGCCGCTGACCGCTAGAATCCAGGGTTTCCCCCGATTGTCACGGACTTTCCGCATGGCCGCCCGCCTCGACCCGTTCGACCTCTACGATGTTCGTTCGCTGCTTTCCGAAGAGGAGTGCATGGTGCAGGACACCGTCGCCCGCTTCACCGACGAGCGCGTGCTGCCGATCATCGGCGACTGCTTTGACCAGGCCCGGTTTCCGAAGGAGCTGATTCCCGAGATGGCCAGCCTTGGCCTGCTCGGCGCGACCCTGCCGGAGGAATACGGCTGCGCCGGCATGAATGCGGTCAGTTATGGCCTGATCTGCCAGGAGCTGGAACGCGGCGACTCGGGCATCCGCAGCTTCGCTTCGGTGCAGAGTTCACTGTGCATGTATCCGATCTACGCCTACGGTAGCGAGGAGCAGAAGCGCGAGTACCTGCCACGCATGGCGAAGGGTGAAGTGATCGGCTGCTTTGGCCTGACCGAACCGCATGGCGGTTCAGACCCGGCGAACATGAAGACCAGCGCGAAGAAGGACGGCGGCGACTGGGTGATCAATGGCGCCAAGATGTGGATCACCAATGGCAATCTCGCCCATATCGCGATCGTCTGGGCGCAGACCGAGGACGGTATCCAGGGCTTTATCGTGCCGACCGACACCAAGGGTTTCGCCGCGCAGGAAATCCACAAGAAGATGAGCCTGCGCGCATCGGTGACCTCGGGCCTGTTCTTCGACAACGTGCGCGTGCCCGATAGTGCCCGCCTGCCGAACGTCAAGGGACTGAAAGGTCCGCTGGGCTGCCTGACCCAGGCACGCTATGGCATTACCTGGGGGCCGATCGGTGCCGCCATCGCGTGCTTTGGCGAAGGCCTCGAATACAGCAAGGAACGCATCCTGTTCGACCGTCCGCTGGCGGCGAACCAGGCGGTGCAGTTGAAGCTTGCCGAAATGGCGCGGCGGATCACCATGGCCCAGCTGCTTTCGCTTCAGCTCGGCCGTCTGAAGGACCTGGGCAAGATGCAACCGACCCAGGTCAGCCTGGCCAAATGGAACAACTGCCGCATGGCGATCGATATTGCCCGCGAGACGCGCGACATCCTCGGCGGTGCCGGTATTACCACCGAGCATTCGGCGATCCGGCATGCGCTGAACCTCGAATCGGTGATCACCTATGAGGGCACGGAAACCGTGCACCAGCTGGTGGTCGGTCGCGAAGTCACCGGCATCAACGCGTTCTGAGACCATGATGACCGGTCCGCGCATTGAAACCGAGCGTTTGATCCTCCGGCCCACGGCGGCGGAGGATTTCGAGGGCTGGGCGGCCTTGATGGCCGACGAGGAAAACGCGAAGCATATTGGCGGACCGCAACCGCGGTCGGTCGCGTGGCGAGGCTTCCTCAGCATGGCCGGCGCCTGGGCGATCCAGGGTTACGGCATGTTCTCGGTGATCGAGAAAGCCAGTGGTCGCTGGATCGGCCGGCTCGGCCCCTGGTATCCGGAAGGCTGGCCGGGCACCGAGGTCGGCTGGGGCATCGTGCGCGATGCCTGGGGATATGGCTATGCGCCCGAAGGCGCGGCGGCCGCAATGGACTGGGCTTTCGACACCCTGGGCTGGGAAACCATCATCCATTCCATTGCGCCGGATAACGTCGCTTCGCAGGCGGTGGCGCGCAAGCTTGGCTCGGCTTTGCTCGGACCCGGGCGCTTGCCCGAGCCGTATCACGAGAAACCGATCGAGTTGTGGGGCCAGACCCGCGAGCAATGGCGCAAGCGTCGGGCCGGGGCGTGAGCGCGAGCTTGCGTGCTCAACTTGCCTGGCTGGCTACCGAGATGGACGCCTGCTGTACCGATCGCTGGGTGTTGATCGGTAGCGCGGCCGCATGGCTGGTTGGCGCGAACGTCGACATTGCCGATATCGATCTGCTGACCAGTGAGCGCGATGCGGTAGCGCTGATGGAACGGTGGTCCGACACCCTCGAGCCGGCCATGCGACGTGCCGGCGACGATCTGTTCCGGTCGCGCTTTGCACGGTTCGGTTTCTCGCCGCTGGCGGTCGAAGTCATGGGCGATCTTGAATTGCATGACGTCAGGGGTTGGCAACGCGTGCGGGTGAACGATATC
>DASYLE010000133.1:0-4120 GCA_036009745.1 Luteibacter sp. | reverse complement strand
GCCGGCTATCGCCGGCGCATCGCGGACTACGGGCGCGCCTATGCGCGCCGTCCGGGTGTGTTCCTGCGCGACGGCGTGATCGCCCTGCGTCGACACGTCGCTGCCGGCGACCGGGTCTACGTGGTCACCGGCTGCGAGCATTCGCTGGCCGAGGCGATCCTTGACGAAGTGAAGCTGGATGGCATCGAACTGGTCGCTTCGCGGGTGCGCGGCAGCTGGTGCGGCCTGCGCGTGCTGTCGCACAACTACGGCAAGGCCAAGGTGGCGCGGCTCGCCACCCTGGGTAGCGTGGCGCCCTGGGCCTGCGTTTACAGCGATTCACTGGCCGACCTGCCGATGCTTCGCGGTGGCGAGGAGGCGGTGCTGGTCAATGCCAGCGAGAAGGTCGCCAAGAAAGCCTCGCGTGCGCTCAAGGAGCGCATGCGCGTCGTCCACTGGTTCTAGTCGGCCTTAGCTGGCCACACTACGCACCAGCTGGATGACACTGATGGCCACGATCAGCACGCCGACCGCGCCCATCACCGCTCGCTGCGGCAGATGACGGACCAGCCAGGCCGCGAACGGCGCCGCGATCACGCCGCCGGTCAAAAGGCCGAGCACGATATGCCAGTGCTGGATCCCCAGGTGCAGGATCAGGGTGATCGAGATCGCGACGGTCACCACGAATTCCGCCGCGTTCACCGAACCGATCGTGGTGCGTACCGCGCCACCGCGGGCGAGCAGTGTCGAGGTCGCGATCGGCCCCCAGCCCCCGCCGCCGATGGCGTCTAGCAGGCCGGCGAAGAAGCCGAGCACGCGCTTGTGTCGCACCCGGTGATGCGACAGTGGGCGGCCGAACGCGCGTAGCAGGACGATCCCGCCGAGGATCAGCAAATAGGCGTAGACGAAGGGGCGGATCAGGTCGCCGGGGACGTTGGCCAGGAAGGTCGCACCGACGATGCCGCCAACCACGCCGGGGACAGCCAGGCGGCGGAACAGCTTCCAGTCGACGTTGCCAAACCAGGCGTGAGCGCCACCCGATACGCCCGTGGTCACCACTTCGGCGGTATGCACGGTCGCGCTGGCCACGGCGGGAGGCAGGCCAAGAGCAAGCAGGATCGAACTGGACACCAGGCCGTAGGCCATGCCCAGCGCGCCATCGACCAGCTGGGCGACCAGGCCGACGCCAACGAAGCTGAAGAATTCCGTCCAGTCCATGGGGTTCCTCCGTCGCGCCTCGTCAGGGCGCGCTCGATCCCACTGTGCGACATCCCGGTCCGCGATGCCAGCCGGCATCTTGCCGACCGTCAGGCAGGCGCGCTAGGTTCAGCGGTCCCCGTCATCGAGTGCGCCGCATGTCCCTGTTCCCTGCGCCGGAAGTCCGCATCGTGCCCTTCGAGCCGGCCTTGCGCGAGCACTTCTACCGCCTCAACGCCCAATGGCTGGAACGCCACTTCGTGATCGAGGAGATCGATCGGCAGATGCTCGGCGATCCGGAATCGTGGGTACTGGCGCCGGGTGGGGCGATTTTCTTCGCGATGCTGGGCGACGAGGTAATCGGCACCTGCGCGCTGCTGCACGAGTCGCCCGGCATTTACGAACTGTCGAAGATGGGCGTGGACGAAGGCCGCCGCGGGCACGGCGCGGGCCGCAAGCTGCTGGATGCGGCGATCGCGGAGTTCCACCGGCGTGGTGGCACGCGTCTGTTCCTGGAATCGAACAGCGCGCTGACCACGGCGCTGGGTATGTATCAGCGGGCCGGCTTCGTCATGCAGCCGGCCATCCGCGAAGGCTCGCATTACGCGCGCGCTGACGTGTACATGGTTTATGAAGGCGGCGCGCACTAAGGCACGCCGCCTTTCCGGGCCCCTCAGCGGGTACCGCGGACCACGATGGTCTTGCCGGTGACGTCGATCATCCGCTCTTCCTCCAGCTGCTTGAGCACGCGGCCGACCATCTCGCGCGAGCAGCCAACGATACGGCTGACTTCCTGGCGCGAGATGCGGATCTGGGTGCCGTCCGGATGGGTCATCGCGTCCGGCTCCTGGCAGAGGTCGAGCAGGGTGCGCGACACGCGGTTGGTGACGTCCATGAAGGCCATCCGGCTGACCTGGCGAGAGGTGCGCAGCAGACGGTTGGTCAGCTGGGCACCGATCGCGAAAAGCAGCTTGGGGCATTCGCTGGCCAACGGTCCTTCGAGCAGCTGGAACAGGCGCTCGTAGCTGATTTCCGCCATCTCGCACGGCGTGCGGGTGCGCACCAGCGATTCGCGCTGTGCCTGCTCGACGAACAGGCCCATCTCGCCGATGAACTGGCCGCGGTTGATATAGGCCAGGATCAGTTCGCGCCCTTCCTCGTCCTCGGTGCAGACCGCCAACGAGCCCTCGACGACGTAGTAAAGGGTGTTCGCCGGATCGCCCGGACGGATGATCGCGGTTTTGCCCGGGTAGCGCCGCCGGTGGCACGCGGTAAGAAAGCGCTCCATCGAGGCAGGGTCGGGTGCGAAGCCAAGTGGGGCTTGTGAGCGTTCAAAGGCTTGTTGAAGCAGATATTTTAGTTGTGCCACGGTTGCTTCCGTCATTCCAGCGATGTTGGCTGGCCCCCCCTGTACAGCCTGCCTCGGGCCCGATCCTCCGGTGCCCCCCTTCTCTAACCGCGCGATTATTACAGAGTTCTTCGCAAACCGGTTCAATTCCCCGTCGTCTTGTCGCATAATTTGCGCCCTTCCGGCCCGACCCTCTGTCGCGAACCGGTAACAAGGGTCGCTAAGACTAGTCGCCTTACATCACTTTTATTTCTGCGGGGACCCTTGGTGCTAACCCGCGTCTACTGCTGGCCGCTACCCCGCGGCCTCGGAGAGCCGCCGTGGTAAAACCGCTTCCTCGCCTTCGCCTGCAGGGTTTCAACAACCTGACCAAGGCCCTCAGTTTCAATATCTACGATATCTGCTATGCGGTATCCGAAGACCAGCGCCAGCGCTACATCGAGTACATCGATGAACAGTACGACGCCGACCGCCTGACCCAGATCCTGACCGATGTGGCCGAGATCATCGGCGCCAACATCCTCAATATCGCGCGCCAGGACTACGACCCGCAGGGCGCTTCGGTGACAATTCTTATCTCCGAAGAGCCGGTGGTCGAGAAGCTCGGCCGCGACACGATCTCCGGCGCCGTCGTCGCGCACATGGACAAGAGCCACATCACCGTCCACACCTACCCGGAAACGCACCCGCACAACGGTATCGCGACCTTCCGCGCGGACATCGACGTGGCCACCTGCGGCGTCATCTCGCCGCTGAAGGCCCTGAACTACCTGATCGACAGCTTCGAGTCGGACATCGTCATCGCCGATTACCGCGTCCGCGGCTTCACCCGCGACGTGAAGGGCAAGAAGCACTTCATCGACCACAAGATCAACTCGGTGCAGGACTACCTGGCCAAGCACATCCGCCAGAAATACGAGATGTTCGACGTCAACGTGTACCAGGAAAACATCTTCCACACGAAGATGCACATCAAGGACTTCGACCTCGACACCTACCTGTTCGAGGCGACCGCTGATGACCTTTCGTTCAAGGAGCGCCAGCGCATCGAGTCGCTGCTCCGCCGCGAGATCGAGGAACTGTTCCACGGCCGCAACCTGATGTGATTCCGCCGTTGTGGGAGCGAACCCTGTTCGCGAATCCTTTGGAGCTGTGACTTTCCAGAGTTGGCGACTGGGCGAGTCATGGCCTCAAAGGACTCGCGAACAGGGTTCGCTCCCACAATAAGGTGCTCCCGCAAGCGTTTCATCACATATGACGCGCTAACTTCCGCGAATGCGTGGATGGCTCCTCTTCGCCCTGCTACTGGCCATCGCGGTCCTCGTCTGGTCGCGAGGCTGGCGGCCACCCGATCGCTACAACCCCTGGGCAGCGCTCGACCTGCGCGCGCCGCCCGATCTCTTTCTCCGGTACAAATTATCCCGTCTGGACGCCGATCCGCCACGCTGCAAGGCTGCCCTGACTGCCGCCGGTGCGATATTCCAGCCGGTTCCGGACCAGGACGCCGGTAACGGCTGCGGCTGGCACGATGCGGTACGCCTGCGCGGTACCGGCATGGCCGTGCTCGCCACGCCGACCCTGGTGACTTGCCCGCTG